>JAQBQH010000216.1 GCA_028287105.1 Myxococcales bacterium
GCTCCGGCTCGCGCCCGCGCTCCGGCTCGCGCCCGCGCTCCGGCTCGCGCCCACGCTCCGGCTCGCGCCCGCGCTGCGGCTCGTCGTCCTCGACGCTCTTCATGCGCCCCGAGGCGCTCATCATGACCGGCCGCCCGCCGGTCGCGTTCGTCGGCACGCGCGGCTGCTGCGGCGGCGGCGCGATGTCGTCGTCGAGCGACGGCTGCGACGGCGCCCGCGCCCGCCCCGGATTCGACAGCGCCGCCTCGGCATCGGGATCGCCGGGCGCCAATTGAAGAATCTTTCGCCACGTCGAGTCGCGCCCGCGCGCGTCGCCGTTCTCGCCGAGAATGCGCGCCAGCTCCTTCAACACCGAGACCGACTTCGAGCGCTGATCGAGCGCCTCGAACGCCTTGGCCAGGAGCGACAGCACCTCGGTATCGCGCGGATCCGCCTTGAAGCAGACCTGCAGCTTCGGCAGCGCCCGCCGAGGATCGCCCTTCTCGATGTACAGCCCCGCCAGCTCCTTCGTCACCGGACGATTGTCGGGCGAGTGGAAGAGCAGACGTTCCGCGACCTTCATGAAGTCGTCGACGCGCCCTGCCTGACGCAGCTGCTCGGCCGCCTTCGAGAACTCGTCGATGGCCTCGCGGACCATCGCTTCCTTCGAGTACAGCTCGGCCAGCTTGATGCGATTGGCGACGGTCTCGGGGTCCAGCTCGACGATCTGCTTGAGCGCCGCCAGCGCGTCGCGCGTCTTGCCTTCGCGATGGTAGAAGGCCGCCACCGCCTCGTATTGCTGCATCGCGTCCGACAAGAGGCCGAGCTGCTTGTACAGCTCCGCCAGCTTGTGGTTCACGTCGACGAGCCGCGGCTCGATCTTCAGGATCTGTTTGTAGACCGCGACCGCTTTGAGATAAAAGCCCTGGTCGCTGTAGAACTGCGCGACCTTCGCATACGTGTCCGCCGCCTCGCTCTTCTTCCCGAGCTTGGCGTACAGATCGCCTATCTTCAGCCAGATGCGGACGTCTTTATCGTCGTCCGCAACGACCTTCAGATATTCTTTGATCGCCTTTTCAAATTGGCCCTTTTCGACCAATTTTTGCGCGCCGGCAATCAGTTTGTCTTTGTTCGTCGCCACTCGTGTCCCGTTCGACGGAGCTCCTATAAGCTGGGCCGGACACTACATTTTAGGCGGACCCACGTGATGGGTCAAGCAACGGCGGGGGCGTTTTCCGTCGAAAATCGTTCGAGAAAGTGGGTGTCCAACCTACCTGCGATGAAGTCGGGATGGTCGATCAGCCGCTTGTGGAAATCGAGGTTGGTCTGAATCCCCTCGACCACGAATTCCTGAAGTGCCCGCCGCAGGCGGCGGATCGCCGAATGCCGGTCCTCGGCGTGCACGATCAGCTTCGCCAAAAGCGAGTCGTAGTTGGGCGG
Organism: Myxococcales bacterium; assembly: GCA_028287105.1. Classification (GTDB taxonomy): domain Bacteria; phylum Myxococcota_A; class Polyangia; order Palsa-1104; family Palsa-1104; genus JAQBQH01. The sequence goes on from JAQBQH010000216.1 coordinate 1,420, forward strand.
AACGACGTAGCCCTCGTAGATGTGGGTGTCGACGCGCACCCCGAACCCGCCCGGCAGGTTGAGCGCCGAGATCCGCCCCGGTGACGGCGTGAACTTGATCGGGTCCTCGGCGTTGACACGGCACTCGATGGCGTGGCCGCGCGGCCGGAAGCGCCCCGTGAAGGTCGACGACAGCGGCTCGCCGGCCGCCAGCTTGATCTGCTCGCGCACGAGGTCGAGGCCGGTGACCATCTCGGTCACGGTGTGCTCGACCTGGATGCGCGTGTTCATCTCCATGAAGTAGAAGTTCCCCTTCTCGTAGAGGAACTCCATGGTGCCGACGTTGGAGTAGTTGATGGCGCGCATCGCCTTCTCGCACACCGCCATCAGCGTCTCGCGCTGCTTGTCGTCGAGCGCCACCGACGGCGCCTCCTCGACGAGCTTCTGGTGGCGCCGCTGGATCGAGCACTCGCGCTCGCCCAGGATGGCGACGCCGCCCCTGCCGTCGGCGACCACCTGGACCTCGATGTGGCGCGGCGCCTCGACGTAGCGCTCGAGGTAGACGTCGGACGAACCGAAGCCGGCGAGCGCCTCGGCGCGCGCCACCTCGAGCTGCGCCAGGAGGCGCCCGCGGTCCTTCACGATCTTCATGCCGCGCCCGCCGCCGCCGGCCGACGCCTTGATGATGATCGGAAAGCCGATCTCCTCGACGGCGGTCATGGCCTGATCGTCGGTCTCGAGGAGCCCGGTGCCGGGGAGGATGGGAACCCCGGCCTCGACCATCGCCTTGCGCGCCGAGATCTTGCCGCCCATGAGGCGCATGATCTTCGGCGGTGGCCCGATGAACTTGAGGCCGCAGCGCTCGGTCATCTCCGCGAACTCGGCGTTCTCCGAGAGGAAGCCGTAGCCGGGATGGATGGCCTCGGCCCCGGTCACCTCGGCGGCGCTGATGATGGCCGGGATGTGCAGGTACGAGTCCTTGGCCGGCGCCGGTCCGATGCACACGCTCTCGTCGGCGAACTTGACGTGCAGCGCGTTCGAGTCGGCCAGCGAGTGCACCGCCACCGCCTCGACCCCGAGCTCCCGGCAGGCGCGAATGACACGCAGCGCGATCTCGCCGCGATTGGCGATGAGGATCCGTTTGAACATGCTTATCCGACTTTGATCTTGAAGAGCGGCTCGCCGTACTCGACCGCCTGGCCGTTCTCGACGAGGAGCTGCACGATCGAGCCTTCGATCTCGGACTCGATCTCGTTCATCAGCTTCATCGCCTCGACGATGCAGATGACCTGCCCCTTCTTGATGCGCGTGCCGACGTCGACGAACGGCGCCATGTCGGGCGACGGTGCGCGATAGAAGGTGCCGACGAAGGGCGAGGTCACGTAGGCGACGTTGCCGTCGCCGGTGTCGGTCGACGAGCCCTGCGTCTGCGCGGTCGATCCCGACGCGGTCGGCGGCGGCGCATGCGGCGTCGGCGGCGGCGCGTGATGGAAGCTGGTCGCGGCCTGCACCACCTCTCCTCCGCCGCGGCGGACGTAGATGCGAACCCCGTCCTCCTCGATCTCGATCTCGTTGAGCTCGTGGCGGCGCAAGACCTCGGCCAGCGCGTCGACGCGTGCCTCGATCGAGGACGGCGACCGCTGCGACGATGCAGACGAGGACGACGACGACAGCGACGATACAGTAGCGCGCGACGGCGCGGGCTTCTTCCCTTTGGCTCTCATCTCACTTTACTCGTTCGCTCATGATGTCGATTTTTCCTCGAGCAGATCCAGGACCGCCTCGAGCGCCAGACCATACCCGCGCGCGCCGAAGCCGCCGATGGTACCCACGCAGACCGGCGCCACGAACGATCCATGGCGATACGGCTCGCGGGCATGCACGTTCGATAGATGTACCTCGACGGCGGGCAGCCCGACCGCCCGTAATGCGTCGGCAATGGCCACCGACGTATGGGTATACGCCGCCGGGTTGATGATGATGGCTTGCGCGCGACCACGCGCCTCTTGGATTCGATTCACCAGCTCGCCTTCGACGTTCGACTGATGGCACTCGACCGTTGCCCCGCGCGCGGCGGCACGTTCGCCGACCTGGCGATCGATGTCGGCCAGCGTCGTCGTGCCGTAGACACCAGGCTCACGCGTGCCGAGGAGGTTCAGATTCGGCCCGTGTAGCACCATTACGTGCGGGGCCACGGCGCCTCTTAGGCGATTTCCGCCTGCAGCTTCGGTGCGACCACGCGCAGAAGATAGCGGCCCTTGCCGAAGTTGCCGTCGGGACGAAGCGCGAGCGCCACGAAATACTCGCTCGAGACCGTACGGATGAGGATGGTCAAGGAGCCGCAGCGAATCGCGATCTCCTGCACGGCGCCCACTTCCAGGATCTCGGCCGCCTTGCGTACCTGGGTCAGGATGAAGCTGAACTCCATGCCGACGGTCTGGATGTCGACCACTTCGTCGGGCACGGTGTACTGATCGACGGAGATGCCGTCGAAGCCCATGAGCAGCCCGGCCATTGCGCCTTCGGTCTCCTGGACCAGCCGCTTCAGATTTTCCTGGAACATCGCGCCTCCGGTTGTATCGGGTCGGCCGACGAGAGTCAATCCGCGTTGGCCGTCGAGCGAAGGCGGCGGAGCTACATGGTTTTAACGGGTGCCGACGCGCCACACAGGATGGCGCCGGTCGAGTCGGTGCAGCATTCGATGGGATCATCCTGCTGCGGGAAGCAGCCGCCGACCGCGCCGGCCGCGGCGAGCGGACAGGCCTGGGTCGTGCGCAAGCAGCCGGCGCACAGATCGACCGGGAAGTGGAGGGCGCCACCAATCATCTGATCGCCGCCGCGCATCGCGACCGGCCGCACCTCGGCAACGATCGTCAAGACCGCGCTGCCGGAGATCATGCCCGCCAAGGTGTGTGCCGCCGCGGCCGGAATGATCTCGATGAACATCGGTGCCAGGCCACCTGGATCGACGTTGCCACCCGCGGCCGCGTAGAAGAACTTCTGCTGCCCCGCCGGCAGCGCCACCGGGTCGCCCGCCGTCGTCGTCAGCGCGACGTTGGCGCCGATGAGCTGGATCGAGTTGTACTCGACGCCGCCCGTCTCGATGCGCGAGGTCAGGTTGTTGCGCACGAGCGGAACGGCGACGTAGCCATTCTGCTGCACCAGCGTGACGTCGAGGACGCCGCGGTCGCGCCCGACTCCGCCCACCGCGTTGGTGGCGACGCACATCGACATCTTCGTCACCGCCTCCATCTGCTGGATGGACATCGACAGGTTGTTGTCTGCGCAGCCGACGGCACCAATGGCCGCGGTCACCAGGACGAGTGCGCCCTTCATACACCTACCTCCAGGTTAGATCGTATCATCTCGATTTTATCCCGAGCAAGATTTCGCTGATCCTCGAGGGGGCCAGCGCCACGACGCGCGCCGATCCCGGCTCGTCGACGACGATGAATCCGAGCGTCTCGCCGCCGCGTTTCTTGTCGACCGCCACCCGCGCCAGCACCTCGTGGCTCAGGCGCGGATCGAGATCGACCGGCAGCCGCACCGCGGAGAGGAGCGCGCGCAGGCGCGGCTCCAGATCGACGCCGCCGAGCGCCCGGTTGACGCGCGCCGCGGCCAGCATGCCGAGGCCGACCGCTTCGCCGTGCCGCAAGGGCTCGGGCATCTTGTGCGACGCCGACTCGAGCGCGTGGCCGATGGTGTGGCCGAAATTGAGGAGCGCGCGCGCGCCGGTGGTCTCGCGCTCGTCGGTGCCGACGACCCGCGCCTTGATCTCGCACGACCACGCCACCAGCTCCTCGAGGAGCTTGGGGTCGCCGGCGCAGGCGCGGTCGGCGCAGTCCTCGAGCCGCGCCAAGAGCTCGACGTCGGCGATGAAGGCGTGCTTGATGACCTCGGCCAGACCGGCGACCCGATCGCGCTCCGAGAGCGTCGCCAGCGACGTGACATCGGCGTAGACCAGCTTGGGCTGCCAGAAGGCTCCGACGAGGTTCTTGCCGGCCGGCAGGTTGACGCCGGTCTTGCCGCCCACCGACGAGTCGACCTGCGCCAGCAGCGTCGTCGGCACCTGGACGTAGGAGACCCCGCGCAGGAAGATCGACGCCACGAAGCCGGCCAGATCGCCGACCACGCCACCGCCCAGCGCCACGATCACCGCGCCGCGATCGAGCCCTTCGCGCGCGAACGATTCGCACAGCTCCTCGGCGCGCGCCATCGACTTCGAGCCTTCCCCGTCGGGCACCACGGCCGCCGTCAGCCGGCGATTGCGCGCGCGCAGCGCATCGGCGTAGCGCCCGAGGTGCAGGCGCGACACGGTCTCGTCGGTGACGATGCCGATGCGGCCCGCCGGCAGGCGCGTGCACAGCTCGGCGGCGAAGCGCTCCTCGGCGTCGGGCTCGCCGTCGACGAAGATGGGATACGACCGATCCGCCGGATCGTTCGCAATCCCCACGTCGACACGCGTGCTCACTTCTCGAGCTCCTCGACGATCGCCTTGCCGACCGCCGACGGCACCAGCCCGGTCGTCTCGATGGCGACGTGGGCGCGCGCGTAGTAGGGCTGGCGCTGCGCCATCAGCGCCTCGACCTCGGCGCGCACGTCCTTGCCGGCCAGCATCGGGCGCGTCGAGGCGTCGCCGATTCGCCGCACCAGCTCGTCGACCCCGGCGGTCAGGCAGATGACCTTGCCCGCGTGCAGCATGAAGTCCATGTTGTCGCCGTGCGCCGGCGCGCCGCCACCGACGGCGATCACCTGCGGCCCCTGGGCGGCGACGCGACGCAAGGCGGCCGCTTCGCGGGCGCGAAAGCCCGATTCGCGCTCGTTGAAGAAGATTTCGGCGATCGTCATGTGCGCCTCTTCTTCGATGACCGCGTCGAGATCGGCAAAGCGCCGCTCGAGCTTGGCCGCGAGCAAGAGGCCCACCGTCGACTTCCCCGTCGCCATGAAGCCGACCAGGAAGATCGGCCTCAAGATCCTAGTAGCGGTCGAGATCGGCACGATACGCCTCGAGGCTGCGCTGCAGCTCCGTCATGGTGTCGCCACCGAATTTGTCGAGCAGCGCATCGGCCAGCACGAACGCCAGCGCCGCTTCCGCCACCACCGCCGCCGCCGGCACCGCGCACGAATCGGTGCGCTCTTTTTGCGCGTCGAACGGCTGCTTGGTGGCCAGGTCCACCGACGGCAGCGGTCGCGCCAGCGTCGGAATCGGCTTCATCGCCGCGCGCACGACCAGCGGCTCGCCATTGGTGATGCCGCCCTCGACGCCGCCCATGTTGTTGGTCGGGCGCGTGAACCTCTTGCCGTCGTGGAGGATGGGATCGAAGAGGTCCGAGCCGCGCATGGCCGCCGCGGCGAAGCCCGCGCCCACCTCGACGCCCTTCATGGCCTGGATCGACATCAGCGCCATGGCGATGCGGCCGTCGAGCCGCTCGGTCCATTCGACGTGCGAGCCGAGGCCCACCGGTACGCCCCAGGCGATGACCTCGACGACGCCGCCGACCGAGTCGCCGTCCTTCTGCGCCCGCTGGATCGCTTCGACCATCGCCTTGGAAGCGGCCTCGTCGACGCAGCGCACGTCCGACAGCTCGGCGCGATCGCGCGCCGCGCGCAACGCCGCATCGTCGGTCGCCACGAGCGGCGGCGCCGCCGCCTCGGCGATCCGCGTTACGTGACAGAGCAGCTCGATCCCGCACGCCTGCAGAAGCGCCTTGCAAAATGCGCCCGCCGCCACCCGCGCCGTCGTCGACCGCGCGCTCGATCGCTCGAGCACATCGCGCGCGTCGTGCAGGCCGAGCTTGAGCGCGCCCGCCAGATCGGCGTGCCCCGGCCGCGGCCGCGTCAGCGCCTTGGCCCGCTCGCCGCCGGGCGGCGTGAACGGGTCCATCACGTCCTTCCAGTTGGCGTGATCGGCGTTGGGCACCATGAGCGCCAGCGGCGCCCCGAGGGTCACTCCGCCGCGCAGCCCCGCCAGCACCTGGATCTGATCCTTCTCGATCTTCATGCGGCCGCCGCGGCCGTATCCCATCTGCCGCCGTCGGAGATCGCGGTTGACCGCCTCCTCCGAGACGCGCAAGCCGTGCGGCATCCCCTCGAGAATGGCGACGAGCGCCGGCCCGTGCGATTCGCCGGCGGTCATGAGGCGCAAACGTGACATGGGGGGATTGTAATGCGGTTACCGCGCCACGACCGCTCGGTTCACGATGCGCGGCGTGATGAAGATCAGGAGCTCGGTACGGTCGTCGTTCTCGCGACGGTTCTTGAAGAGCCAGCCGATCAGCGGAATGTCGGCGAACCACGGGACCTTGGTGTAGGCGAGGCCGGTGTTGCGCGTGTAGATGCCGCCGATGACCGCACTGTCGCCGTCACGCACGAGCATCTCGGTCTTGGCCTGCTTCTTCAAGATCGTGGGATCGCCGCGCGCGCCGACGTTGACGAAGTCGGGCTCGTTACGCGTGATCTGCACGTTCATGACGATCGAGCCTTCGTTGGTGACGTGCGGCTTGACGGTCAGGTTGAGCTTGGCGTCGACGAAGACGGTGTTGGCACCGGCTGCCGAGACGACCGAGATCGGAATCGCCACGCCCTGCTCGATCGACGCCTCGATGTTGTCGAGCGTCATGATCTTCGGCGCCGAGATGATGCGCACGTTGCCGGTGTTCTCCAGCGACGAGAGGCGCAGGTTGATGTTGACGTTGCCGTTGAGCGATCCGAGCGTCAACCCGAGCGCACCGCCCGAGCCGGTGCCGACGGCGGCCGGCATGTTGACCACGAAGTTCGGCGAGGCCGCGCCCGACTGACCGAGCTGGAGGCCCTGCGTGTTGGTGGTGGCGTCGGTCGCGCCGCCGGCCACACCCACCGTCGACGGGAAGGCGATGCCGGTCGGATTGCCGGTGCCCGCCGAGTTGATGGTGTTGCCGCCCCACTGGATGCCGATGTCGCGAAGGAAGGTCGAGCGCGCTTCGACGATGCGCGCCTCGATCAACACCTGCGGCGTCTGCGTGTCGAGGTTGTGGACCAGGTCCTCCGCCAGCGCGATGTTGCCCGCCACGTCGGTGACGATGAGCATGTTGGTGCGCGCATCGACCGAGACGCGGCCGCGCGACGACATCACTTCCTGGATGCGCGGCATGATCTGCGCGCCGTCGGCGTAGCTGAGCGGGATGAGCCGCGTGTCGAGCGGCTTGAGCTCGACCTGCGCCTTGGCGCGCGCGACCTCCTGCTCCATCTCCTTCTCCAGGACCGCCTGCGGCGCGACGCGAATCAGGTTGCCTTCGTGCTGCATACCGAGGCCCTTCGACTTCAGGATGACCTCGAGCGCCTGATCCCACGGCACGTCGCGCATGCGGATCGTGACCGTGCCCTTGACGTCGTCGGAGGTGACGATGTTGACCTGACCGACGTCGGAGAGCAGGCGCAAGATGTTGTGGATGTCGGCGTTGACGAAGTCGAGATCCATGCGGCGACCGCTGTAGCTGTGGCGACGCGGCTGCCGGTTCCCCGACCCGCGCTGCAACGTGGCGCCGCCGCCGGCCGGGTTGGCCTCGGCCACCTGCAGCGGAATCGACGCGCCGTATCCGGCCACCTTCGGCGGCGGCACCGAGCGGGTGCCCGCGCGCGGGAACTCCCAGGTCAAGGTGCCGTTGTCGCGCACCAGCTTCGGGTGCGCGTGCGGCCCACCGTCGGCGAGCGTCACTTCGATGCGCACGCTGCCGGCGTCGTCGGGATCGGCATAGGTCGACACGCTGCGAATCGGCCCGGCGAAGGCGCTCGCGTCGAGCGTCCGCTCGAGCTTCTTCGGCAGATCGGCGCGCGCGATGCGCAACACCGCGCCGCGGTCATCGGCGCGCACCACCGTCGCGTCGGGCAGGCCGGCGTTGCCGCTGATCTCCACGATCACGCGCTCGGCGTCGGTGTCGTCGAGGAAGCGCACGTCGCGCACCCGCGCCGCCACCTTCTCCGTCGGTAGCGCGTCCTTGGTCGACTTGACCGCGACCGGCGCCATCGGTGCCATCGCCGGGCGGCGATCGACCACCGGCGTCGCCGCCGCGACCTTGGCCGGCGTCGGCACCATCGTCAGACGCTGCCGGGTCTTCTCTTCGATACGCGCCAGCTCCGCGCGCGCCGCCGACAGCTTCTGATCGAGCGCATCGCCCTCGGCCCGCTTCTTCTGCTGATCGGCCTCCAGCTTCTGCTGCTCACCGACGAGACGCTGCCGCTCGGCCACCAGCTTCTTCTGATCCGCCGCCAGGCGCGCGATCTCGCTCTCGGCCGCTTTGAGCTCGGCCTGCTTCTTCTGCTGATCGGCCTGGACGTGCGCCATCTCCGCCTGCGCCGCCTCGAGCTTGCGCGTCAGCGCCGATCGCTCCGCCGCCAGCTGCTTCTGCAGCTCGCCGCGCTCGACCGCGATCCGGGCGCGCTCTTCTTCCGTCTGCGCCGCCGCCTGAGACTTCTGCGCGCGCTGCGCCTTTTCCGCCGCCTGGCGCTCCGCGTCCAGCTTGCGCAGCTCCGCCTGCACGCGGGTCGCCTCGCGCCGCGCCGCTTCCAGCCGCTCGCGCTCCGCCCGCTCGTCGGCGCTCAGCCTCGCCAGCTCGCCCTTGGCCCGCGACAGATCGGCGTCGGTCGCCCGCGCCGCCTGCGCCTGCTTGGCCATCTCGTCGCTGCGCTTGGCGATTTCGCCCGAGCGCCGCGCCAGCTCCTGAGTCTGCTTTTCAAGCTGCGTCGACTTCTGCGCCAGCTCGTCGTTGGTCTCTTTGAGCCGCGACGACTGCTTCTGCACCTCGACGCTCTTCTTCTCCAGCTCGTCCGACTGCTTCTTGACGTCGTCACGAACCTGCGCCAGCCGCGCCTCTTCGGTCCGCCGCAGCTCCTCGACCCGCTTGGCCTCGCCGCGCGCCGTCTCCAGCTTGGCCAGCTCCTTGGTGCGGAGGTCGGCCGTCGCCTGCATCTCCTTGCGCACCGACTCGAGCCGCGCGCTCTCCCTCTGACGCTCCTCGACGATGCGGCGCGCCTGCTTCTCCGCGGCGGCCATCTTCTCCATCGATCCCGACGCCAGGGCCGCCGCGTGCTGCGCGCGCTCCGCCGCCTGCGCCCGCTCCGCCGCCACCCGCGCCGCCTCGCGACGCGACACTTCGACCCGCGCCCGCTCGGTCTCCTGCGCCGTGACCAGCTTGGCCAGCTCGGTCCGCGCCCGCTCGACGTCGGCCTGCGCCGTCTTCGCCGACTCGCTCTGCACGCGCGCCTGCGCCTGCAGCGACTGTAGCTTCTGCTGCTCGGCCCGCGCCGACTCCTCGGCCGCCTGCGCCCGCGCCGCCATCTCGGCCGCGCGCTTCTGCGCCTCCTGCGCCCGCTTCTGCGACTCCGCCGCCCGCTCCAGCGCCGCGCGCGACGCCGTCTCGCTCGACGACGTCAGCCGCTCCGCCGCCTTGGCCCGCTCGGCCGACTGCGCCCGCTCCGCCGCCGACGCCGACGCCGCTGCCTGCGCCAACCGCGTGGCCTCTTCGACCCGCGCCTGCGCCCGCTTCTCCTCGGTCGCGCGCGCCGCCTCCGACGCCGCCTGCTTGACCCGCGCCGCCTGCTCGATCTCCTCGAGCCGCGCCTGCTTGTCCTCGGCCGCCTTGCGCGCCGCCTGCTGCACCTCGGCGAGCTTCTTGGCTTCGAGCTCGCGCGTCCGCGCCAGCTCCTGCGCTTCGCTCTTGAGCCGCGTCAGCCGCGCCTCTTCCGCCTGCACCTGAGCCTGCAGCCGCTGCCGCTCGACCATGTCCTGCGCGTTCGCCGTCGACGCCCGCTTCTGCGTCTCGGCCAGCCTCAGCTCTTCGGTCTTGCGCGCCGCCACCACGCGCTCCAGCTCGTCTTTGGCAGCCGACGCCCGCGCCCGTGCCGCCTCGGCCTCGCGCTGGGCATCGCCTGCCCGCGCCGTCGCCGACCGCTCGGCCTGCTCGGCCACTTGCCGGCGCTGCTCGGTCGCCTGCACCTGCGCCTCGGCGTCGACGCGACGCTTCTTCGCCTCGTCCATCTTGGACGCGTCCACCCGCATCGCGTCGGCCGGCATCGGCTCGTCCGGCGTCACCGTGATCACGAGATCGTGGCCCACCGCCTTGACGTCGTAGCTCGACGCCCGCTTGAACCCGATCATCACGCGCGCCGTGCGGCTGGCCGCGTCGGCATACTGCGCCGTCGCGATCTGCCCCACCGCCCACGTATCGACGTCGATGGGCCCGGCGCGCAGGTCGTCGCCCGCGATCTTGCCGTCGGCCACGTCGACCACCACGCGCGCCGGCCGCTCCAGCCGGTAGGCCGTGAAGCTGGGCGTCGCCGAGCCGTGCACGACGATGACCGTCTTGCCCCCTTCGGCACGAGCGGTCACCTTCGTGACGACGTTTTCTGCCGCGCTCGCGACCCCCGCGAGCGCCAGCACCGTCGCCAGTCCGAGTAGAGAACTCCGCCTCATGACGGCTCCTTGTGTCGACGCCAGTCTCATCGCCAGCTTCATCACTGCCCCACGTTCTCGCCCGCGTGTAGCTCGACCACGCGTTCGCTCACCTTTGGTTTCCCGCCACCACCGAGATCCTCATTCATCTGGAAGAACACGCGGTCCGGGGCGACGCGCGTCACGAGCGCATCGGACTTCGAGACATGATCGCCACGCACCACGCCCACCCCCGTCCCGGTCGGATCGACGAACATCGCCTTGGGCGAGGTGCCGTTGCCACCGACGATGGCGATTAGCTTCAGCTCCTCGATCGCAAACTTCTCCAGCAAGATCCGATGCTGCGGCTTGACGTTGATCACCTGGGTGGCGAACGTCGTCAAAAACGAGCGGAAGGGATCGCGATTGGTCGGCGACTCCTTGAAGTCCTCGTTCGTGAGCTGCCGCTTGCGCACTTCCGCCAGCAGCGCCTCCTTCGATTGCTCGACGCCCGGCTGCACCGCCGCCACCGGCGAGCCGGCGGGCGCGGCCGGCCTTGGCACGATCGGCTTCGGCGCCGGCGCCGCCGCCTTTTCCGCGCCGCCGCCGCACGACGCGACCATCAACAGCGCCACCAACCACGCGCGCCTCAATGGCCACCTCCCGACGAGATCGACGTGCCGCCGCCCTTACGTGCGCCCGACCCCTTGTCGGTGAACATGAAGGTGGTGGCCACGAAGTTGGCCTTGAGCTGGTTTGGCTGATCGATCGGCGTCTGCAGCGCCACCGGATCGAGCGACAGATCCTCGATGTTGACGATGCGCTTCAAGTCGCCGACCTGTTTGAAGAAGTGATTGATCTGGTGATACGTCCCCGTCAGCGACATACGGATGGGAATCTTCACGTACATCTCGACCGGCTGCGCCGCCTCGCGAATCGAGGCCACCTTGGAGAGCCCGCTCAGCTCGATCTGCGCCTGGACGTTCTCGATGAACTGCTCGATATCGTCCCGCTTCGGCAACACGCGCAGGAGCTCTTTCTGCTCCTCGAGCAGCGCGTTGACCTCGTTGCGGAACGCCAGGTACTCCTGCTTCCGCTTCTCGTAATCCTTCTTTTCCTTCTCGAGCCGGTCCCGGTCCTTCTCCAGCTGCGCCTGCTCGTCGAGCATGTCGCTGTAGAAGAAGTAGTAGTAGCCGCCCGTGAGCACGGCGATGACACCGGCGATGATGCCGAGCTTGATGCCCAGCGACAGCGCCGCGAACTTGTCGAAGAAGGGTTGCATTAGTAGTTCACCCGACACGTCACGTCGAACGTCACGTACGAGACGCTCAACTTCGAGTCGACCTCCGGCTGGGTCTGCTGCCAGTAGACGTCGGAGAAGAAGGCCGACACCTTCAGGCGCTTGAGGAACTCCGCCACGTCCTCGTCGCTCTTCGCCGCGCCCTTGATCTTGACGTTGTGGCTGCTCTCGGAGTAACTGACCAGCCAAGCGCGCCGCGTGTCCCAGTTCGGGTTGAACCCGCCGGTCGGATCGCGCTTGATCGTCTCTTCGTACTGCTCTTTATTGAACGTCGGGCCCTTGCCCGGCGTCAGGATGTCCGAGAGCTCGCGCATCATGAACGTCGGTCCCGCGCGGTTGGCCTGCAGCCGCTTGATGGCGTCACGCTGGCGGATGAGCTCGTCGCGCTGCGCCTTGATGACCTCGTAGTCGCCGATCTCGGCCTTGAGCTTGGCGATGTCGCGCGAAAGCCCCTGGTTGTGCTCGCGCAGGGCGTTGATGCGCGCCACCTGCGTGCCGTGGAAGACGATGATGCCGACCAGCGTGGCGGAGAGCGCGATGACGCCGAACAGGAGCTGCTTCTGCCCCTGCTCGCGGCGCTTGGCCGCCTTGACCGGTAGGAGGTTTATTTTGATCATGGCGTTCGCTCGCTCATTGGAACTTGTCCCCTGGTGACCTCAACGCGAGGCCCAGCGACACGACGGCTTGCGGTCCGTGGTTGCGCAAGAACGCCGGATCGAGATGCGCCGCGCCGGCTTCGCGGAACGGCTCCATGATCTCGACCGGCACGCGGGCGCGCTGCTCGATCGCGGCCAGGAGCGGCGGCACCCGCGCCGATCCACCCGACAGGTAGATCTTGCTGATGCTCGTGTCGGGATGCGACGCGAGGAAGAAGTCGAGCGACTTCTGGAACTCGCCCGCCATCTGCTGCGCCGTCATCTGCAGGATGCGCGCGACGTCGGCCGAGGCATCGCCATCGGTGAACGCGACCTTGAGCGCCTCGGCCTCTTCGCCCGACACGCCCAGATGACGCTTGATGTCATCGGTGAACGAGTTGCCGCCCGTGGTCACGTCGCGCGTGAAGGCCGACATGCCATGAGACAATATATTGATGTTGGAGAGCGAGGCGCCGACGTTGATCAGCGCCGACACGCCGCCGTCATTGCCGTAGGCCGCCTCGAACGCGTTCTGCATGGCGAACGCGGCCACGTCCACGACCACCGGGGTCAGCGACGCTTCGCGCGCGACCGCCGCGTAGTCGGCCACGACCTCTTTCTTGGCCGCGACCAGGAGGAGCTCCATCTGGCCTTGCGCATTCTTCCCGCCGAGCGCCTGATAGTCGATCTCGACGTCGTTGCGATTGAACGGGATGTGGTGCTCGGCTTCCCAGGGCACCTGCTCTTCCAGCTCGTCCGGCGTCATCGCCGGCACGAAGATCTTCTTGATGATGAGCGCGTTGCCCGAGATCGCGAGCGCGACCTCTTTTTGTTTGATCTTGAGGCGGTCGAAGAGCGCGCGGACCGCGTCCACCACGCCCGAATGATTCAGGATGGCGCCATCGACGATCGTATCTGGGGGGATCGGCTCGATGCCGAAGTTGAGCAGCTGGAAGCCGCTCCCCTTCTTCTTGACCTGAGTGACCTTGACCGCCGAGCTGCCGAGATCAAGGCCGATACAGTTCTTCGCCATCGCCGCGTCCACCTTTCGGAGGGCGCAGCCGGCGGCGGCGCCCTACTAGTCTTCTTCTGCGTCGCCGAAGACCATCACGCGATCCGTCGGCTTCAAGCCGAGGGCCTCGAGGATCTTCCGCTTCGTATCCATCCGCGCCTTCATGCCGCGCTCGACTCGATCGATGGTGAGGGTCGAAAGCCCGGCCCGACGTGCGAGCTCCGCCTTCGACATCATTCGCTCCGTCCGCAGCTTGCGAACGTTGTTTTTCACCTTGGTCGATTTCGGCGCGCGCGCGCTACCCTTCGCCTCCTTCGTGGAGTCGTCTGTCTTGGGTGCCAGTTCGTCTTTCTCGTGCGCTTCCATCGGCCGAGGAGAATGATGGGATCGCACCCTCCTCAACGTCAAGAGAATATAAAAGATACTTAATTAAGTAGTCTCTCATCGCACGGTATCCCACATCGTACCACCTGTAGGTACATGGTCAAATTTTCTCATTTTCACAAGTCATCGATCAGGTATTCCTTGATCTTGTAGAGCAGTGCCCGATGACTGATTTCTAGTATTTTCGAGGCGTTGGTTCGGTTGCCGCGGGTTTCGCGCAGCGCCTTGCGAATCAGCTCCTCTTCGATGATCCGGGTGGTCTTCTTGATCGAGAGCTCGCCCGACTGCAGGGAGAGCCTGACGCGGTCGCGGCTCTCGCGGAGTTTCTCGGGCAACCCATCGGCCTCGATGCGCTTTCCGTCACACAGGACCATCGCCCGCTCGATCGTATTCTCCAGCTCGCGGACGTTTCCGGGCCAGCGGTAGTCCATCAGGAACTTCATGGTCTCCGCGCTCGCGCCATCGATCGAGGTCCCGAGCTTCAAATTCGTGCGCCCGAGGAAATGCTCGACCAGCAGCGGAATGTCCTCGCGTCGATCGCGCAAGGGCGGCAGCTGGATCGTGATCACGTTGAGCCGGTAGAACAAATCTTCGCGAAAGCGTCCCTCGCGCACCTCGGTCGGCAGATCGCGCACGGTCGCGGCGACCAACCGCACATCGACCTTCTGATCTTCGACCGCGCCGATCGGGCGCACCACGTGCTCCTGCAACACGCGCAGCAGCTTCACTTGCGGGCCGAGCGGCATCTCGCCGATCTCGTCGAGGAACAGCGTGCCGCCGTTGGCCTCCTCGAAGAGCCCCTTCTTGTCGCGGATCGCGTCGGTGAACGATCCCTTCTTGTGCCCGAACAGCTCCGACTCGAGCAGCGTCTCGGGAATGGCGCCACAATTCACCGCCACGAACGGCCCGTTCACGCGCGGCGACTGCTCGTGCACCGCGCGCGCGACCAGCTCCTTGCCGGTGCCGCTCTCGCCGGTGATGAGGACCGTGGTCTTGTACTCGGCGATCTTTTTGATCGTCCGAAAGATCTCCTGCATGCGCGGACCGCGCGCGATCATCGAAGAGAGGCCGCGCTCGCCCGACTGTGAGGCCTTGGCCAGCTGCTGCTTGAGCGCCGCGTTCTCGCGGAAGAGCCGCTCGCGCTCTTCGGCCTTCTTGAGGACGAGGACCACTTCGTCGGGCCGGAAGGGCTTGGAGACGTAGTCGTAGGCGCCGCGCTTCATCGCCTCGATGGCGACGTCGATGTTGCCGAACGCGGACATCAAGATGATCGTCGTCTGGATCTTGCGCTTGCGGATCTCGTCGACCAGCTCGAGGCCGCCGAGCTTGGGCATGCGGATGTCCGAGAGCACCACGTCATACGGGTGCTGCTCGAGCTCCGCCAACGCCTGTTCGCCCGACGCCACCGCCGTCGCCTCGTACCCCTCGCGCTTGAGCAGCACGACGAGCATGTGGCGCAGGCTCTCCTCGTCGTCGACGACGAGAACGTGACGAAGCGCACCTGCACCCGGCGCCGCCCCCGCGCGCCCGGTCTGCTTCTCCCGGCTTGCGTGCAAAATCGCCTCTTGTCCCCACGTTAGAGTGGCACGGAAGATCGAATCTCGCAAAACTTCCGCGGCATTCGATCGCACTGTCCACATGCCAACCGGGTTGCGTGTAGGTGCCAACCTGGTTGCCAGCGACCAAGATTGCGTTGCGTGATTCCGAGCGGTTACAATGGAAGGGTTCGGCTCGCCGCTTGCTGACTTGCGACATCGCGCACGGTCATCATAAGATGCGCCGTTCTCGGAGGATCATATGCGTTCACGTACATGGAAGCTCGCTCGGCTCGTAGCCCCGATCGGGCTGATCCCTTTGTTCGCCTGTCTCGCACCGCCCGTAGAGTCGCCGAAGACGAACGTCATTCAAGAGACGACGGTTCGCGTCGACCAATCGGTCAAGAACAAGGTCGACCTCTTGTTCCTCGTCGACAACTCGCTGTCGATGCAGCCGAAGCAAGACGAGCTGCGTAAGCGCTTTCCACAGCTCATCAAGATCCTCGACGACTTCTCCACCAAGGGCAACCCGGCCTCGTACCACATTGGCGTGGTCACCTCGGATCTCGGGTCGGCCACCAACATGAGCGCCTGCAAGCCGGGCGGCGATGGCGCCAAGCTCCAGGTGACGCCGAGCCCGGCCGCTGTGAACCCTCCCGCGGGTTGCTCGACCTTCAGCCTGTCGGGCGGCGTCCGCTTCATCGACTACAACCAGATCACCGGCACCAACAACATCGTCGGCGGGCTGGACGTGCCGACCGCCTTCAGCTGCATGGCGGCCGTCGGTGACATGGGCTGCGGCTTCGAGCATCAGCTCGAGGCGGTCTATCGCGCGCTCCACGACCCCATCACCGAGAACAGCGGCTTCCTTCGTCCCGACGCCATCCTCGCGGTCGTCTTCGTGACCGACGAGGACGACTGCTCGGCGCCCACGAACAGCGATCTCTTCGACGCCAGCGCCGCCGGCGTCAACAGCTACGGCACGCTCCATTCGTTCCGCTGCACCAACTTCGGCGTCGAGTGCAACGGCGCCCTGGTGTCGCAGATGTCGGCTTCGGGCCTCATGCAGTGCACCGACGCCAAGATGGCAAATGGCGGCAAGCTCTTCGAGACCCAGCGCTACAAAGACTTCTTCACCAAGCCCGCCGCCCAGGGTGGCGTCAAGACCAACCCCGACGACGTCATCCTCGTGGCCATCTCGGCGCCGAGCGATCAGGTCAGCGTTCAGGTCACGACGCCGTGCAAGGACGTGGCGAACGTGGCGAGCTGCCCCATCCTCACCCACTCGTGCGTGGCCGCGACGAACATGAACTTCTTCGGCGATCCGGCCGTGCGGCTCAACGGCGTCGTCAACTCTGCCAAGAATCACAGCCTGACCTCGATCTGCGACACCGATTACACCGCGGCGATTCAGTCGCTCGGCGATTTGATCATCTCGCAGATCGGCGCCGGCTGCCTCAACTCGCCAATCGCCAATCGCACGGTCGCGGGCATGCAGGTTCCCGACTGCGTCGTCGAAGACGTGACCTCGCTCTCTGACGGCTCCAAGATGACCAGCTCGATTGCCTCCTGCGCCGAGAACGGCCACAAGATCCCGTGCTGGCAGGTCATCGACAAGCTGGCGCAGTACAAGTCGCAGGGCTGCACGCCGGTCGGCACCACGCCGCCGGCGACCTGCAAGCTGCCGCCGACGTGTCAGCCGGTCACCAACCCGATCGACATGACCCAGCAGCTCGTCACCGTCTCGATCGACCGCGGCCTCGATACCACCGGCAAGCCCAACACGGCCCCGGCCGGCACCGTCGCCAACGTCTCCTGCGCCACGGTCGCCAGCTCGTCGAAGTAAGCCAGCCGTCAGCCTTTCGCTTCAGACAAAACACGACGGGCGGTTCCCAATGGGGACCGCCCGTTTTCTTTCCGTGGCTACTGGCTAACAGCTACTGGCTAACAGCGAATGGCTAACGGCTGCTCTGCCTACCCGACCACCCTATTGCGTCCGGCGCGCTTCGCTTTGTACAGATTGTCGTCGGCCATCTTGATGAACGGGTCGGCGGCGACCTCGTTGACGATGGTGGCAACGCCGAGCGAGACCGTCACCGGGATGCGGTCGCCTTCGAAGTCGAACGGCTCGGCCGAGACCAGGCGGCGTAGATCTTCGGAGACCTTGAGCGACTGGTCCCGCGACGTCTCCGGCAAGGTCAGCGCGAACTCCTCGCCGCCGTAGCGCGCGAACACTTCCTCTTTGCGCACGCGCGTGCGGATGCGTCGCGCCAGCTCCTTCAAGACGTAGTCGCCGGTCAGGTGGCCGTGCTCGTCGTTGATCTTCTTGAAGTGGTCGATGTCGAACATCACCAGCGACAGCGGCCGCTGATGGCGCGTGCAGCGCGGGATCTCTTTTTCGAGGTTCTCCACGAAGTAGCGCTTGTTGAACGCCTGGGTGAGACCATCGATGATGGTCATCCGATAAATTTCTTCGTGGTACGCCGTCTCGATGTTGCCACCGACGAGGAACTTGAAGATCGCGTTGCCGATCTTGAGCAGATCGCCGTCGCGCAGATCGTACTGCGTGATCTGCGCGTCGTTGACGTAGCTGCCGTTGGTCGACCCGAGATCGGCCACCTGCCAGCCGGCGCCGGCGCGCGTCACCTTGGCGTGGCGCCGCGAGACCGAGTCGCGGTCGACCTGGATGTCGCAATCGGCGCCGCGCCCGATGGTGACCTCCTTGGAGCCCGCCAATTCGTAGCGCTTGCCCAGCTCCGCGCCCGCGGGATAGATGAGCACCAGGCACGCCTGTTCCGGGTCGGAAGCTTGCTTCTCGACGGGGCGGATCTGGGTGATGCGTGTCTTCCAGTCTTCCATGGGTAGAGGGGGCGGACACGCGGGCTCGCGCGAGTTGCCTCGGTCATTTTTACTCGCACATGGGGTGGCCTGTCAACGAGACTCCACGTCGGGAAAACGGCTACGGTGTGCGCGTGAAGACTTCCGGCAAGCTAAGCGGGCTCGACGGGCGCGACGGTGAGCCATTTTCGCTTGGCGAGGGCGATCGCGGAGCACTTCTGCTCCACGGCTTCACCGGATCGCCGTTCGAGATGCGGCTCCTCGGCGAGGACCTCGCGCGGCGCGGCTTCGCCGTCGAGGGCGTCCGGCTCGCCGGCCACGTCGGCACGACGCGCGATCTGGCGTCGACGACGTGGCACGACTGGTATCGCTCGGCCTGCGAGGGGCTCGACCGCCTGCGCAATCGCGTGGGCCGGAAGCGCGTCGCTGTCGCCGGGCTGTCGATGGGCGGCCTCCTGACGCTGGAGATGGCGCGGCAGCGCGCCGACGATCTGGCCGCCATCTGCGTCATGTCGGCGCCGCTGTGGCTGCCGCCCCAGGCGGAAGGGTTCGCGCGCTTCACGTCGCGGCTGCCGCTCATTCGCCGCGCCGCGCTGCCCAAGATCGCCGGCAGCGACATCCGCGACCCCGAGATGAAGCGCCGCAACGGCCGCGCGCAGGGACGTGCCGGCATGCCGCTCGCCGCGCTCGCCAGCCTCGTGGAGCTCGGCGCCCATCTGCGCGATAAGCTCGGCGACGTCAAGACGCCGACGCTGCTGGCGCACTCGCTGAGCGATCACACCGTGCCCTTCGAGTGCATGGACGCGATCGCGCATCGCATCGGCACGACCGAGTACGCCAAGCTGGTCCTGCGCGACAGCTTCCACGTGATTACGCTCGACCTCGAACGCGATAAAGTGTTCGCCGCGGTGGCCGACTGGTTCGGCCGCTACATCTGATGGAGGGGGCCATGGCGCGGTACGTCGTTGCGATCGACCAGGGGACCACCGGCACGACGGTGCTGGTGTTCGACGAGACGTTGAAGCTGCGCGCGCGCGGCTATCGCGAGTTCGCGCAGCACTTCCCGCAGCCGGGCTGGGTCGAGCATGACCCCGAGGAGATCTGGCAGTCGGTCCTCGGTGCGCTCGGCGATGCGCTGCACGGCTCGGGCGCCGACGTCGACGCCGCCCAGGTGGTCGCCGTAGGCATCACCAACCAGCGCGAGACGACGCTGGTCTGGGATCGCGCGACCGGTAGGCCGCTGCACAACGCCATCGTCTGGCAGGACCGCCGCACCGCCGACCTGTGCGCGCGCATGAAGGCGGCGTCGCTCGAGGCTGAGTTCAAGAAGGCGACCGGCCTGGTGCTCGATCCCTACTTCTCGGGCACCAAGCTGCAGTGGCTGCTCGACAACGTCGACGGGCTGCGCGCGCGCGCCGATCGCGGCGAGATCTGCTTCGGCACCGTCGACAGCTACCTCGTGTGGCGCCTGACCGGCGGCGCCGTCCATGTCACCGACGTGACCAACGCATCGCGCACGCTGCTCTTCGATCTGCACACGCTCGACTGGAGCGCGCGGCTGTGCGACCTCCTGAAGATCCCGCGCGGGATCCTACCCGACGTGCGCAGCTCGTCGGAGCGCTACGGTGACACGCGCGGCGTTCCCGGCCTGCGCGACGGCATCATGGTCTCGGGCATCGCCGGCGATCAGCAGGCGGCGCTCTTCGGGCAGGCCTGCTTCGCCGTCGGTGACGCCAAGTGCACCTACGGCACGGGCGCGTTCATGCTCATGAACACCGGCAGCCGCGCCGTCCCGTCGCACAATGGGCTCCTCACCACCGTCGGCTGGAAGCTCGGCGACGAGGTCGTCTACGCGCTCGAGGGCTCGACGTTCATCGCCGGCGCCATGGTGCAATGGCTGCGCGACGGCCTCGGCGTCATCACCACGGCGCGCGAGATCGAAGCGCTCGCCGCCTCGGTGCCCGACGCCGGCGGCGTGACCGTCGTGCCGGCGCTCGCCGGGCTGGGCGCGCCGCACTGGCGTCCCGAAGCGCGCGGCATCATCACGGGCCTGACGCGCGGCACGACCAAGGCGCACCTCGCGCGTGCGGTGCTCGAGGGCATCGCGCTCCAAATCGCCGACCTCCTCGGCGCCATGCAGGCCGATGCGGGTGTGCCGGTCCGCGCGCTCAAGGTCGACGGCGGCGCCAGCGCCAACAACCTGCTCATGCAGTTCCAATCCGACGTGCTGGGCTGCGAGATCGTGCGCCCCGCGCTCGTCGAGACCACCGCGCTCGGGGCCGCGCTCCTCGCCGGCCTCGCCGCCGGTGTCTGGAAGGACACCAGCGACGCCGCGCGCGCCTGGAAGGAAGAGCGCCGCTTCAAGCCGTCGATGCCGCAAGCGCAAGTCGAAGAACACAAGCGCCGCTGGAAGTCCGCGGTCGAGCGAGCGTAGAGAATCGGAACTTCGTTCCGTATCTGAAGCTGACGGCTGAGGGCCGCGCGAATAACGCGCGCTCCTCGTTCGTTATGCCCCTGTGTCACGGAATCCGCGCTGGGTCGTGTACGTAGCGCCACACTGGCTTCGCACGGTGTGCGGCGCCGCACGTGCGCTCCCTTCCAAAGCCGCGCCGCGCGCGGGGTTCGAAGGAAGTGACGCGACGGAGAACTTTCGGCCCCCGCCTTGCGTCTGTAGCGGGTGACCGAACGAAGAGGGGACGACGAATGGGCGCCTTGAAGCCGCTTCCCGATCTCGACTACTGCATCATCGCCGATGGCCCGCTCCTGGAGCGCGTGCTGACGAAGGACCAGGTGGCGTGGGGCGAGCTGTTGCGACGCTTCCGTGGCCTGGTATTCCGCTGCATCACGAAAGTCTCGGGCAAGTACGACGCCGTCCTCTCCAACGAGGACGTCAACGAAATCTTCGGCGACATGTGCTTCAACCTCCTACGCGACGACATGCGCAAGCTGCGCGCCTACGACCCGACGCGCGGCGCCAAGCTCGGCTCCTGGTTGGGGCTGCTCGCCATCAACACGGCCTATGACTATCTGCGCCAGACCTCGCGGCGCCCGATGCTCGACCGCCTCGATGGCTCACCCGACCGCGCCGGCGACAGCCCGTCGGCGCTCGACGATCTCTTGCAGAAAGAGCGCTGGGGCTACCTCAACACCCTGCTCGCCGACTTCAGCGAGCGCGACCGCCGCTTCGTCGAGCTCTACTACGGCGCGGGCCTCCACCCGGAAGAGGTCGCGGCCGCCATGAACATCAGCGTCAAGACCGTCTACTCGAAGAAGAACAAGCTGCGCTCGAAGCTGCTGGCGCTCGCGTCGCACGACAAGCAGCTCGACGCCGTACGCAAGGCCGCCTAGAGCGTCGTCGCTACTGGAACTTGGCGACGCCGTACACCGTCGGGTGCGCGCCGCTCTTGTTGCTGTCGGCGGCGTCGGGCGTCACCGCCGTCGAGCTGTCGCTGATACCGCCGGCCTGCGCGCGCACCGCGATGCGGCCCACGCCGCCGCCGCCGCCGCCGCCGAAGCCGGTCACCGCGTTCGGGATGAGGCCGTCGCGGCCGTTGGTGAAGTGCAGGCCCGGCATGCCGTTCGATGCACCGCCGTTGCCGCCGCTGCCTCCCGTCGGCGCCATTGTCGTGCCGCCGAGCGCGGCCGTCACCGCCGCGAGCGCGTCGCCGCCGCTCTTGCTCATGTCGGTGCCGGCGGCCCCGCCGCCGCCGTTCGACGCCAGCACCGCCGTCGACGTCAGCGCGATGCTCGACGCCTCGAGGACGATGGCACCACCGGAGCCGCCGCCGCCGCCGCCTTTGTCCTTGTCGCCGTGCAGGCCGCCGCAGCCGCCGACGTGGATCGTTCCGCCGACGCGCAAGACGCCGTTGACCGCGAACATGACCGCGCCGCCGCCCGAGCCGCCGTTGCCGCCCGAGTCGCCGCCGGCGCCGCCCCCCGAGCCGCCCGCGAGAACGAACGTCGCCGGCGTCAGGTCACCCCAGATGGCGCCGCCGTTCGACGTCTGCGTGGCGAGGAGGCCTCCCGTTCCGCCGCCGTCGCCGTACCCCGCGCCGCCGCCCCCGGCCGAGCCGTTGATGTGCTCGCCGCGCTTGCCGGCGCCCGGGCCCTTGCCGTCCATCTGGACGCCGCCGGCGAATCCGCCGGGGCCCGGCACGTTCGCCGTGCACGAAGCGTCGACGGTGCCGTCGAGCGTGACGTTGCCCGCCGACGCCAGCGCGAACGCGTTGGCGCCCTTGAAGGTAACCTTGGCGCCCGCGGCGAGCGTCAGCCCCGCGACGCTGAAGATGCCGGCGCCGGGCCCGCCCGCCTGCGTCGTCGTCCGAAAGCCGACACCACCGAGCACGCCGGCCCCGGCTGGGCGGATGAGCCCGCCGGTGATCTGGCCGCTGTCGGTGTCGATGACGATGTTGGCGGTGACGTTGGCGTTGATCAGGTTCGCTTGCTGATAGTCGCCGGCGGTGACCGGGCCGCTCGGCTGCAGCGCCAGGCAGGTCGTCGCGGACGTCGAGCAGCCGGTCGCGCACATGCAGCCGGCCATGTCGACGCTGCCGCCGCCACCCGTCGCCAGGTCCATGTCGCCACCGCCAGCGCCGTTGGTGTCGATCCCGTCCACGGAAAAGCGACATCCGGCGACGGCGGCGCAGAGGATCAGCGCAGCGCGCGTCCAATGCATCGACCTCATGGTACCGCTACTAGGAACCGCCGTCCACCGACGGTGAGGGCTCGCACACCGCGTTTTGCCCGGTGACGACGAAGCAGCCATAGCCCTCGTCGGCGCGGCAGTCGGTGGCGACCTTACACTTGCGGCGGCACGCCTGCACCGTGGGGTTGCACAGCGCGTCGGCGGGGCAGTCTCCGTCGGTCTTGCACGCCTTCTCGCAGTAGCCGTTGGGGTAGATGGACGACGCGTTGCAGACGTAGGGCGAGGTGCCGCATTGTGCCGACGTGCCGCAGCGCGAGCCGATGGGGAGATACTGCGTGCCGGCGGGATCCGAACAGGCGCCGGTGACGAGAACGAAAATGGCGAGGGCCCATTTCACGCAGCGACGATACCATGCTGCGCAAGAAAACTGCCCAACCTAGCGTTTCGGAGCTGACCTCGGCGGCTGCGGCTTCGGCGGCTTCTGCGGCTGCGGCTTCGGTGACTGCAGCTTCGTCGCCGGCAGCGGCGCCACCCCGATGCCCGACGGCTTGACCGCCGACTGCACGCGCACGGTCTTCTGCGGCACGAACGGTCGCTGCGGTGTCATTCCGACCGGCGTCATCCCGCCTGGTGCCAGCCCGGTCTGCTGCTTCTGCAGCTGCTCGCGCAGCTTCTCCGGCGGCAGGATGGGCTTGCCGCTCACGTCGAAGCCCGGCAGCGGCGGCGGCGCGAACTCCTTCTTGAGCGGCCCGCCCGCGTCCGATGCCTTGACCTTCGCCGGCCGCTCCCAGGGAATCTCCTCCAGCGGCTGCTCTCCGACGGCGCTGTACATGAAGCGCGCCCACATCGGCACGCTCAGCATGAACGACGCGTCCTTGTAGCCGAGCTGCCGCTCGTATTTGTCGTCGCCGAGCCAGGCGGTGGCCATCCAGCGCGAGGTGTAGCCGATGAACCAGACGTCGCTGGTGCGGCTCGACGTGCCGGTCTTGCCGGCGGCGAGCACCTTGGTGGCGCGAATCGGCGCGGAGTGCCCGGTGGTCACGATCTCGCGCAGCAGCTTCGAGGTCAGATAGGCGGTGCGCGGCTCGATGACCGGCGGCCGCTCGACGCCCATGACGGCGGCGACCCGGTCCAGCCGCGCGTCACCCTCGAGCCACGGGTCATCCCACGACGAATGGTCCTCGACCACCTGGCCGCGGCGATCGATCACGCGGCGCACGAAGATCGGATCGATGGGCCGACCGTTCTTGGCGAAGACGGCAAAGGCCTTGGTCATCTCGTCGACGTGCACGCACGACGCACCGAGCGCCAGCGACGAGCAGAACTCCTTTTCGCACTTGGCGTTGGTCACCAGCGGCGTCGTCAGACCGAGGCGGCGCGCCCATTTCTCGACGTCCTTCGAGCCGAGGATGTGGAAGATCTCGACGCTGGGCGGATTCTTCGACCAGACCAGCGCCCGCTCGAGCGTCACCTGCGCGTTGTAGCTGCCGTCGACGTTCTGCGGAATCCAGAGCTCGCCGGTGGTCGGATCGATCTCGGCCTTGAGCTTGTCGTTCCACAGGGTGTCGAAGGCGTAGCCGCGATCGAGCGCCAGCGAATAATAGATGGGCTTGTAGGCGGACCCGGGCTGGCGGCAGGCCTGGGTGACCCGGTTGAACTCGCTACGATCGAAGTCGTCGCCGCCGGCCACCGCGGTGACGTAGCCGTCGCGGTGATCGAACGCGAAGATGGCGCCCTGTACGCGCGGGGTCTGCTCGAGGAGGAGCTCCTGCGTCTTCGGCGCGCGCTTGGGCTCGAGCTGCTCGGCCACCCAGCTCGCCTCGCCCTCTTCGTTATAGGTGAAGTCGGAGAAGCGCGGGATGCGCGAGTGCCAGGCCCACTTGACCCAGACGACGTCGCCGCGCTTGAGCGCCTCCGACGCGGCGGTGATCTGCTTGTCGTTGGTCGCATCGGCGGCCGAATAGGGCGCGGCCCACAGCATGTTCTCGAGCGGCAAGGGATAGCTCCTGCCGCCGACACGCACCACGGCGGCCGTCTGATTCACCTTCTCGACGAGGCCGACGTAGAGCTTGTCCTCGACGAGCGGACCCTTGCCGTAGAGCTCGAAGGCGCGCTTCTTGAACGTCGCCACCGCCTCCGCGTCGGCGAGCCGCACCTCGGGCCCGCGCCAACCCTGACGCTTGTCGAGCTTGCGCACCGCGTGGTCGACGTTGTCCTGCGCCAGCTGATCGACCCACGGCAGCACGGTGGTCTCGACGCGCCAGCCGCCTTCGTAGAACTGCTTTTGCCCGAGGCGCTTGATCAAATCGCGCCTCACCTGCTCGGTAAAATATGGGGTTATTTCGTGGAAGTAATCGCGCCGTCCCTGCACGTGGAGCGGCGCCGCCTTCCAGCGATCGCCCTCCGCGCGCGTCAGGACCGCGTTGGCCACCATGTTGTCGAGGACGTCGCCGCGCCGCTTGAGCGCCGCATCTTCGTCGACGAATGGTGAATAGCGCGACGGCGCCTGCGCCAGTCCGGCGATCAGCGCCTGCTGCCCGACGTCGAGCTCCGCCACGTCCTTGTCGAAATATTTCCGCGCCGCCGCCTGCACGCCATAGGCGCCGTTGCCGAGGAAAATATGATTGATATAGAGCGATAATATCTCGCGCTTGGTATATCGCGCCTCGAGGCGGCGGGCGAAGATCAGCTCCTTGACCTTGCGCGACCAGCTCCGCTCCGACGACAAGAAGGCCTTGGCCACCTGCTGCGTGATGGTCGAGCCGCCCTGCTTGACTCCGCCGGCGCGCAGGTTGGCGGCAAACGCGCGCAGCGTTCCGCGCACGTCGAAGCCGCCGTGCGAGAAGAAGCGGCGATCCTCGGTCGACAAAAAAGCGTCGATGAGCGACTGCGGCACGTGGTCGAGCGGAACGATCTCGCGCCGCTCCGTCGACAGCTCGGCCAGCAGCGTGCCGTCCTGCGCCCACACCGTCGTCATCCCCGGCGCCGTCGACGCGTAGGTCGTCAGATCCGGGATGGCCGGCAGCTCCTTGCAGAAGTGCAGGTAGACGCCGAACGCGACGAACCCCACGGCCGCCGCGATCGCGCATCCGGCGAAGGCGTACAGCCTGAGCAGCCAAAAGAACATCCCGCCGTCGGACGGGTTGGCGATCTCGACGCGCTGCATTGGGATCGAAAGTCTACTGGATGCGTCGGCTAGGTGCCACCGTCGGCGGGGGGTCCGCAGCGGCCGGCCGTGCAAATTTCACTCGCCTGACAACAGACGGTGACACGCGTGGCGGGATCCTCGCACGGCGGCCCGCCGAGCGTGCACTGGCACGAGCCGGTCGGCGCGCCCACACAGCTCTGCGTGTCGCTGCAGTCGACCGCCGTCGCGCACGGTCCCATGAAGGGCGCGACGTAGCAGTCCTCGGGGTACTGGCAGCTGGTGCGGCCGGCCGCGCTGGAGCGGCGGCAGCAGAGCGCGTCGGCCGCCTGGCAGTTCGATTTGCGCAGCATGGCCGAGTCGCTGCCACCATCGGTGCTCGTGGTGCGCGGCGGATCGCAGTCGCCGTTGATGGTGCCGCGCAAAAAGAAGTTGTTGTCACACGAAACGAGCGCCAACAGCCCACAGCTGACAGCCAACAGGAACCCGCCAACCGCGCGACGCCTCCAACTGTCAGCTGTCAGCTGTCGGCGGTCGGCTCTCTCAATCATCGATCGCCTGCACCTTGGGAACATGCGGCTTGCCGTCGCCGTCGTCGACGGTGTCGATGCGCAGCTTGTGCGGCCCCTTGTCCTTGGCGGCCGACGGCGGCGGCGCAACCGGCGCGGCCAGCTTGTGCGCGGCCAGCGCGCGATGCCGGACCAGGCGCAGCGTCAGCGCCGGACCGTCGCCGGTCTGCACGGTGTAATTGAGATCTTCGTAGCCGGGATGGACCAGCGTCACCGGCGCCGAGCCGCCCGATTTGCCCAGATGCAACACGACCGGCGCCGTGCCGAGCAGACGCGGCCCGGCGTAGACCTGCGCGCCGGCCGGCTCGCTGACGAGGCGTACGTCTCCCTCGACCCGCGGCTCGAGCGGACTATCGATCGGCTTGGCCTTATCGGGCGGCGTCGTCTCCAGCGGCTGGACCAGCGGCTCGACGCGCACATCGGACGGCGCCGCTTCGCGATCGACCCAAGGCGCCTGCTTGCGGTGCGTCGCGATCGGATAGACCACGACCGCAGCGGCGATGAGCGCCAGCCCCGCCGCGGCCGCGTAGGCGACGGTCCGCCGCCGCCCCATCGCCTGCGCCGCCGCCTCCGCGCGCTCGGCCCGCACCACCGATGGTGTTCCGGCGATGGCGCGCGGCGACGACGGTTGCGTCGGCTCTTGAACCCTCTTGTTGATCTCGTAGCTCGACGTGACCGGCCCGTCGGGAACGTCCTCGCGCGAGTCGAGCGGAAACGTCTCCTTCATGTACTCCGCCATGTCCTCGACGGCGAAGCGATGCGCTTGAAGATAGACGTCGAGGTCGCGCGCCATGTGCCCGGCGCGCGAATAGCGCGAGCTCTTGTCGCGCTCGAGCGCCTGCAACACGATGGCGTCGAGCTCCGCCGACACGCCCGGGTTGATCGTCGACGGCGGCGGCACCGTCATGTTCTGCACCTTCTGCAGCGTCTCGTAATCGCTGCCGCCCTTGAACAGGCGGCGGCCGGTGAGCATCTCGTGCAGCACCACGCCCGTCGAGAAGATGTCCGACTGCGGCCCCGGCGAATGGCCGCCGATCTGCTCGGGCGCCATATACGCGAACTTGCCCTTGAGCGCGCCGGTGCGCGTCTCTTCCTTCATCGAGTCGAGCGCCTTGGCGATGCCGAAGTCGACCAACTTCACCTGGCCGTCGTAGCTCAACATGATGTTCTGCGGCGAGACGTCGCGATGCACGATGGGCCTGGTGGCGCCGCTCTCGCTCGTGTGCTCGTGCGCGTGCGACAGGCCGCGAGCGGTCTCGCGCGCGATATAGGCCGCGACCAGCGGCGGCACCGCCGGCGCGTCGGGCTTGGACTGCGCCAGCACGCGCAACAGGCGCAACAGATCGCGCCCCTTGACGTACTCCATCACGATGAAGAACTCGCCCGCCTCTTCGCCCAGCTCGTAGACCTGAACGATGTTGGGGTGGGTCAGGCGCGCGGCGATCTTCGCCTCGTTGATGAACATGTCGATGAAGGTGGGATCCTCGTTGTGGCTGCCGAGGATCTTCTTGACGACGACGGTGCGCTCGAACCCGGCGGCGCCCTCGCGACGCGCGCGGTAGACATCGGCCATGCCGCCCCGCCCGAGTCGCGCGGTCAGCGTGTATTGGCCGAACCGCTGCGGCGAGAACGCTGGCACGCCGCACATTTTAGCATGCTAGGGCGTTACGATGCTGTCCTGCTTGAACGTCGGCGGCGAGGCCGTGTTGTCGACGCTCCAGACCTCGATCGGCGCCGAGAAGATGTCGCCGTGATCGTCGAAATCGATGGGCCCCGACGTTCCGATGAGGTCGATGTTCTGGCCCATCTGCAGCGTCGTGATGGCAGTCGTCACACTGTTGCCCCCCACCGGCACCTTGGTGCCGCTCGACAAGCGCGCCAGTGTCGCGGCGATCGCCTTCCCGCTGCGGTTGGGCGCGGCGAAGCCGGCGATCGCAGCGGCGTAGAAGGCGTCGTACGTGTTCGACACGAACGCCGTCGCAGTCGGATCTTCGCCTGCGAACTCGCGTCTGTAGTTGCTGGCCAGGACCGAGAAGGCCATGCCCGACGGATCGGAGCCGGCCGGGTTGGCCGGTCCGGTGCCGCGCACGCGCGACAGGACCGCGTAGCTCGTCAGCTGTCCCCACAGCGACGGCTTCTTGGCGCTGTCGGTCATGAGGAACTGCGTCGTGCTCAGCCCCGAAGACTTGGAAACTGCGACCATGAGCGGCGGCGCATCGAAGTCCGCGATCAGGAGCGCGACGCTCGGCGCATCGGCGGCGGCCATGGCCACGGCCGCGTTCAAACCCGCCGTATCACCGGCCGCGAAGCCGAGCGTCCGCAACACGCTGCCATCTTTCGCGGCGAAGCTGCCGACGAAGGCGTCCTTGAGCCCGATGGTGTAGTTGCTGTCGTTGACGAAGATGATGTCGAGCTTCGCGGTCGCCAGCGGCAGCGCCGCCAGCACCGTCGACTGCAGATTGTCGCTGGCCGCCGTGCGCCAGATGAGGCCGTCGTCGTCGAGACCGGTGATGCCGGGGTTGGTCGCCGACGGCGATACCACCGGCACGCCCTTCTCCTTGACCAGCTTGGCGACCTCGAAGACCTCGTCGCTGGTGTCGGCGCCGACGACCACCTGCGCGCCGAAGCGCTCGATGACGACGCGGTAGGCGCGCGCCGCCTGCGCCGGATCGCCGGCGGTGTCGCACACGACGTGCGCCACGCTGTATTGCCGACTGTCGTTGAACTCCTTGGCGGCGAGGTTGGCGGCGTTGCGGAAGGCGTGGTCGTTGACGTCGTTGGCGCCCGACGTGCGGTAGATGCCGCCGATGACCAGCGCGCCGGCGGGGATGATGCCGTTCGCCGGCACCTCGACCTTGCACAGCTTGTAGTCGGGGATGGCGCCGACGCACATGTGATCGTCGCTGCAGTAGAGCGCCGAGCCGGCGTCGGTCTGGCCCATGCAGTCGCCGTCGACGTCGCACTCGTGGAACTTGAGCACCGCCGAGCAGCTGCTCGCCGCGAGCGCGCAGGCGATGAGCATCGCGCGCATCAGAAGGTCCCTGTCACGACCAGCACGCCCGTCGTCGGAGTCACCACCGGCAGGAGCGCCAGCGACGGTGCCGTCGGCTCGGGTCGGAAGCCGCGATACAAGAAGTAGGCGCCGACACCCGCCGCCACCGCGGTCGCCGCGTAGAAGCCGTCGGCGATGCCGGCGCTCAGCTTGGCGTCCTTGACCAGCGCGCGGCGCGCCGTCTCGTCGCCGCCGTACTGTTGGCTCCAGTCGCTCTCGAGCGAGAGCGCGTGGACCGACAGCCCGATGGCCACGCCGGCGAACGCGACCGCGCCGACGCCGAGGCCGAGCGCGATCATCTTGTCGCGCCGACGCTCGCGCATCCGCTCCTGGCGCAGCTTGTCGCGAATCTGCTCCGCCGTCGGTGGTGGCGGCTGCGTCGGCGCCTCGAGCTGCGCCGGCTTGGGCGCCTCGGGCTGCACCGCTCGCGGCTCGGCGCGCGGCTCCATCGAGCGGGCGGTCGCCGCCTTCTTGCGGCGCGCCTCCTCGAGGAAGACCAGGCGCGACTCTGCCTTCGACTTGAGCTTGGGATCGGCGTCGGCCGAGTCCGCGTAGCGACGGTAGGCGTCGGCCGCATGCTCGACGTCGCCGAGCTTGTCGTAGGCCTTCGCCATATTATAGAGGAGCGCCGGAACCTGCCGGATCTCGTAGGCGCGCTGCAAGAGCTCGACCGCGCGGTTGTAATCGGCGCCCCTGTAGGCGTTGACCGCGTCGGCCGCCAGCCGCTCCACCTGCACCTCGGTCGACTCCGCGACGGCAGTGCCACACCACGCCGTTCCCACCAGGGCCATCACC
Source organism: Myxococcales bacterium (assembly GCA_028287105.1). Lineage (GTDB taxonomy): Bacteria > Myxococcota_A > Polyangia > Palsa-1104 > Palsa-1104 > JAQBQH01. The sequence goes on from JAQBQH010000216.1 coordinate 31,714, forward strand.
ACGACCCACCGGACACACTGCACGGTCTAACGGTATGGCCCGAACGGGGATGCTGTCAATTGGCCGCTTTGGGCGTCGGAGTGCTCGCGATCACGAAATCGACGTTGTTCTTGTTGGTGTCGGCGCCGTTTGGCGTGCGTGCCGTCGACTGACCGGTGGCCGGCGCCGGCGCGGGCGCGCCCTCGACGAATTCGTTGGTCGTGCCGGCGCCATAGCCGACCGAATCGACGAGCGCATTAAGCGCGTTCTTCAGCCCCACGCCGCCGGCAGTTCCCGACAGCTTGCCGGCCGCGTAGGTCTGGTCGGCCATGGCGCTGCAGCCGCACATGGTCTCGGCGACGAGAAAGTATCCCTTGCCCGGGATCGTCTTGGCGAAGGTGACGATGCCGACGTCGGCGGTGCCGGTCTGCGAGTGGTAGATCAGCCGCCAATTGGTGAGATTGACCGGCAGCGCGCACGGGTTGTAGAGCTCGATGTATTCGTCGTTGGCGCTGGCGCTGCCGGCGGTCTTGACCTCGTTGACCACGACATGCTCGGCGTTGGTGCAGCCGACCGGCACGGTGCCGCCGTCGTCGGGTGAGGCGGCCGGATCGGACAGGTCGGCGCCGCCGCCCGACCCGAAGCCCGCGAAATCGAGCACCCCGGCGAAGTCGTCGTTGCTACCGGCGGCGAGGTCGAACGTGTCGCGCCCGGTTGACGGCCCGTCAGCTTGCGCGCAACCCACCATCAAAACCGCCACCGCAGCGACGGCACAACGTCCGAACATCCGGCCAGACTAGCATGTCTCAGTCCGCCAGCGCGGGGTCGTCCATGGGCGGGATCAGCCCCTCGGGTACGATTTCGGGCGCCGTTGGCAGAAGCGTTACCGCGCCGTCACGATCACCGTCGCTAGCGTCGCTCGCGTCGCTAGCGTCGCTCGCGTCGGCGACCGCGTCGGGTCCGTCGTCGCCGCGGTCGACCCAGTAGGTGTCACGCTGGCGGTCGAGGTCCAGGTGCACGTGGACCCCGTTCGGGTAGTAGCCGACGCCGGACGGATGGAAGGTCGCGCGCAGCCAGCTGATGAGCGCCTCGTTCGGCACGCCGACGACGCGAAAGTCGACCGCGCTCGCGGTCAGATGGCGCGAATGGAGCCGCGTGCAGTAGGCGCGCGTGCGGTAGCCCGAATAGACCTCGACGCGCTTGCCGGCGTAGTGGCGACCGACGGTGTAGAGCGCCCGCATCAGGCGCGGGTCGACCTGGTGCTGCCGGCCGGTGTGGCGGCAGCGTAGGAAGCGCGTCAACTCGCCGAGCGCCGGTTTGCGCGACTTGCCTTTGTCGTCGTAGGGGCGAAAGTGCAGGGTCTCGTTCAGGTTCGGACCGTACAGCTGCACGGCCGGAAACGTGGGCCGTTTCAGGCGCTGAGGGCCATGGACCGTCGACAACAGCACCACCGACACCAGAACCAGATGCATGAATCAAAGATCAATGGGCAGCGTGACGCCGCAAGTTTTTGATCGTAGATTTCGCTCGGTGTCCGCCTTGCGCGCCTCCTCACTGCTGCTGCTGGTCCTGACCGCCGGCTGCACCTCGTCGTCGCTCGATTTCGTCGAGGTGCACGGCCGCTTCGCCGACGGCAACGTCATCGACGGCAGGACCGTTCCGAACGTCGGCGTCGTGCCGAGCCTGCAGCCGCAGGTCGGCATCGTCATGGCCGTGGGCGCACCGATCAACGGGCCCGAGGACTTCCGCGGCGTGCGCCTCGAGTGGGTGCAGACCGCGGTCGCCGTCGGTGGCAGCTATCCGTCGTCGCCCGACGGGCCGGTCCTCTTCTACGTCGTGGGTGCGCCCCCCGACGGCGGCGCCGTGGATACGATCTCCTCGGTGGTCAACGGCGGCACCATCACCTTCACCGGCATTGCAAAATCCACGACCGGCACGTTCTCGGGCCTGGTGCTGTCGCGCGGCGGCCAGACCCTTCTCACGATAGACTCCGGCGCGTTCCAGGCGACACAACCCTGATGATGCTTCTCGAGACATTTCCCGTCGGCTCGTTCCAGTGTAACTGCTCGATCCTCGCCTGCCCCGAGACCAAGGAGGCGGTCGTGGTCGATCCGGGCGGCGAGCATCAGCGCATCCTCGAGATCGTGCGCCATCACGGTCTGACGGTGAAGTGGATCATCCACACGCACGCGCACCTCGATCACATCTACGAGACGCGTGACGTAAAGGAGCAGGCGGGCGGCACCATCGCGCTGCACAAGGCCGACAGCTTCTTGTACGACGGCTTCGCCATGCAGGCGGCGATGTTCGGCTGGCAAACGCGGCCGGTGTTGCCGGTCGAGCATTGGCTCACCGACGGGGAGAAGCTGACCTTCGGGACGCGCGCCGCGGAGGTCATCCACACGCCGGGCCACACGCCGGGGAGCTGCTGCTTCAACGTCGCGTCGCCGGGCAGCGGCGACAAGGCCGTGCTGCTGGCGGGCGACACGCTGTTCAAGCGCTCGATCGGCCGCACCGATCTGCCGGGCGGCGACTTTCCGACGATCGAGAAATCCATCCAGCACAAGATCTACACGCTCGATCCGGACACCTCGGTCATCCCCGGCCACGGACCGCGCACCACCGTCGGCGACGAAGCGCGCCACAACCCGTTCGTGCAGGCCGGCTGAGAGGCGACCACGCGATGATCCGCTACCCCGAACGCATTCGTCGCGCGCGGCTGCCGACGCCCGTCGAGCCGGCGCGCCGCTTGTCACAGAAGCTCGGCGTCGAGCTCATCATCAAGCGCGACGATCTCACCGGCGCCGCGCTCTCCGGCAACAAGATCCGCAAGCTCGAGTTCCTGTTCGCCGAGGCGGCCGCGCAAGGCGCCGACACCGTGATCACCTGCGGCGGCGAGCAGTCGAACCACTGTCGCGCCACCGCCGTCGCCGCCGCCGAGCTGGGGCTGCGCTCGTACCTCCTTCTGCGCACCGACAACCCGAAGGAGCCGCCCGCGTCCGAGGCCAACATCCTGCTCGATCGGCTCGTCGGTGCCGAGGTGCGCTGGGTCAGCCGCGACGAGTACAAGCGGCGCGCGACGCTGTTCGTCGAGATCCAGGGGCAGCTCCTGGCGCAACGGCGCAAGGCCTACGTCATCCCCGAGGGCGGCTCCAACGCGCTCGGCGCCTGGGGCTACATCGGCTGCGTTCAGGAGCTCAAGGAAGAGCTCGGCGACGGGCCGCTCACCATCGTGTACGCCGCCGGCTCGGGCGGCACCGGCGCCGGGATCATCCTCGGCATCAAGCTGCTCAATCTGCCCTGGCGCGCCGTCGGCGTGAACGTGTGCGACGACAAGGAGTACTTCGTCTCCGCCATCGGCGAGATCATCGAGCAGGCGATCCAGCGCTGGCTCTTGCCGATCGAGTTCGATCGCGAAGAGATCGAGATCCTCGACGGCTACGTCGGCCTCGGCTACGCGAAGTCGCGCCCCGAGGAGCTCGCCACGCTGCGCGACGTCGCGCGCGCCGAGGGGCTCATCCTCGACCCGGTCTACACCGGCAAGGCGTTCCACGCCATGACGCAGGAGCTGACGAAGAACAGGGGCGCGTTCGGCGAGCGCATCTGCTTCATCCACACCGGCGGCATCTACGGCCTGTTCCCCAAGGCGAAAGAGCTAGAACCGCTTCTATGACCGGCGCGCTGGCGTCGCTGGCGTCGGCCGCGCTGTGGGCCTTCGCGTCGACGCGCTATGCGCTGGCGTCGCGCACGCTCGGCTCGGCGCGCACGAACCTGGCGCGTGCGACCACCGTCATGCCGCTGTTCGCGGTGGCGACGCTGGTGACGACGGGCGGCCATCCGCTGCACGACATCACGTCGACGCGCGCGGCCTGGCTGTTCATGTCGGTCGTGTGCGCCTACGCGTTCGCCGACAACGTCTTCTTCGCGGCGGCGCGGCGGGTCGGCATCACGACGGCGCTCGCCATCGCCTCGTCGTATCCGCTGTGGTCGGCCGTCGCGGGGGCGCTCTGGCGCGGCGAGCGCTTCGGCCTCGCGCGCGCCGGCGGCACCGTGCTGTGCGTCGGCGGGGTCATCGCGCTCATCGTGTTGGCGCCGCAAGCGGCCGGCGAGCACGCACACGCGGGGTCGAACCGGCGCGAGGCCAGGGAGGGCATCGCGCTGGCGCTGCTGACGTCGATCTTGTGGGCGGGCAACACCGTCGCCGTGAAGATGGGCGGGACCGGCCTCGACCCCTGGCACGCCAACCTCATCCGCTTCTGCTTCGCCTGGCCGATCCTCGCCGCCACGTCGCTGGCGACCAGGCGCCCGACGGCCGACGATGGCGAAGCGCGCGCGACCTACAAGGCGCTCATTCCGGTGTCGCTCGCCGAGGCGTGCGTCGGCTCGTCGCTGTTCGTGTACGGGCTCGCGCACACCGACCTGGCGGTGGGCGCCACGCTCTCGTCGCTGGCGCCGCTCATGTCGGTGCCGTTCGCGCTCTTCTATCGCGAGGAGCGCTGGAGCCTGCCGCGCTTCATGGCCGTCTTCGCGACGGTGGCGGGGATCGTCGTCCTCGTCACCGGCGCCTGAGCCGCGCGTCGCTGCGTCGACGCTACTTCGGCGGCGCCAGGATGTGCGTCCCGGCCGGCGGCGCGAACTTGAACTTGCCGTCGTCGACACCCTTGTTCTGCTGCACCTCGACGAAGCTCAGCTTGTTGGTCCCGCCCTGCTGATCGTAGATGATCGTCTGCTTGACCATCCCCGACTTGCCATCGACGACGAAGACCAGATAGCGATACGCCGCCGTCCCGACCTTGGGCACCATCTTGAGCGCCAGGTCATCGGCGGCGAGCCCGTCGAGCTTGGTCAGGCTGGCGTCGAACTCCTTGTCGAGCTTGCCCTCGCCCAACAGGAACGAGACCTGCGCGGGCAGCGAGTTGTTCTTCAGGTCCTGCTTGTAGGCCTGCTCGTCTTCCGGCTCGTAGACCCACAACGTTGCGCCATCCGACACCATCAGCTTCTTCTCGGGCGTGGCGTAGTCCCAGCGCATCTTGCCCGGCTTCTTGAGCCACACCTCACCCGCCGCCTTGGATGGCGCACGCGAGGGTGACTGCATCTGCTGCTCGAAGCGGGCGCGCAGATCTTTGGTCGCGTCGTAATACTTCTGCACTTTGGCGACGAGCGTCGCCGCCGGGTCGGGCTTCTGCGCGTGGGCGATACCGAGGAGCGGGAGAAGGAGCGCGATCGTTCGCATCTTGAGAGTATAGACGGAGCCGCGGTCCGAATATTGCGATAGCTGATTGCATGGATCGTTTGACGGCGCTGCTGCTGCGGCTGACTCCGGACGAACGGATCGCGCTGTCCCGCGAGGTCGCCAAGCGCGTCCAATCGTCGGACGATGACGACGTCGTCGCCGCCTGGCGCGACGTCCTCGAGCGCCGCTTCGCCGAGCCCGAGAGCCAGCTGCCGCTCTTCGACGGCGACCGGCGCCCGCACGGCTGAGGGGTCGAGTAGCGCTAGATCGCCTGGGCGAGCACTTCGCGCGGCTTCGAGCCGTTGGGCGCGCCGACGATGCCGTCGCGCTCCATGCGCTCGACCAGTCGCGACGCGCGGTTGAAGCCGATCTGCAAGCGCCGCTGAATCATCGACACCGACGCCATGCGCGTCTCGCACACGATGCGCACCGCCTGATCGTAGAGGGGATCGTCGCCCTCTTCCGCCGTCGCTCCGCCGCCCTCGCCGTCGCCCTCTTCGTCGACGCGGGGCTTGAGGATGTCCATATCGTAGACCGGCTGTCCCTGCAGCTTCAGGAAGTCGACCATGCGCTTGATCTCGGTGTCGGTCACGAGCGCGCCGTGCACGCGCCGGAGCGCCTGGCCGCGATCGGTGAACAGCATGTCGCCCATGCCGAGCAGGTTCTCGGCGCCCTGCTGGTCGAGGATGGTGCGCGAGTCGATCTTCGACGCCACCTGGAACGCGATGCGCGACGGGAAGTTCGCCTTGATGAGCCCGGTGATGACGTCGACCGACGGACGCTGCGTCGCCAGCAGCAGATGGATGCCGACCGCGCGCGCCTTCTGCGCGATGCGCGCCACCGAGGTCTCGACGTCCTTGGGCGCCACCATCATGAGGTCGGCGAACTCGTCGATGATGACGACGATGTAGGGCAGCTTGCGCGGCGGCGGCGGTGCATCCTGTTGCGCCTTGTGGAAGGCCGCGTGCGCCGCCGAGATGTCGTCGCGCACCTCGGCGTCGACCACGCCGCCCGCCTCGCGCACGGCCGCCTCGTTGGCCGAGACTTCGATCTCGTTCTTGTTGCCGTCGTCGCCCTCGACGAAGATCTTGATCTTCTTCGACTCGATCTTGGGCGGCCCGTCGGCGAGGATCTTCTCGATCTTCTTGTTGTAGGCGAGGATGTCGCGCACGCCCGACTTCGACACCGCCTCGTAGCGCCGCTCCATCTCGTCGACGGCCCAGCGCAGCGCCAGGTTCGCCTTCTTGGGATCGGTCACCACCGGCAACAAGAGGTGCGGGATGCCCTCGTAGATCGAGAGCTCGACCATCTTCGGGTCGATCATGATCATGCGGACCTCTTCGGGCGTCGAGTTGAAGAGGATGGAGCAGATCATTCCGTTGACCGCGACCGACTTGCCCGAGCCGGTGGTGCCGGCAACGAGGAGATGCGGCATCTTGGCCAGGTCGACCGCGACCGGCGCGCCGGCGATGTCCTTGCCGAGGCCGATGGTCAGCTTCGACTTGGCCTTCTGCACCTGCTCGTCGACGAGCACTTCCTTCAGATAGACGGTGGCGCGCCCCTTGTTCGGCACCTCGATGCCGACGGACCCCTTGCCTGGGATGGGCGCGACGATGCGCACGCGCAGCGCCTGCAGCGACATCGCCAGGTCGTTCGAGAGCGCGCTGATCTTCGAGAGCTTGGTTCCCGGTGCGGGCACGAACTCGTACATCGTGACCACCGGTCCGGGATGGATCTCCTCGACGGTGCCCTTGACGCCGTAGTCGGCGAGCGTCTTCTGCAGCTTGTCGGCGAGCGCCAGCATGGCGCCCTTGTCGATCTTGTCCTCGTGCGACTCCTCGTAATCGAGGAGGTTGACGTCGGGCAGGTGATAGCCGCCGGCAGCCGGGATGAAGTCGGGCTTGGGCGCTTCCGGAGACTTGGGCGCCAGCTCCTTCTTCTTGATCGCCACCGGCTCGACGATCTTGGGTCCGAGCAGCGGCAGCGGCGCGGCGTCGTTGATCTCGGTCTTCTCGCCGTCGATGATCTCGGCGGGCGCCGACTCCTGCGAGGCGGCAACGCTCGGCAGCTTATAGACCTGCGGCTCGTCGTCGCGCTTCTTCTTGGCGCGCTTGGGCGCCTCGAGCAGACGCGCCGCCTCGAGCACATCGGCCTCGGCGACTTCGGCCTCCTGCTCGTGCACCGTGTCGTCGACGTCCTTCTTCTTGATGCGCTTGTTCGGCTTCTCCGCGCGCGCCTCGATCAGCTCATCGTCTTCGTCGTCGTGGGGCGGAAAGATGAGCGCGACCGTGCGCGACAGCATGCCGAGCGCGCCGCGACCGCCGGCGGCCAGATACTCCGGGATGGAACGGAACGACAGCGGCGTCGACAATACGAGCGACACGGCCAGCGTCACCGTGGCGAAGAGGAACGCGCCGACGCGGCCGACGAACGACACCATGAGCTCCGCGCCATACTCGCCGACGACGCCGCCCGGTGAATGGCCGCGCAGCCGATGGCTGCCGAGCGCCAGATGCAGAAAGATCGCCGACGAGACCCCGGCGCCGAAGGCGGCCCAGAACGCGACCGACTTGACCCGCACCGGCTGGCCTTGCAGGCAGCGCAGCGCCGCGAAGCCGAGGCCGAATGCGACCAGGTAGCTGCCGACGCCGACCAGCGCGTAGACCCCGAGCCCGACGGTCGCCCCGCAGGGACCCATCAGGGTGCCGGTGCCGACTTGCAGCGACGCGACACTCAGCCCGACGAAGATCGCCAAACCCAGAAGCACGATGCCCGCCACCTCCCGCCCACGGCCGCCCGTTGCCCCCGAGGAAAGCGCTCGCTCAGAACGTGAACCCATGATGTAGGATATTCAACTACGTCTACCCACCTGTCAATTTTTCGCGGCTCGGTTCAAGCTAAGATGCCGTGTCGCTTCGACTCTCGGTCCTTGCCCTCCTCTGTGTCTCCGGCTGCGGCGTGTCGCAGTCCGAGTACAACGCGCGTCTGACCGACTTCGAGAAGTGTCAGGCGGAGCTCGGTCACAACCAGGTGGAGCTCGGCGCGGCGCAGGCGCGGCTCGAGGACAAGCGCCACGATCTGGAGCAGCGCGACGAGCAGATCACCAAGCTCGAGTCCGACGCCCGCAGCCTCGCGCGCAACCTGACCGCCACGCAGCGCGAGATGGATGCGCTGCGCCGCGCGCACGCCATGTCGGAGCAGCGCAACGAGGTCTACCGCACGCTCGTCGCGCGATTGCGCGACGCGATCGGCGCCGGCACGCTCGCGGTCGAGGTGCGCAAGGGCAAGATGATCGTCAAGCTCGGCGACGCCATCCTCTTCGACGCCGGGCAGGCGACACTCAAGTCGGCCGGCATGGTCGCCTTGCGGCAGGTCGCGCAGGCCTTGAAGGAAATACCGGATCGCGACTTCCTCGTCGCGGGCCACACCGACAATCGGCCGATCAAGAACTCGCCCTACGCGTCGAACTGGGAGCTGTCGACGGCGCGCGCGGTCACCGTGGTGCGCTATCTCCAGGCCGAAGGGCTCGACCCGCGCCATCTGGCCGCCGCCGGCTACTCCGAGTTCGACACGGTGGCCGACAACGATTCGCCCGAGACGCGGGCGCAGAACCGGCGCATCGAAGTGGTGGTGATGCCGCGCATCGACGAGCTGCCGGGGATCGACGTCAGCGAGCCGGCGTCATCGCCGCAGGCGGCCGAACCAGCGCCACCAGCCACAGGCTCGCCAACGCCGCCAGCGACGCCGATACCGTGAACGCGACGCGCGCGCCGTAGCGATCGGCGAGCGCCCCGAACGCCAGCGACGCCGGCAGCGCGGTCAGCCCGACGACGGCGTTGAAGTAACCGAAGGCGCGACCGCGCGCGCGCGGCGAGACCAGGTCGGCCACCAGCGCCTTTTCGCTGCCCTCGACGAGCGAGTAGTAGAGCCCGTAGACGACGAAGAGCGCCCAGATCTGCCACGACTGCGACGCGTAGCCGAAGGCCAGATAGACGACGGCGTAGAGGAGCCAGCCGGAGACGATGACGCGGCGGCGGCCGAGCCGATCCGACAGCGCGCCGCCCCAGGTCGAGAGCGCCGCCTTGGTGCCGTTGTGCGCCATCCACAACATGGGGATCCATTTGATGGCGACGCCGCACTGCTGCGCGCGCAAGAGGAGGAATGCGTCGGACGAATTGCCGAGACCGAAGAGCGCGACCGCGACGAAGTAGCGGCCCAGCGACGGATGCAGCGGAGCGTCCGCCTGCGTCGTGAGCTTCGCGGCGCTGGCGTCGACGGGGCGCGGCGTCT
>JAQBQH010000260.1 GCA_028287105.1 Myxococcales bacterium
TGCGCGACGGTCCGCTCGCTCCACGCGACCCTCCGCCGGCGCCACGCGAATATGCACCCGGCTCGCGCGACGGTCCTCCCGAGCTGCGCGACGGTCCGCCGGGCCCACGCGACGCTCCCCCGGGCCCACGCGACGCTCCGCCGGACCCACGCGACGCGCCGCCAAAACCACGCGAAGGCCCGCCCGGACCACGCGACGGTCCGCTCGCACCACGCGACGGTCCGCCCGCACTACGCGACGGTCCGCCCGCACTACGCGACGGCCCACCCGCACCCCGCGACGGCCCACCTGGACCCCGCGACGCTCCGCCGGCGCCACGCGAATACGCACCCGGCCCACGCGACGGCCCCCCCGCACCACGCGACGGGCCGCCGGCACCTCGCGACGCGCCACCCGCACCCCGCGACGGCCCCCCGGGACCGCGCGGCGCCCCGCCTGGCCCGCCACCCTTGCCGCCCGGCCCGTGTCCACGCGGCGACGGAGCCCGCTCCTGCCGAAGCCCGCTTCGTTTGCCCTTGCCGCGTTCGCGTCTTGCCATGGAGCGCGGCAGCGTAACAGAATTGTCTCGTGACCACACCGCTCGATGAGCTCCCGCGTCTCGGCGTCGGCATCTCCGCCGAGCCAGGCTCGTCCGCGCACGGCATCGACGCCGTCGCCTTTGCCGAGGACCACCCGGGCCTGGTGCAGTTTCTCGAGTACGGCAGCGACCTCGACCGCGGCCTCGACGATCACGTGCGCCGCTGGGCCGCCAGCGGCCGCCCCGCCACCTATCACTTCCTCGATCTCAACCTCGAAGACCCCGCCGACGCCGACGACGAATGGCTGCACGCGACCGCCGCCGCCGCGCGCGCCATCGGCGCGGCCTGGCTCTGCGGCGACGCCGGGCTGTGGCACTTCGGCCCGCGCGATCGCGGCCACCAGATGCTCCTGCCGCCCATCCTGACCGCCGACTCCGCCGACGCCTGCGCCGAATCGATCGCGCGCATCGAGAGCGCCACCGGCCTCCGCGTCCTCCCCGAGAACCCGCCCGGCGCCTTCTTCGTCGGCGAGCTGCACATCCTCGACTACTTCGCGCGCGTCTCCGACAGGAGCGGCTGCGGCCTGCTCCTCGACTGCGCGCACCTGGCGATGTTCCAGCGCCTCCGCGGCCTGCCCCCGACGGCCGCGCTCGACGGCTTCCCGCTCGATCGCGTCATCGAGATCCACGTCGCCGGCGGCGCGCCCGTCGACGTCGACGGCCTTGCGCTCGTCGAGGATGCGCACGGCCCCGAGCCGCTGCCCGACACCTGGGAGATCGTCGAAGCCGTCTTGCCGCGCGCCACCTCGCTGCGCGCCATCGTCTACGAGTGCGAGAAGAACAGCGTCGACGAAGTGGTCGGCAACTTCGAGAAGCTCCAGCGGATGTTCGCGTGAGGCCGCATCTCGTCGCGCAACAGGCGATCGTGCGCATGCTCTTCGATCCCGACTTCGCCGCCGACGTGCGGCGCGACGCCGCGGCCGCGCTGCCCGAGCTGCCCGCGACGCTGCGCGCCCAGCTCGCCGCCGTCGATGCGCGCGCCCTCAAGCTCGACCGCCTGCTCGGCCGCCGCGTGTTGCGCACGCTCTTCGACGAGTTCAAGGCGTCGACGACGCTCTACCTGGCGCGCTCGAAGAAGCTCTCGTCGCTCGACGAGTTCTATCGCTCGTCCATCTTCCACGACGCCATCCGCCACGCGCATCCGCTCGCCTCCGCGTACGCGGAGTTCATCGACGCGCTGCCGATCGAGTGCGCGCTCGCCGAGGCGCGCCGCATGAAACCGCCGCGCCCCGACGGCCGCATCCATCGCGCCCCGGGCGTCGTGCCGGTGGCGACGACGCAAGGCTCGCTCGCCACACTGCAGCAGTGCGAGCAGTACCTCTTCGAGGTCGGCATGATGCCCGCGGTCGCGCTCTGCGCCGACGCCCCGCCGCTCGCCCTCGACGCGCGCGCCGCCGATCCCACGCCGCTCTACCTCGTCACCGTACCGACGGAGAGCGGCCACTCGCTCGTGACCATTGACGAGGCCACCTGGGCCCTGCTCCTGGCGCTGCCGCAGCCGCCGTCGCGCGGGCTACAGCCGCTCGTCGACGACGAGATCGCGGTGCAGACGTGAAGATCGAGCGCATCCGCGGCGGCGCCCGCGCCGACACCGACGACGACGTGGCCGTCGAAGCGCCGCTCGAGATCCGCGTCGGCGGCAAGGCGCTCACCGTGGTCATGCGCACGCCCGGCCACGACGAGGAGCTGGCGCGCGGCTTCCTCTACGCCGAGAGCCTCATCGACGCCGCCGCCGACATCGTCTCGGTCACGCGCCCCGAAGCGCTCACCGGCGACGAGCTGGGCAACGTCGTCGACGTCACCTTGCGCCCCGGCGCCCGCACGCCCGCCGGCGAGCGGCTCTTCTACGCCTCCTCGTCGTGCGGCGTCTGCGGCAAGAACGCCATCTCGGCGCTGCGCGTGCGCGCGCCCGTCGTCTCCTCGTCGCTGACGGTGACGG
>JAQBQH010000261.1 GCA_028287105.1 Myxococcales bacterium
TGCTTGAGCGAGCCGTCGGTCAACGCGGCGACGGTGGCGTCCTCGCCGCCGAGCAGAGTGCCGCGCACGAAGACCTGGGGGAAGGTGGGCCAGCCGCTCCACAGCTTGATGGCGAGGCGCCGCTTCCACTCGGAGAAGTAGCTCCCGTACTCGAGATAGGTGAACGCGACGCCCGCTTCGTCGAGCGCCTTGCGCGTCTTGCGCACGTGCGGATTTTGCGCCATGCCGACGACGACGACGGCGTCGCGCGCGACGGCGGTGGAAACGTCGCGAACGACGTCGGCGTGGAACGACGCGATGAAGCGAGCGGCGTCGGGGGACGTGTGATCGGGGGCGAGCAGAGGTCTCATTGGTTGCTACGATGCGCCGAAGCACGCGCCGGTTTCAAGCCGGACGCTACTGTGCCTTGCTGGCGCTGGCGAGAGGCTGGGCAACGAGATCGGGTTCCCGTCGCTGCCCACCGGTCGCGAATCGCAGTGAGGGAGGCGCTGTCGGGCAGCTCAGTTGAGGCCGGCGTACATGCAGTGCTTCACGCCGCCGTCGTCCTGGCACGAGAACTTCGGCTTGCAGTATCCGAAGCAGGTGCCGCGGCAGCCGTCGCTGGCGCCGCACGCCTTGCCCGCGCACGACGGCGTGCAGGCGCAGGGCGGGCAGTACAGCGTGTGGCCGCAGCCGTCGCTCACGTTGCCGCAGTGGCCGGCGCACGACGTCACCGTCGGCGTGCACTGGCACGTCCCGGCGTCCGGATCGCAGGTGCCGTAGCGGCACGGGCCGCACTCCATCCCGCAGTGCGGATCCGGTCCGCACTGGCGCGACGAGCAGTCGGGCGTGCACGAGCAGACGCCGTCCACGCACGAGGGCGTGTAGACCACGACGAGGTTGTCGCCGTCGAAGTGCACGTCGCGCCAGTCGTCGATGTCTTCGCCGGTGGCGTCCTTGATCTTCGCCGCCAGCAGCTTCTCGAACTGCTTGTTGATGGCGTCCTGGTTGCGCGTCAACACGCCATTGAGCGCGCCGTTGACCTTGCCGGCGACGGTGTCGTCGAGGCTGACGATCCAGTCGGCTGCGTAATCGACGTGGGCGGTGAAGCTCGCCACGGGCTGGAGGACCGGGTGATGGTTGATGGCCACCGCCGTCAGCCGGAAGTCGAACTTCGGGTTGATGAGGTTGAGCGACTGGTCGAGGATGCTGCAGCGCACCGCTGGCTTGCTGGCGAATCCCCTGACGTGCATGACGAACGGATAGTAGGGGTTCGGCAAATCGAAGCTGACCCAGTCGTTGAAGTTGAAGCTCGGGCCCGTGCGTAGATCGACGCCCACCGTATTGAGCCAGCACGCGACCGGCCCGATGACGTCGACGGCCTTCTGGAAGATGGGGCTCGGGATCGACGGCGTCAGATCGATGTCCTGCAGCGCCGACGTCAGCTGACCCGGCGTGCAGCTGGGGCAGCTGTCCGACGCGTTGACGCACTTCTTGGTGACGGCGCTCGTGCCGAAGTGAACGTAGTCGTACGTGAAGTACGAGCCGCACACGCCGGGTGTGCAGTCCTGCAGATCGCCGCACCCGTCGGTGCAGCGCTTGAGCCAGTTGGGATCGTCGCTGGTCGTGCTCAAGCATTGCGCGCGGCAAGCGGCTTTCTTGGCCGCTGTCGCCGGCGTGCACGCTTCGCCGAAGGTCTGGAGGGGGCCGCCATGGCTGGAATCGCCGGTCTGATCGACCTGCACGTAGAGGTCGGCGAGCACGCCCGTCAGAAGCGTCGAGATGCCCCGCAACGTATAGGTGTGCTGTGGCTTTGCCGTGACCGCGGCGGCGACGGTGCTTATCGGCTTCGGCGAGCCGCAGCCCGCCAACAGCAGCACGACCGGCACCAAGCCGGTCAGCGAGGACTTCGATCTCGAGGCGTTCTGGGTTCTGCGATGGTTGGTCATGACGCCGCCGCTTTGCAGGCGATGTGCCGTGGCGATCGCCGGCGCGCGCGGCGTGAGGTACGCGCCAGGTCGTGTGCGCGGGCGCGACGGGACCTGTCCCAGGGACAGCCCGGGTGATAGCGGTCGTTCCCTCGCCCGAGATGGCTGTCGCGGTCGCGTGGCCGGACCGCGGGGCCTGGTCGTCAGAGCGCGGGCATTAGTGCAGGAGCCAACGCATGAGCGCGTTGTCGAACTTGCCGCGCGGGTCGATCTCGCGGTGGAGGCTGGCGAAACCCTTCCATGCCGCCGGCTCGTAGAGGGAGTGCGGGTTCTCGTAGAACAGCTTTCCCCAGTGGGGGCGGCCGCCGAGCGCCCGGAAGCGTGGCTCGAGATCGCGGAAGAAGCGCTCCCAGCCGGCGAAACCGGGATACGACAACACCTCGACGGCGCAGCTCTTGCGGCCGCGCATCGGGCTCAATAGACCGTCACCCCCACCGCCGACGAAGCGCACGTAGGGCGGCACGTTGGGATAGAAGCCGGTCGCGGTCAGCGAATCGGCGATGGCGCGTAACGCGGCGCGCGTGTGCTCGACGGGAATGACGTATTCCATGGACACGACCCGTTGGTGTCCTGGGAAACGATGCAGGATGCGGTCGGAGCGATCGACCTCGACGCGGCGGCGGAATGTCGACGGCTCGGCCTTGTTCAGAAGGGGAGTCACGCCCGGGATCTTGCTCGCTACCGCAAGACCGAAGTGCGCTACCCAGGTGCGCACGACGTGCTCCAGCAACCAGTCCGCCGCCGGATGCTCGAGATGCACCGGCGCCGTCGTGCGCTTGTAGGTGCGCAGGAAGACCTTGTGCTCGGTCACGAGCCAGAACAGGTCGGCGTGCTCATTTTCGAGCGGGAGGCGGTCGAGCTGGGCGAAGGCCTCGTCCTCGCCGACGACGCGCTCGTCGATCTCGAAGTTGAACGCGCGCTCCACCCTGAACGTGATGGCATAGATGACGCCGAGCGCGCCGAGGCCGATGCGCGCCGCCGCCAGCCGCTCGCCGCCGTCGATGATGACCTTGTTGCCGGCGGCGTCGATGACGTCGAGCGCGGTCACCTCTTCGGAGAAGGCGCCGTGACCGAAGCCGGTGCCGTGCGACGCGGTGGAGATGGCGCCCGCCGCGGTGATCTTGTCGATGGTGGGCTCGGTACCCAGCGCCAGGCCCCTCTTCGCCAATTCCTCGTCGAGATCGTGGAGCGTGATGCCGGCCTCTACCTTGACGAGGCCGCGGGCCGCGTCGATCTCGAGTACGTGGTTCAGCTCGCGGAGGTCGAGCATGACGTCGTTGCTGCAGGCGAGCGCGTTGAACGAGTGGCCGGCGCCAACGACGCGAACGTGGCTGCCGGCAGCGACCATGGCGCGCAGCTCGCGCTCGCTGCGCGGCCGCTCGACGCGGCGCGGCTGACAATGGATCGTGCCGCTCCAGTTGGTCCAGCTACCACAGCCGCATACGCTCACCAGAGCCAGGATCGTCAGCGCATGGTGCATGCCGTGGTTCTAGGCGCGACGACGCCGCGAGCACGCCCGCGCCAGCTTTCCAGCAGCATGTGTCCGACCCGCTCCGGCCATTCCCGCCGCTTCGAGTCCCAGCTTCTTCGCGACCATCATTACGCCGCACTTTGGGGCCGCCGATGATCGACGCGATGGCCGGCTCGCCGAGGAGCTCGGCGTTCCTGACGGACAGAGCTGGCGAGCTGCTTGATTAGGAGGCGTCGCCGAGGAGCTTGAGGAGCTCGGCGGGCTGGACGAAGTGGTCGATCTTGCGCGCGACCTTGCCGTCGGCGTCGACGAGGATGAGGGTCGGGAGCGTCTCGGCGCCCCAGCGCTTCTTCGCCGCGGCGACGGCGGGATCGTCGTCGGTGGTGCAGTTGACCTTGACCAACGTGAAGCGCTCGAGCGCGCGCGCGACTTCGGTGCGGCTGAAGGTCTTCAGCTCCAGCTCTTTGCAGGGCAGGCACCAGTCGGCATAGAAGTCGAGCAGCGCCGGGCGGTGTAGCGCGCGCGCGACCTTGAGCCCTTCGTCTTCCCCGTGCACCCAGGCGATGATGGGAGCGCCGGACTCATGCTTGGGTGCCAGGACGCCGGCGATGACGCCGAAGAGACCGCACACCATGACGGCAACGCCGAGCCCCTTGCGGGCGCGGACGAGCACGCCGTCATGGAACGAGAGGTGAACGGCGCCGAGGAGACCACCGATGGCGGCCAGCGCCAGCGATCCGACGAGCCAGGCGCGGCTCGCCCGACCGACGTTGGCGAGCGGGGGAATGACGTTGCGCAGGAAGTAGAGCGCAGCGACGAGCATGACGATGCCGAAGAAGCTCTTGACGCCGTCCATCCAGGCGCCCGATTTCGGCAGGGCGACCGCGAAGGCGGCGATGGCGAAGAAGAGGACGCCCATGCCGAGCGCATAGGTCACGAGCAAGGAGCCGCCCAGCATGACCGATTTGGTCGTGGCGACGTAGGCGAGGATCGAGGCGAGCACCGGTCCCGTGCACGGCGCCGCGATGATGCCGCCGACGAGCCCCATGGCGAATGCACCCGCGAAGCCGCGGCCGCCGATCTTGGACACGCGCTGCTGCAGCGACGAGGGCAGCGCCAGCTCGAAGGCACCAAACATCGACGCGGCCATGATGGCGAAGAGCGCCGCGATCGGCGCCATGACCCAGGGATTGGCCATGAACGTGCCGAAGGCCCGCCCTGCCAAGGCCGAGCCGATGCCGAGGATCGCGTACATGACGCCGATCCCGGCGACGTAGAGTGACGCGAGCGCGATGGCGCGCCGGCGTGGCACATCGTCGCCGCGCGCCCCGAAGAGCGAGACGGTGATGGGGATGAGCGGATACACGCACGGCGTGAGGCTCGTCAGAAACCCGCCCACGAAGACGCTGGCGTAGGCCCAGAACCAGCCGTGCGCGAACAGCCCGGCGCCGCTCACTTTCCCACCAGCGAGTTGAGCTCCGATTCGAGCTTCGACTCGTCGCCGGGCTCGAAGCCGCCGTGCACCGAGCGGACGATACCGGCCTTGTCGACGACGAACGACGACGGCATCTTCGGCGGCTCCCAGGCGGCGACGATCTTCTTGGTCGCGTCGGGGAGGACGGTGAGGCTCAAGCCGTGGCTGCGTACGAAGTCGGCGGCCTTGGCGCGGTCATCGTCGATGTTCACGGTGACGATCTCGATGCCGCGCGCCCGCAGCCGGGGAGCGAGCTTGTCGAGGAGCGGCAGCTCCTTCTTGCACGGCTCGCACCAGGAGGCCCAGAAGTCGACCAGCACTACCTTGCCGCGCAGCGATGAGAGCTTGATCGAGCTACCGGCCAAGGTCGCGCCGGCGAAGTCGGTGGCCGGCTGTCCGGGCTTCACCTCGGCGCCCGCAATGGAGCCGTTGGTGAGCGCGAGTACGAACGCGAGAGAGTACGTGAGGCGCATGGATCCTCCTGGCCGGGACGATAAGCAAGCCAGGTTCCACTCGAGCTTGCGGCGCTCCGCCACGGGGACTCGATCCCCGATCGTGGGTCCAAGAGTGTGCACTCGCGTCGCCGAGCCGGTTGGGACGCGGCGATCGCGGACGGGGCGCGCGCGCGATCAGCTGCGCAACGATCGTACGGTGTGCAAGGCGCGGAGGACAGTGACTACTGTGGTGCGCAGTCGACCGTGAACGAGGCCATGACGTTGGCCAGCACCGCCTGTGCGAGGTCCCGATTATCGTCAATGCTGATGACGACGCCGTTGTCGTCCGGGTCGCTGGCCGCGTCGCCGAGCTTGACGCCCGCGAACCAGATCGTGGGATCGATCTGCACGGTCAGCTGGGCACGCTGCCCCGGATCGAGCCGCACGGGATCGACACAGCGGACGTCGAACGGCGTCGACGTGAGCGTGACGTGCACGCGGGCGGCGTTCCAAACCCCGCGGATGTCGAGGCCGCTGTCGGCGGCGGATCCGAGGAGCACGTCGACGCCGGAGTAGAGGCCGGGCGGAGCCCCGGGCAGCGCGAGATCGGCGGTGTCGCCGAGGCCGAGGTCGATATCGCTCGATAAGGCGCGTGGATCGACGGCGCTGCGGTCCGAGACGGCGCGCAGCTGCGTCAGGTGCATCGCGACGCTGGCAATGGCGATGTCGCTGTCCGTCTGCGCGGCGGCGAGCGTGACGTGCATCTTCAACTCGCTCGTCGCGGGCGGTGTCGCCACCGAGTGGCAACCGGCGAGCGCGAGCGTAAAAGCAACGAAGCGCATTCGCGTACCTCTAGCACATTGCTATACTGCCGGCCGGTGAACGCAATCGAGACCCCATCGCCGGCGACAAACGCCGAGACGTGCGACGACGATCTACCGACGTCGCGCGCACCGAGCTGCGTGGTGCTGCGTTACGAGCGCGATCGCCGCCTCGTCGACGTGCGCGATCATCCGGAGGTGGTCATCGGGCGCTCGCGCGACGTCACCTACGTCGCCGACGACGACCGCGTGTCGCGGCGCCATCTGCGCATCACGTTTCGCGAGGAGACGCTGTGGGCGGAGGATCTCGGCAGCCGTAACGGCTCCAAGCTCAACGGCCGGGTCATCGAGGGGCGCGTCGCGCTGCAGCCCGGGGACGTGCTCACCGCCGGGCCCGTCGAGGTCAGCGTGTTCACCTCGAGCGCGGCGTCGGCCATCGTCAGCGAGGGAGAGCTGTCGTCCCGGCTCTTCGCGGAGGTGGAGCGCGCGGTCCGATTCAGGCGGCCGCTCGGGATCGTCGGTCTGCAGATCGAAGGATCGCGCGGCGCACGTCGCGAGGCGGCGCTGCGGATGGCCTCGCGGCTGCGGCGCATCGACGTCGCGGGGGAATACGCGACGGGCGAGTATCTCTTCGTGCTGCCGGAGACGACGCGCGCGCAGGCCGACGCGGTCGCGGTGACGCTGGCCGAGCTGGCGCGCGAGGTGGCCGGCATCAAGGCCGCTGCCCGCGCCGCCGCCGTGCCCGACGACGGCAGCACGGCCGACCAGCTGATCGTCGCGACGCTCGGTCAGGTGGGGCTGGCCACGCCGGCCGCCGCGGATACCAAGGTCATCGTCGCCGAAGACGGCGCCATGCGCGAGCTGTTCGAGCTGGTCCGCCGCGCGGCGCGCAGCGACGTGACCATCCTTCTCGCGGGTGAGACGGGCAGCGGCAAAGAGGTCGTCGCCGCGGAGATCCACCGCGCCAGCCTGCGCGCGAATGGGCCCTACGTCGCCATCAACTGCGCCTCGATTCCGGAGACGCTGATCGAGTCCGAGCTGTTCGGGCACGAACGAGGCGCCTTCACCGGGGCCGACAAGCAGCGCATCGGCTTCCTCGAGCGCGCCCACGGCGGCACCCTCTTGTTCGACGAGATCGGGGAGCTGCCGCTCTCGATGCAGGCCAAGCTGCTGCGCGTCCTCGAGGAGCGCAAGGTGTTGCGCGTCGGCGGAACCGAGGAGATCGACGTCGACGTTCGTTATGTCGCGGCCACCAACCGCGATCTCGAGCGCGAGGTGGAGCGGGGGACGTTTCGTCACGATCTGTTCTTCCGCCTGAGCGCTGTGACGCTGCGCGTGCCCGCGTTGCGCGAGCGGCCGAGAGACCTGCCGCTGCTGGCCGAGCACTTCGCATTGCGGGCGACGCAAGCGGCGAAGCGTCCTGCGGCGCGCTTCACCGACGGCTTCGCCCAGGCGCTCCTGCGCTATCCGTGGCCGGGAAACGTGCGCGAGCTGCGCAACGTGATCGAGCGCGCGGTGATCCTCGCCGCCGGACCGGAGCTGACGGTGACCGAGCTGCCCGAGCGCCTGGCGATCCTGGCCCCGGTCGTGAGCCGACCGCTGTCTCCGATTCGCGATCGCCTGGACGACGTCGAGCGGCGGGCGCTGGCGGACGCGCTACGCGAGGCGGGTGGCAATCGCACGCACGCGGCGCGCAAGCTCGGCATTTCACGGCGCGCGCTGCTCTACAAGCTCAAGAAGTACAACCTGTAGATCGGGCAGCCTAGAGCGGGTTGTAGATCTCGGCGCCCGAGGCGCCGCCGACGACGAGATCGGTTCCGTCACACAGCGGCGCGACGGCGTGACCGGCGCGGGCGCTGTCGAGCGGGCTGGTGGGCACGAAGTCGCCTTCGGCGCCGAGCGCGGGATCGAAGAGCTCCGCGTCCGCCACGGGAGTGCCGGCGCCGTCGACACCGCCGCTGATGAGGACTCGACCCGTCGGCAAGATCGTCGCGGTGTGCTGCGAACGGGCGACGCGTAGTCGCGCCAGCGGGCGCGCGACGCGGCCGATTGGATCGAGGATCTCGGCCTCGGCGATCGGCTCGCCGGTCGCGCCGACGCCACCGACGACGAGGAACAGCCCCGAGGTGAGCCGCGTGACGGTGTGACCGGAGCGCGGCGTGGTCAGCTTGATGCCGGAGAGGAAGAACGTTTGGGACGCGGGATCGAACGCCTCGACGTCTGCGACCGGCCCGACCGCATCGACGCCGCCGACGACGAACAGAGGAGCGAACAGGTCGTCGCTGCTGCTGGTCAGCGTTGCAAGCGCGCGGGCGTGCGCCATCGCGGGCAGCGCCTCGACCGAGGCTCCTGCTTGCGTGATGATCCAGGCGCCGTCGGTGGGTGTGCCGGCGATGCGTCCACCGACGACGACGACGCTGCCGTTACCGGTGGCAGCCGCCGCGTGCTCCACGACGTCGGGCGCGAGGCCGGCCGGCTCCGGCGTCGAATGCGTCGCGGTGAGCGCCTCGACGGCGGGCGCGCCTTTGCTGGCGCCGCCGATCAGGAGCACGGTACCGGCGCCGAGCGCGACCGCACGGGCTCCCGCGCGCGCGGTCGACAGCATCATTCCAGGGACGAACTTCGCCGCCACCGGATCGTAGTATTCCGTCGTGGCGAGCGGGGCGCCGCCGCTCGTGCCGCCGGCGAGGAGCACGCCTCCCGCCCAAGCGAAGGCGGCGGCATCAGCGCGCTCGACGTCGGGGCCGGCGGTGGGCGCAAAGCGGCCGATGCGGCTGAACCAGACGGGGACGACCGGTGGCTTGGCCGCGTCGACGTCGAAGCTGCAGCTGCGGCCGCGCGCCAGCACGTCGCCGCCGAGGGTGGCCGCGACCTCGATGGTATAGCGGAGCCCCGCCGGGATGCGCGCTAGCTGGATGGTCGTCGAGTCGGGCGCGCCGCGCGTGAACGCGAGCAGCTGGCCGGCCGCGTCGCGCAACCCGACGGCGACGGCGTCGGCGCCCGCAAGCGGATGGTCGCCGCTCGGGACGCGCAGCTGCACGTCGAGGCTCGAAGACGAGCAGCCGGCGACGAGGACGCACAAGAGCGCTGCCTTCATCGGGCCGGCCCGAGGTCGACGCGGGCGGCGAGGCCGCTGTCGCGATTGGAGAGGCCCACGCCGAGGCCGACTCCGAGCGCCGCTCCCGCGACACCAGCGGCGACGCCCCAGACCCACGGCCGGCGAAACCACGGCACGGCGTTCGGCGCTGCGCCGCGACGATCACCACCGCCGAGCAGCGCCTCGACGGCGCTCGCCAGCGCGCCGCTGGTGAGCTGCTCGTCGACGGCAAGCGTGCTCTTGCCGAGGACCCGCCCACTGCGCTCGACGAGGACCAGGGTGACCATGGCGTGCGCGCCACCGGCGATATAGCCGCCGAGCGTGCGGTTGGCGTCAGCCAGCGCGCCGCGCCGCGCCAGCTCGCTCGCGCCCGGCTCGCTCGCCGGCGTGAGTGACACGCGGACGTCGACGGGGGTCGCGCCGTTCTCGACGACGCGGCCGCTGGCGACGAAGCCGGCGCGCTCGACGCGGACGAAGTGTCTACCCGCGGGCCGCGACACCTCGACGTGGCCGCGGCCGTAGAGTTGTCCGTCGACGATGATGACCGCGTCGCTCGGCCGCGCGGTCACCACCAGCGCACCGCCTGGTGCCAACGCCTCCCGTGCGCGCCGCGAGGCTTCGATGAGCCGCGGCGGGAAGCGCGCCGGATCGAGTGAGCGCCCCGGGGCCAGCGCGGCTGCTTCGAGGAGATCGTTCCAGGCATCGGCGTCATTGCCGAGCGCCGCGTGTGCGCCTGCGCGATGCGCGTACAGCTCCGTGAGCTCGCCTTCGGAGAGCGTGCCGCCGCCGCGCGCGACCACTTCACGCTCGACCTCGTCGAAGGCGGAGATCGCACCCTTCAGATCGAGCGATTGCTGCAAGGACAGCGCGCGGGCGAGCGCCGCCGTCATCGGGTCGTCGGTCGGGCGGCCAGGGGTCTCACGGATCGCCGCGGCGCCCCGTCGGCGCGCCAGCGCGAGGAACGCCTGATCGACACCGCTGGGGTCCGGCGCTCCCTGCCAAACGAAGGCGAGCTCCTCCGCCCGCACGACGCTCGGCGCGACGAGGACCAGACAAGCGGCGAACAGACATGGAGAGCGGAGCACGGCGCGCCGCAGCGTGCTTCAAGCGTTCGGCCACGTCAAGCGTGCTAGGCTGACCGCGTGGCGCCGTTCGGCCGCTATGAGCTCGTTCGTCTCCTCGACCATGGTGGCATGGGCGAGGTGTGGCTGGCGCGCGTGCCGGGGCCGGAGCGCGTGCACAAGACCGTGGTGCTCAAGCGCATCCGCGCCGAACGCGCCAATGACGACGCGGCGCGCACGCGCTTTGCCGAAGAGGCGCGGGTCGCCATCTCGTTGTCGCATCCGCACATCGTGCCGGTCTTCGAGTTCGGTCAACTGGAGGGCGCCTACTTCCTGGCGATGGAGTGGCTGCGCGGCGGCAACCTGGCGCGCGTCGCCGGAATCGATCGCGACCCACTTCCGTGGGCGGCGACGGCGCTGATCGCGACCCAGCTGTGCGACGCGCTGGCGTACGTTCACGCGCGTCGTAACAAGAGCGGTGCGCGCCTGGTGCACGGAGACGTGACGCCGCGAAACGTCCTCTTCTCCACCGATGGGCACGCGCTGCTGGCCGATTTCGGTCTGGCGCGATTTGCCGGCAGCGGACGCGCCGGGACGCTGCGCTATCAATCGCCGGAGCAGGCGCGTGGCGAGGCGTTCGATGCACGGGCCGATCTGTATGCGCTCGCGCTCGTACTGTGCGAAGCGGCGACCGGGCGGGCCGCGTACGATCGCGACGCGGAGCTCGCCGCCAAACAGGCGAAGGTGGGCGTCATCCCGGAGCTCGCCGGTTGCGAGGAGGGGCTGGCGTCGGTGTTGCGGCGCGCGCTGGCGGCCAGTGTCGACGGGCGGTTCGCTGACGCTGCCGCGATGCGGGCGGCGTTCGAGGCGCTGCTCGATCGCGAGCCGGGCGCGCGCGCCGCCGGCCGCGCCGAGATCATCGGACGCTGCGGTACGCCGACTGCGGGCGATGCCGGAGAGGGATCGCGCACGGGGACGCTGGCCACGCGCGAGGCGACGGTCGCGGCACCACCGTCGCGCCGGGGAATGGGTGCCGCGGCCGCGATGCTGCTGCTCGGCGGCGCGACGCTGTGGGTCGTACGCGCGACCCGCCATCCAGCGGCGCCGGCCGCCGAACGCGCGGCTGTCGTCGAGGCCTCGTCGCATGTTGTGGCCGCGCCGCCGCCGGAGGAGCCGCAGCAATCGCGGGATACGGCGGGGCCAGTCGCTTCGCCGCCGCCAGTGACCGCGACCCGATCGACGACGCCGGCCGCCGCGTCTCCGGCCGCCGGGTCTCCGACCTCCGCGTCTCCGGCGCGCCGCGTCGAGCCACCCCGTGTCCCGTCGGTGCGGCCGCCGGAAGCACCGGCGCTGCTCGACGTCAACGCATCGCCGTGGGCTCACGTTCGCATCGACGGCAAGGCACGCGGCGAGACTCCGCTCCTCGGGCTGAAGCTGCCGCCCGGGACGCATACCGTCGAGCTGACCAACGAGCCGCTCGGCATCGACCGCGCGCTCACCATCACGTTGAAATCGAGCGAACACGCGAGGGTCGTCGAGGATCTGACCCGCTGACTGTCGCCCGAAGCGTGCGCACTGTACGTTCATTGCGCAGCTCGTCGCTGCAACCAGAAGTCCGCGTCGCTGCCTACACGTGTGGACCTCTCACCGAAGGTCGCCGTTTGCCGTCGCTGGCGCGGGGTGCAACCTGGCGAGCGCATCGATGGGGCCCACTGCCCCGTGGCATTTGGCCGCGGACCCGAGCTGGACCCTGGCTTGCTAGGTCGAGCGGGCATGAGCCATCCGTGCGATTCGAACCCTTCCCGTCGTAGCTTCTGCGCCGCGACCTGCGCTGGTGTCGGGGCTGGTCTGCTGCTCACCACCCTGCCGGGCTGCCAGCCTGCAATCGATGAGCGGATCGGCGAAGGCGCGATCGACAACACCGGCGGAACCGGCGGAAACGGCTCGCCGGACGCCGGCGGTCATGCCGATGCGGGCGGTGGCGGAGCAGGTGGTGGCGGTGGCGGTGGCGGTGGCGGCACCGGTGGCGGTGGCGGCACCGGCGGCGGTGGTGGCACCGGCGGCGGCGACATGGCCGGCTCGCCCGGCGACATGGCGATGCCGCAATCCTGTACGCCAGGGACCGTCAGTGCCGGCAGCGCATCGAGCTACACCGTGGGCGGAACGCCGAAGCTGTTTGGCAGCGGCTCCAAGGAGTTCTACGTCCTGCGCGACGCAGGCGGGCTCTTTGCCCTCAGCTCGCTCTGCACGCACTCCGGCTGCCGCAACACGCCCCAGAGCAATCAATTCTATTGCCCGTGTCACGGTGCCACCTTCGCGCTCGACGGCACGCAGCCGACGTCGCCTGCGAAATCCTCGCTCAAGCACTACGTCATGTGTGTCGACGCTTCGGGCAACGTCACCGTCAACACCAGCCTGACTGCGCCGACAGCGACCCGCTACTAGCGTGCGCCTTCTGCCATTGGCCTTCGTCCTCGCCGCCGTGGGCTGTCCGGCGCCGGACAACTCTCATGGCCTGGTCACCACCGCTGCGCCCGCGCAGCTCCTCGACTACAACGAGTTCGTCTGCGAGGTGCAGCCGGTCCTCATCCGGCGCTGCTCGTTCGTGGCCTGCCATGGCGGCGTCGACCACGCGCTGCGCGTCTACTCGCCGGGCAAGCTACGGCTCGTCGACAGCGCCAACGCCGCACGCAGCGCGCGGGACGCGATGCTGTCGCCGGACGAGGTGACGCGCAACTTCGAATCGGCGACCGGCACGGTCTACGCGGCGCAGCCGAGCGATCGCCAAAACCCGGACGACCGCGTGCCCATCCTGGTCAAGCCGACGCGCGCGTCCTTCGGCGGCTCGGAGCATCACGGTGTCGGCATCTTTCCCGTCTATCCGGCGCAGGATCTCTCGCAGGACCACGAGTACGGCGTGCTCGCCGCGTGGGTGGCAGGCAAGAAGGCGACCGGCACCGAGCCGGCCTGCGCCGACATGTTCATGACGCTCGGGTTGAAGCCACGATGAAGAGGCTGCTGGTCGTGCTCTTCGTCCTCGCGGCCGCGGGCTGTGCGCGCGTCAAACCGTACGAGCGGGAGCTTCTCGCCAAGCCCACGATGACCTTTCAGCCCGATCCGCACGAGGACGTTTTGGACAATCACATGCTCGAGGCGCGCGAAGGCGCGGCGGGCGGATACGGCTCGGCCGGCGGCGGTTGCGGGTGCAATTGAGAACCTGGAGCCTCACCGTCGCGGTCCTGCTCGTCGCCGTCCCCGCATCCGCGGACGACTCGTTCGTCGCCAAGACCCAGGTCTACACCGACAGCGATCACACGACGGTCGTGTCGCCGCTGGCCGCCTTGTCGCGTGACGCGTGGAAGGGCGGCACGCTCTCGGCGAGCTACGTCGCGGACGTGGTGTCGTCTGCCAGCATCGACGTGGTGTCCAACGCGACCTCGCGCATGAACGACTTTCGCAGCGAGATCACCGCCGGCCTGGTTCAGAAGGTGCGCAACACCACCATCTCGGGCGCCTACGTCTACTCCGTCGAGAACGACTATCAGTCGCACAACGCCGAGCTGGGCTTCGCGCAGGATCTGCTGGAGAAGAATTCGACGCTGGCGTTTGGCGCCACCTTCTCGGCGAACGATGTGTTCCGTACCGGCGATCAAGCGTTCCATCGCAAGCTGACGATCGCGGGCGCGTCGGCGTCGTGGACGCAGGTGCTCAACCGCGCCACCATCGCACAGCTCTCGTACACGTTCAGCTACGGCAGCGGCTATTGGGCCAGCCCATATCGCTTCGTGCGCATCGAGACGCCCGACTTTGCAGCCATCGAGTTCAAGGTGCCGGAGACGGAGCCGAACGAACGTTATCGCCACGCGGCGGTCATCGCGCTCAATCGTCATCTCTTCTCCGATACGTCGCTGCAAGGCGACTATCGCTTCTACAACGACAACTGGGGCGTCCTGTCGCACACGATTCAGCTGCGCTATTTCGTGACCTGGAAGGACGTGACGCTGCGCTTGCGCGAGCGCTTCTATTACCAATCGGGCGCCAGCTTCTTCCAGCCGCACTACACGACCGCGACGCTGCAGCCGTTCGTGACCGCGGACCGCGAGCTCTCGACGTTCTGGTCGAACGTGGTCGGCTTCAAGGTCTCGTGGCGGTTGCCCTGGGTCCACCGTGCGCTCGAGCTGGAGGCGAAGGTCGACTACTTCCACTTCGGCTACGTCAACTTCGCGCTCTTGTCGAGCCGCGACGGCGCCGACATCGAGGCGGGGCTCAATGTCGTCTACTAGAGCCATCGCCGTCGTGATCGTCCTGGCATGGGCCGCCCGCGCCGGCGCCGCCGCGAGGACCGTCACGTTGCTCGGCGTCTCGGGCGTCGACGGCGCCAGGTTCGCCAAGGCGCTCGAAGGCGATCTCGGCGAGCTCTACGAGCTCATTCCCGGCGATCGCTACCGGCGCACCGCGGCTCAGCTCGGCCACGTCGGCGCCGCGCCCGAGGATGTGACCGCGGTGGCGCGCGCCATCGGCGCCGATGCGGTCATCGGCGGCGCCATCGCCGGCAAGGGGCGGAACCGCGAGCTGCTCATCGCCGTGCGCGAGGGCGCGACCGGTCGCGTGATCTCGCGCGGGCGCTACGGGCTGATGGGCCGGACGCTGCCGCTGGTGAGGGAGCGCGTCGCCGCGGATCTGGTACGCGCGCTCGAGCGCGTGCACCCGTTCGGGACCGCCGGCGCGCCCGCTCGCCCTGCTGGGCCGTCGGAGCCACCGTCCGTCACCCGCTACGATGCGCCCCCGGGCGAGGTGGCGCCGCCGCTGACGGAGGACGTCTCGCCCGCGAGCGCGCAGGACGCGAGCGTGGCGCGAGCGGCGCCCCGTCGTCCGGTCGCCGGAGTCCAGGCGGCTGTCGGGCCGTCGCTGCTCACGCGTTCGCTCGGCTTCGACGTGGCGTCGGCGCCGGGTTACTCGGGCGGCACGGTTGCCGGCATCCGGGCCGAGGGTGCCGTCTTCCCGCTGTCGCTCTCGAGCGAGCTGGCCGCCGAGCATCCGGTGCTGGCGTCCTTCGGCATCACCGGCAGCTACGAGTACGTGTTCACGTTCACGTCGTCGACGACCTCGGGCGCTTCGCGCGGTCACGCGTCGCGTTGGAACGTGCTGTTGGTGGGGCGCGTTCCGCTGGGCCACCAGGCGCGCGGCGGTGTGCTCACCATCGACACCGGCATGCAGCGCATGAGCTGGTCGCACGCGGCGCCCGTCGACGTCGGCGTCCCCGATGTCGAATACGACCTGGTCGCCGGCGGCCTCGGTTGGGAGCGCGCGCTCGGATCGCCCTGGCTGATCTTGGGGCTGCGTTTCGGGATCATGGGGCTGCTCTCGGCCGGCGACATCGGCGCCCAGACGCAGTACGGCGCGGTCGGCGGCTGGGGCATGCAGCTCGCCGGTGGCTGGACCGCGCGTCCGCGCGACTGGCTTTGGTTCCGGCTGAGCGGAAACTGGGATCGCGTCGCGCTGTCGTTTGCCGGCGCCGGCACGCGCTTCGCCAAATCGGCGGTCGACAATTGGATCGGCGGCGCCCTGGAGGTCGGCTTTGCGCTCTAGCATTCTCGTCGGGCTGCTCGTGCTGCTCGCGCTGCCGTCGCGGGCGCATGCGTTCGCCGACGCATCGCAGTTCTTCGACAACAAATCGAGCCCGCACGCCGCCACCTTCGGCGCATCGGGCGAGGGGCTCTACTTCACGGGTGCGCCGCGCTATGCGTCGCTCGAGTGCTCGACCTGTCACGCCGGCGGTCCGCAGAAGTTGGGGCTGCAGCTCAACGCAGAAGATGCGACGCTGTTCGCGACCGGTTACGAGCCGGGAAAGACCTACCAGCTGCAGGTCGAGATCAGGAACGAGTCCAAAGGACTGCAGTACAAGACCGCGAGCTGCACCGACCCGCCCACGCCGGACGACAACTTCACCTACGTGCAATGCAACAACAATGGCTTCGCGCTCGAGATCGATGCGAGCAATGGCCCCCTCGGTGGCAGCGGTGTCTACTGTGCGCAGCAGCCGAAGGCGGGAAAATGTCCCGCGCCCGAGGCGACCCTCGACGAGGCGCTGATCGCGCCCGACGGTGACGCCGTCTTCGAGTCGAAGGTCTACTCGACCGACCCGAACCAGCCGAAGCTCGTGACCCGCAACCCAGCCGACAGCTGGCGCTTCTGGTGGACGGCGCCAAAGGCCGGGTCGGGACCGCTCACCGTCTACGTCGCCGCCGTCGACGGCAATGGCGGCGCCGGCACGATCGCCAACGATCAGGACCCGTTCGGCGACGACACCGTCGCTGCGAGCTTCTTCCTCCAGGAAGCGAACGTGCCGGTCCACAACGCCGCCTCCGCCGGCTGCAGCCTGGCTCCCGTCGCTGCCCCCGCGCCGCCGTGGCTGCTGCCCCTGGCGCTGGTGTCGCTGGCGCTCGCCGTACGGAAACGCCGGCTGTAGAGCGTAGGGCAGGATGGCCACCGGCCGGGGCTGGTCCTACAAACCGAGCTGCGGGGGAGCGGGTCGCGGCGCTGCGCTATGCTAACGTGGCGGCGTGCCGCGGGTGCTCTTCGTCTGCAGCCAGAATCGGCTGCGCAGTCCCACAGCCGAGCAGGTCTTCTCGACGTGGCCCGGGCTGGAGGTCGCCTCGGCGGGGCTCAACCATGATGCCGTCACACCGCTGACTCCGGAGTTACTGGCGTGGGCGGAGATCGTCTTCGTCATGGAGCGGGCGCATCGCACCAAGCTGTCGAAGCACTTTCGTCGATACCTGAAGAACCAGCGCGTGATCAATCTGGGAATCCCTGACGACTTCGATTACATGGAGCCAGCGCTGATCGCGCTCCTGGTGGCGAAGGC
>JAQBQH010000009.1 GCA_028287105.1 Myxococcales bacterium
TCGCGAGGACTTCCTCGAGTGGTTCGCCTGCATCCTGCAGGTCTACTACCAGAACGACGGCAATCAGACCCACCTGGTCAAGGCGCCCGACGGCACGTCGCTGCGCCAGTTCAATCATCCGAATCAGTTGGGCTTCAACCTCACCCTCCAAGCGCGTTACTAAGCCGGTTGCGCTCTCGGGCGCATCTCGTCGCGTACCTCCTCGCTCTCTCGTCACGGGCAAGAGCCCGCTCTCTCGGTCGCTGCGGGGGCGCGCGCCGATCTGCACCCGGGCGGTTGCGCTCTCGGGCGCATCTCGGCCCGTACCTCCTCGCTCTCTCGGTCACGGGCAAGAGCCCGCTCCCTCGGTCGCTGCGGGGGTGCGGGCCGATCTGCACCCGATATCGCAACCGCCTACTTGCGTAAACTTGGCGGTTACAGGTGGGGCACGGAGTCTCGGCGCGTGTCGGATAGCGTGGTGAAATCGTGGCATCATCGCGTGGTCCGCGCAGTGCAGTTAGCGGGCGCGGAGGTGGGGATGGCCGCTCGTTGGACGGTGTTGATCGGATTTGTCGTCGCGGCGGGGTGCGGGGGCGGGACGTCGGCGATGACGTCGGGCGGTGGTTTGCCGGCGGACAATGGAGGGGCGGGCGGCGGCGGGGGAGGTGACCCCGGCGCAGTTGGGGGCGGCGGTGGTGGGGGCGGCGGTGGCGGTGGTGGTGGTGGCGGGATGGGCGCGGTTGGGCTGGATGCGGAGCGGAAGTTGCGGGCGATGCAGATCATCAGCGTGTTCGAGAACTCGACGATTGTGTTGCAGTACGACTACGTCGAGGCGCTGGGGGACGGGCGTGGGTATACGTGTGGGCTCGGGTTCACGACCGGGACGGGCGATGCCTATGCCGTCGTGCAGACATATACGGCCGGGGTGCCGGGCAATCCGCTGGCGAAGTTCCTGCCGCGGCTCAAGCAGCTCGCCGACGCGGGGAGCGGGTCGACCTCGGGGCTGACCGGCTTCGACGCCGCGTGGAAGCAGGCCGCCACCGACGCGAAGTTTCGCGATACGCAGACCGCCCGCACCGACCTCGACAGCTACAACCCGGCGCTCGCGCACGCCAGCGCGCTCGGCCTCCAGACCGCGCTCGGCATCACCATCCTCTACGACACCGTCTGGATGCACGGCGACGGTAATGACGGCGACGGCGAGCCCGCGCTCATCACGCGCGCCAACGCCAAGGCCTCGCCAAGCGACGAAGCGGCCTGGCTCGCCGCCTTCCTCGCCGTCACGCGCGAAGATTTACTGAATCCCGCCGACAAGACGACGCAGGCCGAGTGGTCGCAGGCGGTCGGCCGCGTCGACGCGCTCGCCGACATCCTGGCAGCCAAGAATTTCGAGTTGAAGGGGCCGATTCAGATCGGCCACGGCTACGACGTGCAGGTTCCCTAGCGCGGTCGCGGCCGCGGCGCGGCCAGCTACTTCTTGGTCGTGTCGGGCGTCTTGGTGGCCGCCGGCGATCGGGTCGGATCGGACGGCTTGGACGGGTTGGTCTTGATGGCGTCGGTCGACTTCGCCGTGTCGTTCGCCGCCGGCTTCGCCGCCGCATCCTTGACGCTCTTGTCGGTCGACGGTCCCGGCCCGGTGTGCGACTCGACCGAGCCCTGACCGCCCATCGCCTTCGGCTGCTTGGCGACCACGAGCGGGCGGATCTTGGCGTACTCGTCCTTGTCGACGAGGCCCTGCTTGAGCAGCTGATCCTTGCCCGTGTACGGACGCCCGGCGACGATCTTCTTGACGATGTCGTCGGTCATGCCCGGCAGCGTCTTGAGCTGATCGGCGGAGGCGGTGTTGAGGTCCACCAGCTCCGACCGCTTCGACTTGCCGTTCGTCTTGGTCTCGGACTTGGTTTCCGTCTTGGTTTCGGTCTTGGTCTCGGGGGCGGCCTTGTCCTGCGCCAACGCGGGCGCAGCGACGAGGAGCAACGACAGAACGAGCGTACGCATGGCTTCTCCTATTTTTTGAGTGCTGCGGCGATTTCCTGGCGAATGATGTTCGCCAGCTCGGTCGCCGGCGGCAGCGCCACACCGCGCGACTGCCGTTTCGGGTCATACACTTCGACATCGCTGCCGGGCGGCGCCGGCGCGCAGGCGACGACGACCTTTTTTCCGCTCTCGGTCTTGCCCAGCCCGGCCTTGGCGCGCGCCTCGAGCAGCTTGGGCAGCAGCGACGACGGCAGCGGCCGCACGCCGCCGAGCTGCCGGGCGACGAGCGCGATCTTGGCCAGGTGCTCGACGAGCTCCATGCGCAAGTAGGCGGTCTCGAGATCGGGGCCCCAGGTGAGCACGCCATGCCCACCGAGCAGCACCGCGTCGTAGCCCTGCGTGAACGCGGCCAGCGTGCGACACGCATCGGCGCCCGGCGCCGCGAACGGCACCGTCGGCACGCCCGGTCCGAGCGACACCACCGCCTCGGCCAGGAACGCCTCGTCGAGCGGCACGCCCGCGACCGCGAACCCCGTCGCCGTCGGCGGGTGGGCGTGGATGACCGCCTCGACGTCGCGCCGGTTCTGATAGACCGTGAGATGCAGCCCGATTTCGGAGAACGGCTTGCCGCGCCCGCCGACCTGCTTGCCCTCATCGTCGACGACGACCAGCCCCTCGGCGCGCACCGCCGCCTTCGACGTCGCCGTCGGGGTGGCCAGATAGCGACCGTTGCCCTCGCGCACGCTGAGGTTGCCGTCGTGGTTGGCGACCCAGCCGCGCGCGTGCAGCCGCTGCGCGTAGTCGGCGATCTCGGCGGAGCGGCCGGCGCTGGTCACGACCGCTCGCTATTCATCGCGATGCACGTCGTCGACGATGCCGACGATGAGCGAGCGAATCGGCACGTTCGGTCCGAGCTTCAGGAGCTGGCGCGTGCCGTTGCCCTCCTGGTTGACCAGCACCACGTCGCCCACGCCGGCCTGCACGCGATCGACAGCCAGGAACGAGTCGCCGCCGTCGACCGGCTGCACGATCATCAGCTTCTGCCCATCGAACGCGGGATGGTGCACCGTCGCCACGACGCTGCCCTCGACGCGACAGAGCTTCATGGCTGGCGCGCGTCCACGTCGTCGACGATGCCGACGATCGCCGCGTCGACCGGCACGAACCACGGGTCGAGCGCCAGCGCCGCCTCGCGCGAGCCGACCAGGTAGACGAGGTCGCCGTGTCCGGCGCGCACCGTGTCGACCGCGACCTGCGCATCGCCGGTCGGCTTGCCCTTGTGGTCGACCGGGGTCACCACGAGGAGCTTCTTGCCCTCGAGCCCCTCGTATTTTCGTTCGGCGACGACGGTGCCGATGACGCGTCCCAGGTACATCGGACGCGGAGCTTACCGTCGGGAGAGCGCGCCGTCCAGCTTCGTCCGCAGCGCCAGATAATCGTCGCTGGCGGCGAAGCGGGCCAGATCCTCGATGCCGTCGCGGTCGTTCTCGGCGGTCAGCACCCGCGCCGCCGCGATGATGTCGCCCGACGCCACGAGGCCGGCGCGATTGCCGGTCTTCTGCACGGCGCGCCGCCAGCGGTGCGACGAGAACTCGGTGTTCGCCAGGTCGCGGAACAGCTCGGCGAGCCGTTTGGCGACCTTGTACGGGAGCGCGCGCTTCCACATCGCCGCCTCGTCCGCCTCGCCACGTTGATCGGGGCGGCGGCGGGCGTGCCGCGGATGGAACGCACGCAAGATGGCGGCGAAGAGTCGCGTGAACTCGGGCGGCGGTAGCGCGGCCGCCAGGATGTACTCGGGGCGCGCGATCTCGAGCGCGCGACCGAGCAGGAAGCGCACGTCGGGCAGCGCCCGCCCGTCGGTGAGTGAGGGGCCGACCACGATCGCGGTCGGCGGCTGCGCCACCAGCGCGACGCGCGTGAACTCGGGATCCTGCTTGAGGTAGAGGCCCGTCTTGCGATTGCCGAGCATGCGCGCGCACAGCGAGTATGCGCGCGCCAGCTCGTTGACGGCGACGGGCGAGACGCGATCGTTGGCGCTCGCCCCTACCGAGTCGAGGCCCGGCGCGCGCTCGGCGGCCGTGCCTTCCCACAGCGCCGCGAAGACGCCCGCGAGCGGCAGCGCCTCCGAATGCGCCAGCAGCTGATGATCGTCTTCGTCCAGCGTTCCGCCCGGCTCATCGAGCACCGGCGGCGCCTTCGACAACAGGTGGCGCTCCTCGTCGCTGATCTGCCCCGCGACCGCGAGCAGCTCGAGGAAGCGCCGCCCACCGTCGCGCGTTCCGGCGCGCGCATCGATGCGCGCCAACGCCCGCAAGGACGGCGCATGCAGCGGCTCGTCGCCGAGCAGCATCATGCGATGCGGCCGCACCTGCTCGTCGTGGCTGGGATCGTCGCCGTAGCGCTCGAGCAGAAGCTCGCGCAGCGCCCGCCGCGACGGGTCGGCCTCGAGCGCCTTCTCGAACGCCACCACCGCGCCGCGCGCATCGCGCAGCCGCTCGCGGCACTCGCCGAGGCGCATCCACAACGCGGCGCGCGCGCCGCGCAAGGCCGACATCGCCGGCGGCAAGAGCGGCAGGGCGCGCGTCAGCAGCTGCGCCGCCTCTTCGTCGCGCCCCTCTTGCACCAGCATCGCCGACAGGCCGGCCAGCGTCTCGTGATCGAGCGGATCGAGCTCCAGCGCCTTTTGCAGCCGCTCGCGCGCCTGATCCTTGCGCCCCAGCGCCGCGTCGAGCGCCGCCGCCTCACGCAACCGCTTGGCCCGCTCCGGCGGTGGTCCATCGCGATCGAGCAGCCGCGCCGCCGTCTCGGCCGCGCGCTCGATCTTACCGCCCGCGCGCTGCAGGTTGAGCGCCTTTTCCAAGAGACCCACCGACGCCGACTCGCCCGCGGCGGTCACCGCCTGGTCGTAGCTCGCGGACGCGCGCGCCGTATCGTTGAGCTCGGACAAGATCGCATCGGCGACCCGCTCGAAGCGCAGCGCGCGGTCGTCCGGCTCGCGCGTCGCCTGCGCCTGCAGCTCGAGCAGCTCGAGGCCGCGCCCGACGTCGCCGTCCTCGAGCGCGCGTTCGGCGAGCAGGCCCAGCGCCGCGACGTGCCCGGGATGGATGCGCACCGCCGCCTCGAGCAGCGGCATCGCCTTGTCGGCGCGACGCAGCTTCAGCTCCGCCAGCGCGCCGTGATAGACCGCCTCGGCCGCCTCTTCGGGCAGCCGCTCCGCATCGGGATGGTCCGCGACCGCGCCGAGGTACTGCGCCGCCTCGCGATAGCGATGCGCGCGATAACGATTCTCGCCGAGCAGGAGCCGCGTCTGCAGATCTCCCGGCATCAGCCGGTCCGCTTCCAGCAGCGCCTGGTAGGCGTCGTCGAGCCGCCCCTGCTGCTCGGCGGCATCGGCCAGGCGGCGATGGAACTGCGACGCCACCTGCGGCGGCACGCCGTCGCGCATCGCCGCGTCACGCAGGAGCGCCTCGACCTCGTCCCACGCCCCCGACTGCGCCGCCAGATCGGCCAGCCCCTGAATCGCGGGCGGATATCCCGGATGCGCCGCAACGGCGTCGCGGAAGCGGCGCGCGGCATCCTCGGGCTCGCCGCGCCTGAGCGCCGACGCTCCCAGCCCCGCGTGCAGCTCCGCCCTGCGCTCGGGCGTCGGCCCCGGCTCGCCATGCAGCTCGCGCATGGCCAGCTGATCGGCCGTCTTGTCGTCGAGCAGCCGGCGCGCCAGCGACCCATAGAGCGCGATCGCCTCGGCCGCGTCGGGATCCTTTTGCAGCGCGCGCTCGAGCGCCTTCTTGGCCGCCTGATCGTCCTTTCGCCGCTCCATGTGCACGCGCGCCGCGTCGACGAGCGCCGCCACCGCCTGCGCCGGCGAGGCCGCCACCTCGGCTTCGCGCTCGCGCGCCGTCGCGTAGCCGTCCCAATCGGCCCCGCCCTGACGCAGCTTGGCCAGCTCCGCCAGCGCGCCCGGGTCGTCGGGCGCCAGCTCCAGCGCCTTCTCCAGCGTCCGCTCCGACGCCTCGGTCTCGCCCAGCTGCGCCTCGAGCGTCGCGACCTCGACGTGCATGCGCGCCAGCTCGCCCTTGGACGCGCCGGCCCGCTTCGCCGCGCGAATGCGCGTGCGCAACACCTCGGCCTGCTCGTCGACGCGCCCGGCTCGCCCCAGGGTCTTCTCGAGGCGGGCCGCGATCTGATCGTCCTCGGGATTCATCTTGCGCAGCTGCCGCAACACCGCCGCCGCGCCCGCGTGATCGCCCAGCCGCTCCGACAAGATCTGCGCCCGCCGCTCGAGCAGCGCCACCCGCGCCTCGCGCTCGGCACGCTCGCTCTTGCGACCGATGAGCGCCTCGAGATCCTTCCAGCGCCCCAGCTTCTCGTACAGCCGCTCGAGCGCCACGGTCGCCTCGTCGTCGGCGGGATCGGCGTCGTGCACCGCGCCGTAGGCCTCGATGGCGCGCTCCGGCAGCTCCAGCTCCTTTTCGAAGATGGCGCCGATGCGCTTGCGAATCGATCGCGCCTGCTGCTGCCCGCTCTTGCCCTGCGAATCGTGGACGTCGAGCTCTCGCGTCAGCGACTCGATCACCTTGGACCACTGGCCGACCGACTCGTACAGCCGGCCCAGGTTCTCGAACGCCGGCGCGTGGTCGGGATATTCGCGCGCCACGTGCGTCCAGGCGTCGATGGCCTCGTAGGTGTTGCCCATCGCCTCGTAGACCGCCGCCAGCTCGAGCGCCCGCTGCTTGCGCGCCTCCGACGGTGGAATGCGCTCGATGAGCCCGTGCAGCCGGCGCTCGAGCAGCGTCGCCAATTCGGTCCAGCGCTGCGACTGGCGATAGACCGCCTCGAGCCGCGACATCGCCGCCTCGTCGTCGGGACGCATGCCGAGCGCGCGGTGATAGCGCGCCTCGGCGTCGGTCATGTCGCCCTGCTTCTCGCGCACGCGCGCCGAGTCGATGAGGAGGCGCACCGCCCGCTCGGCGTTGCCCGTCTCCTCGATGGTGTCGTCGAGCACCGTGACCAGCTGCGCCCACGCGCCGTTCGATTCGGCCAGCCGCTCGAGCGCCTCGCGCGCCTCGACGTTGTCGGGGTCGAGCTTGAACGCGCCCGCCAGCGAGTCGAACGCCTTGTTCAGATCGCCGGCGCCCTTTTCCCACATCTCGCTGACCGCGAGCAGGTGGCGGAAATGCTCATGCTCGTCTTCGGCGGGCAGGTTGAGCTGCACCAGCGCCAGCTCGTCCCACGCCAGGTGCGGACCCTGCAGCGTCTGCGGCGCGATGCGCGGCGGCGGCGGGGCAGGGCGGTGCGCCGCCGAGCCGTTCTTGCCGAGCCGTGTCATGACGGCGACATCCGAGAGCGACAGCTCCATCGTCGCAGGCGTCGCCGGCGCTGCTGGCGTTGCCGACGTCGCCGGCTGCTTGTGCTTCTCTTTGTGCTTCTGCTTTTTCTGCGGCGGCGCCTTGTTCGGCCGCGCGATGGTCATCAGATCGTTGATCGAGAGCTCGACCGTCGGGTCGCGCCGCTCGTCGGATGCGATGACCATATTCGATTCGACGAGCCGGTGCGGCTTCGACTCCTCGAACATCACCTCGTCGAGCGCCACCTCGAGCGTCGGCTCGCGCGGCGGCTTGGAGCTGGCGATGACGAACGCGCCGCCCGCGCCGCCTCCGCCCGACGATCCCTGCGGCGTCGGCGGCGGTCCCGACAGCGGCATGCGCAAGACGCGCGGCGCCTTCGGCTCCTCGGTGATCTCGCCGACGATGCGCGCCAGCCGCCACAGGTGCGCGCGAATCGTGTCGTCGCCCGGCGCCAGCTGGAACGCGCGCAGATAGGCGCGGAAGGCGCGCAGCGGATCCTTGACCTTCTCCTCGACGATGGCGGCCGCCTCGCACGCGATGGCGAGGCGCTGCTCGTCGGGCGCCTGGTGGAAGCGGTAGCCCTCGACGGCGAGCGCGTCATCCCAGCGCTTGGTCTGCTCCGCGAGCCGCCGCACCTCGGACAAGAGCGCGGCGTCGTTGGGCGCGTAGGGGAACGCGCGCACCACTTCGTCGAGCGCCCCCGACGGATCCTTCTGCCGCTCCTCGCGGACCCTGGCCCGTCGCTGCAGGAGGTCGAGCTTCTGCGCCTGCGACCCGCGCGCGATCAAGTGCTCGTAGACGTCGAGCAGGCTGGGGGCATCGGCGGCGCGCACGCTCAGCCGCTCGAGCTCGGGCAACAGCTTCTCGCCGTGCGGATCGAGGCCCAACGAGCTGCGGAGCACGCTGAACGCGCGCTTGGGATCGCCGAGCTTCTCGTCGGCGATCTCGGCCACGCGCAGCCGCGACTCCAGACCCGGCTGCGTCGAGTAGACCTCGCACAGCTCTTCCCACAACGAATGGCGCTCGGCCATCCGGCGCAGCTCCGCCATCGTCTGCGGCTCGCGATCGATCTCGTAGGCGGCGCGCAGATAGACGAAGGCGCGCTCGGCGTCGCTCAGCTTCTCCTCTGCCGTCGCCGCCAGCTCGAACAAGATCGCGGCCGCCTCTTGATTGGCGTTGCCCGCCTGCGCCAGGCCGAGGCGTCGCTCGTCGATGGTGAGGAGCGCCTCCCAATCGCCGACCTGCCGATAGCGATCGGCCAGCGCCTTGAGCGCCTCCTGATGCGTCGGCGACAATTCCGCCACGCGCTTCCAAGCCAGGATCGACCGCCGCGTATCGACGCCGTTGGCCGCGCCCTTGGCGGCCGCCGTGGGCCGCGGCACGAGCAGCTGATCCCAGCGCCGCGCCACGTCGACCGCGATCTGCAGCCGCCGATCGGGATCCTCGCTCAGGAACAGCTCGCGCTCGGCGATGCGCAGGCTGCCGTCGAGATCCCCCGACGCCGCCAGGAGCTTCTGCAGCCGCGTGTGCGCCGCCAGGTTGCGCGGATCCATCTCGTCGAGGACGTGCCGCAAGATCTGCACGGCGCGCTCGGCATTCTTGAGCCGCTCGTCCGCCAGCTGCGCCCGCTCGAGCGCCACTTCGACCGCCTGCTCGCCATCGGCGTGCTGCTGCCGCTTCTCGAGCACCTCGTCGAGCATCTGCCAGTCGCCGCGCGCGCGCGCCAGCCGCGTCAGCCCCTCGAGCGCTTCCTTGTCGGTGGGCCGGCGGTCGAGCACTTCCTTCCACGCCTTGCCGGCACGCATGGCGTCGTTCAGCTTACCGTCGACGATGCGCGCGAACCGCTTCCACGGCTCGACGCCCTCGGGCCCCGGCGGCACCTTGTGCAGCGTGCGCTCGAGCGCCATCGCCGCCTCGGGCCACTTGCCGAGCTGCTCGTCGAGCCGCGCCAGGGCCTCCTGCGCGCGCAGATCGTTCTTGTCGAGCTTGACCACGCGCTCCAGCCGGTCGGCCGCCTGCGTCGCATCGCCGTTCTTCTCGTAGAGCGCCGCCAGTCGGTGGAGCAGCGGCACCTTCTCCGCCGGTGTCGCCGCCGCCTGCGCGTGCGTCTCGAGCACCTCGATGAGCCGCGGCTCCGCCTCGGCGCCGCTGCGCTCGTAGGCCGCCTCGAGCCGGCGCAGCGCATCGCGATCGCCCGGCAGCTGCTCGAGGATCTCGAGGCAGGCCCACTCGACGCCTTCGAGATCGTGCAGCCGCTCGTCGTAGAGCACCGCCAGCCGGCGCAAGAGGTTCAGCTTCTCGACCTTCTCCTTGGCCGCGCGCAGCTGCTTGCGCAGCGTATCGGCGACGTCGGCCTGCTTGCCCTCGCGCTCCGACAGCTCTGCCAGCGAGCGATAGATCGATGCGTCCATCGGCTTGAGCTCGAGCGCGTCGCGCCACAGCTCGCGCGCCTTGTCGAGATCGTGGCGCTCGCGATGCACCTGGCCGAGCCGCTTCAAGACCTCGGCGCGCGCATCCTTGTCGCGCGTCGTCTCCAGCTCCTTCTCGAGCGCCGCCGTCATCGACGCCCAGCGCTCCTGCTTCTGCGACAAGCGCTTGAGCTCGCTGGCGCCCTTGGGCGACGGCGCCAGCGCCTCGGCGCGGCGCCACGCATCGGCCGCCATCGCGATGTCGCCGAGCTTCTTCTCGTAGAGATCGGCCAGCTCCGCCAGCCGTCGCGGCTGATCGGCCAGCGGCGCCGCCTCCACCGCCTGCTCGGCGATGCCGACCAGCGTCGCGTAGTCGCGCTTCTGCGTCAGATGCTCCGCCAGCAGCTGATAGGCCTCCGGATGGACTGGATCGGCCGCCAGCGCCTCGAGCAGCGACGACTCCATCTTCTCGGCCTGCGCCGCGCGCTGCCAGTGGGTCGCCACGTCGACGAGGAGGTCGGCGCGATCGCGCCCGGTCAGCTCGCCCAGGAGCCGCTCGCGCAGCTC
Source organism: Myxococcales bacterium (assembly GCA_028287105.1). Lineage (GTDB taxonomy): Bacteria > Myxococcota_A > Polyangia > Palsa-1104 > Palsa-1104 > JAQBQH01. The sequence goes on from JAQBQH010000009.1 coordinate 10,280, forward strand.
CGCGATCTGCGCCCACTTCTTTTCCTGCGCCAGCAGCTCCTCGAGCCGCTCGACCACGAGCGCCGTGTCGTCGCCCTCGTCCGCCGCCTCGACGATGGCCTTCATCGCCTCCTCGCCGTCGTGCGCGTCGAGCGCCAGCTCCGCCAGCTTGAGCGCGCGGCGCGGCACCGGCGCGCCCTGGCGATAGAAGCGCCTCAGCTCGTCGTGGCGCTGGTGATCGAGATAGGCGCGCTCGAGCCGCGCCGCGCCCTCGACGTGATACGGGTCGGCACCGAGCGCGCGTCGCAGAAAGGCGATCTGCGCCTCGACGTCGGCGCGCGCCACCCGGCTGTCCGCCAGCTCGACGAAGAGCTGCGCCGCGCGCTGAAGCTGCGCCTCGTCGTCGCCCGCGCTCGGAAAATCGGGCGAGACGTAGAGCGACGCGAGCGCCTCGCGGGCCACGTCGTCCTGCGGCCGCAGCCGCACCGCCTCCTCGAGGCGCACCGCCGCTTGACCGTAGTCCTTGAGCTTCTCCGCCAGCGTGCGGCCGAGCGCGACGAGGATCTCGCCACGCTTGTCGCGGCTCGACGCCGTCTCCAGCTCCACTTCGTAGAGCCGCGCCACCATCGGCCAGTCGCCGAGCGAGCGGTAGACCCGCCGCCCTGCCTCGATGGCATGCACGTTGTCGGGGTCGACCTTGAAGGCGCGCTCGAAGCTCGCCATCGCCTGATCGATGCGTCCGAGCTCCGTCTCGTAGAGCGCGCCCAGCTCCAGATGGATCGTCGCACGCAGTCGCGGCTCGGCGGGCCCATGCTCGGCCTCGACGAGAGCGCGGTCGTACAGGTCGACCGCGCCGAGCAGATCGCCATGCTCGCGGGTCAGCTGCGCCGCTTTACGCAGCGCCTCCGCGGCAGGGCCGCCCCGCTGCGCCTTCGCCTTCTTGAGGAGCTCCTCGATGGCTGCCATCGGTAGTTTGCACAATTCCCCTGTGCGGGCCGAAGCTTACCACGCGCCGTCGCGCCGCTGCTACGGGAAATCGGTCGTTGACCCGGTCGAACCAGTTCGGCAACATTTCGTCCCATGCGTGCGGTCTTGACGACCTTATTGTTGCTCGCCATGGTGGCGACGGCCGCTGCCGACCCGATAGCCGGCGACCGGGCCAAGGCGCGCGAGCTCTACCGGCGCGCGACGCAACACTACAACCTGGCCGAGTATCAGCTCGCGCTCGACGCCTTCAAAGAGGGCTATCGCAACTTCGAAGATCCGATCTTCCTCTTCAACATCGGGCAGTGCGAAAGGCAGCTCGACCACAAGGTCGAGGCCGTTCGCTTCTATCGCGCCTATCTGCGCAACAAGCCCGACGCGCCCAACCGCGCCGAGGTCAACGCGCTCATCGTCAAGCTCGACTCGGCCATCGCCGAGGATACCGCCGCCCGGCGCATGCCGCCGCCGAGCCCGGCGCCGGGCGAAGGGCCGCTCTTCACCTCGCCGCCGCCCACGACCCCCGCGCCCGCCGCTGCCCCCGTCGTCGCCGCCGTCGCCGAGCCGGCGCCGGCCTCGGACCGCGCTTCCAAGCCGCTCTACAAGAAGTGGTGGCTGTGGGCCGTCGTCGGGGGCGTCGCGGCCGGCGCCGCCGTCGGCCTGGCCGTCGGATTGGCCGAGCGGACTCCGGCGTCGCCGACGACCGCGACCGACCTCGGAAACTATCGGTTCTAAGGTGAGGAAGATGCGAATCGCTCTCGTCGCGGCAGCGGGCCTCGTCGCGCTCTCGGGTTGCAAGCAGGCCGACTCGTTCGCGCTGGTGCACGTCTCGTCGATCATGCCGCTCTCGGTGGCGCGCTTGCACGTGAGCGCCCAGATCGGGATCGCCACGTCGCAGCACGATCTGCACGAGGGCACCGCGCCGACGTTCGCCATTCCGCCGGAGCGCACCTTCGGCATCGAGATCCCGTCGTCGTACGGCGGCACGCTGTCGCTCCATGTCGACGCCTACGACGAAGCGGACGCGCTGCTCCTCAGCGGTGACGCCGTCGGCGATATCGCCGCCGGTCAGCGCCGCGACTTCAACGTCGTCCTCGGTGGCGAGGTCAACGGCGGCCCCGATCTGGCCGGCCTCGATCTCGCGGGCGCCGATCTGACGGGCGAGCCGCCGGCCGACCTCACCGGCACGCCCCAGGCCGACATGGTCCAGCACAGGCTGATCCTGTCGTTCACCAACAAAGGCAACACGCCGACCTCGACCAACCCGCAAGGCATCGCCATCGGCAACCTCAACGCCGACACGCGGCCCGACGTGGTCGTCGCCTGTTACACGGGCGGCAACATCAGTGTGCTCCTCAACACCGGCGCCGGCGGCCTCTCGTCGGCCGGCAACTTCGCGACGGGCGGCACGGGGCAGGGCGTCACCATTGCCGACGTGACCGGCGACGGCAAACAGGACGTCATCGCCGCCACCATCGGATTGAACATCGCGGTCCTGCCCGGCGTCGGCGACGGCACCCTCGGCGCCGCCAGCACCATCGCGCTCAGCGCCGTCTATTCGATCGACGTCGCCGTCGGCAATCTCAACGGCGACACCATCCCAGACATCGCGGTCGCGGCGGTCAACAACACCACGGGCAGCAAGGTCGCGGCGATCGTCAACGCGCCGGCCGGCACCTACCAGACCCCGACCTATCAGGTTGCGGGAAGCCAGCCCAGCGCCATCAAGCTCGGCGACTTCAACGGCGACGGCAAGCTCGACTTCGTCGAAGTGAACAGCTCGAGCAGCAACTTCTCGATCTACCTCGGCGTTGGCGACGGCACCGTCGGCGCGCCCACGAGCTTCGGCACCAACGGCGCGCCGGACTGGGTCGCCGTCGCCGACTTCGACAAGGATGGCAAGCTCGACGTGGCGCTCTCCACCGCCCAGGGCGTCGAGTTCTTCAAGGGCTCGGGCAGCGGCACCTTCACCGGTCCCATCGTCTCGCCGGCCAACATGCAGCCGCACGGCATCGCCGTCGCCGACTTTGACAAGGACGGCAAGCTCGACGTCGTGGTCACCAACTACATCAGCGCCGGCGGCGTCACGGTGCTGCTCGGCGCCGGCGACGGTCACTTCACCGCCCAGCCGTTGATACCCACCGGCACCAATCCGCTGCGCCTTGCCACCAGCGACCTCGACAACGATGGGCTGCCCGACATCGTGGTGGCCAACGCCAGCGACAACAACGTCACCGTTCTCCTCAATAGCTCCCAGTAGCGTGGACGGTGCCCGCCGGCGCTTCCCGGCGTAGGCGTTTGCTGCTTGGCGACGCGCGACGTCCGGACGTATGCTCATGGGCAGGCTCGCTCGTCCTCGTCCTGGCCATGGCTGTCGGCTGTCACCCGGACCTGCGACGCCCGCCGCCGCCCGCGCCTGCTGCAGTCGCTGCAACGACGCCGACGACACCAAAGCAACCCAGCACGATGAGAGGAACACCCGCACCCATGAATGCCGTCCGCTATCAGCTTCCCAATGGCCTGACCGTGGTCCTGCAGGAAAATCACGCCGCCAAGGTCGTGGCCTTTCAATCGTGGGTGGCGGTGGGCTCCGCCGACGAGCCGCCGGAGCTGGCCGGCATCGCGCACGTGTTCGAGCACATGCTGTTCAAGGGCACGGCGCGACGTGGGGTGGGGCAGATCGCGCACGACATCGAGGCCGCCGGCGGCGAGATCAACGCCTGGACCTCGTTCGACCAGACCGTCTACCACCTGGTCCTGGCGTCGCGCTTCTTCGACACCGGCCTCGATATTCTGGCCGACGCGCTGCAAAATTCGTCATTCGATCCGGTGGAGTTGGAGCGAGAGCTCAAAGTAGTGCTTGAAGAGGTGAAGCAGGGTGAGGACAACCCCTCGCGCGTGGCGACGCAGGCGCTCTTCGGCGCCGCCTTCACGCGGCACCCCTATCGCCGGCCGGTGATCGGCTACACCAAGACGGTCAAGGCGTTCACGCGCGAGCGGCTGCTCGACTTCTTCCAGCGCTGGTACGTCGCCAACAACGTGACGCTCGTGGTGGTCGGCGACTTCGACGTAAAGCGCGCGCAGCAGGCGATCGCCAAGGCGTTCGGCGGCATGTCGTCGCGGCCGCTGGCGCGGCCCGAGCGCAAGGAGCCGGTGCAGAAGGGCGCGCGCGCCAAGGTCGTCGGCCAGGACGTGCGCGAGACCCAGATCAGCATCGCGTTCCACATCCCGGGCATCCATCACGACGACACCGCGGCGCTCGATCTCCTCGCCATCATCCTCGGCCAGGGCGACTCGTCGCGGCTGACGCTGTCGGTCAAGCGCAAGGCGGAGCTGGTCACCGACGCCTACGCCTATGCCTACACGCCGCGCGATCCGGGCCTCCTGGTCTCCGGCGCGACCATGCCCCCCGAGCAGCTCGAGGCGGCCATGGCGGCGGTCTTGTCCGAGACCTTCCGCATGCGGCACGAGGAGGTCACCGAGGTCGAGCTGCAAAAGGCCAAGGCGATCATCGAGTCGGACGCCATCTATCAGAAGGAGACGGTGCAGGGGCAGGCGCGCAAACTCGGCTTCTTCGAGACGGTGGGCGGCGGCATCGACTGGGAGCCGGAGTACAATCGCCAGATTCGCGCGGTCACGCCGGGGACGCTGATGGCGGTGGCGCAGAAGTATCTCACCGTCGACAACGCGACCATCGCGGCGCTGGTGCCGAACGAGAAGAGCGGCGACGCCAAGAAGCTCGAGCAGGAGCTCCTGGCGCAGATCGAGCGCGCGTCGGCGACGGCGCAGACCCGCTGGTCGCCGCCGGCCGTGGTGACGTCGAGCCGCGACGAAGAGGTCGTGCGCGTCAAGCTGCCGTCGGGCGCGCGCCTCCTGGTCAAGCGCGACCCGTCGGTGGGGCTGGTGGCGATGCGCGCGGTCTGGATGGGCGGGCTCCGCTACGAGGACTCGCGCACCAACGGCGTCAACAACCTGCTCGCGGCGCTGGTGACGCGCGGCTCGAAGACGCGCACCGGCGACGAGATCGCGCACGAGGTCGAGGCCATGGCCGGGTCGGTCGGCGGCTTCAGCGGGCGCAACTCGTTCGGGCTGCGCGCCGAGATGCTGGCGCGCCACTGGGATCGCGGCCTCGAGATCCTGGCCGACTGCATCCTCGATCCCGCGTTCAGCGACGCGGAGCTGGAGAAGGAGCGGCGCCAGGCGCTGGAGGAGATCCGCACGCAGACCGACAATGTCTCGTCGGAGGCGTTCCGGCTCTTTCAGCAGACGCTCTACAAGAAGCATCCGTATCGCATGGATGTGCTCGGCACGGCCGATTCGGTCGCGGGGCTGACGCGGCGTCGGCTGGCCGAGTACTACAAGCGCCACATGGCGACGTCGCAGATGACGCTCGCCATCGTCGGTGACGTCGATCCGCAGGCGGTCGTGGCCAAGGTGCGGGCGCTGTTCGGCTCCGCCGGCAAGGCGGCGCCGCCGCCCGAGGCGCCCGCGTTGCCGTGGGACGGCGCGCATCCGGTCGAGGCGCAAGAGGTCTTCAAGTTCCAGAACAAGCAGCAGGCGCACCTGGTCTATGGGTTTCCCGGGACCACCATCACCGACGGGGATCGCTTCTCGCTCGAGGTGCTGGCGACGATCCTGTCGGGGCAGGGCGGGCGGCTCTTCGTCGAGCTGCGCGACAAGCGCGGCCTGGCCTATCGCGTGAGCGCCTTCTCGGTCGAGGGCGTCGACCCGGGGTACTTCGCGGTCTACATCGCGACGTCGCCGGAGAACCTGGACGTGGCCAAGCAGGGCATCGACGACGAGCTGGGCAAGATCGTCGCGTCGCCGCCGCCGAAGGCGGAGCTCGAGCGCGCCAAGCGCTACCTCGTCGGAGCGCACGAGATCTCGCTGCAGCGGCGCGCGGCGCTGGCGTCGACGCTGGCGTTCCACGAGGCGTACGGCGTCGGCTGGGACGAGTACCGTCGCTACGCGCCGGGGATCCTCGCGGTCACCGCCGCCGACGTGCAGCGCGTGGCCAAGAAGTACCTCGACCCCGAGCACGCCATCCTGGCGACGGTGAAGCCGGAGAAGGTGGCGCCGGTGCTGGCCAAGGCCAAGAATGGCGCGGCCAAGAACGTGGCCGCCAAGAACGGCGCCGTCAAGAACGGCGCGGCCGCCAGCAGCCCGGCCAAGAGCGGCGCGACCACCAGCGGCGGGGCCAAGAGCGGCGCCGCCAAGGCGGCTCGCGCCACCAGCGCCGCCAAGGTCTCGAGCCGCACCCGCCGCTAGCACGCCGCCCCCATCCCGCCGACCCATCGACGCTGGCCCTCGGCTTGCTCTCGCAGCGAGCCATGCGCACCCAATCCGCCGTTCTCGTGATCCTCGTCGCGCTCCTCACCTGCCGCCGTGCGGTGGCCCACCTCGAAGCGTCCAATCCTCCCCACCCGCCGCCATTCGCGTTGGTCGATCCCAACGTCTCTCCACCACCGACGTCGCCGCGATCGCTGCGCATCGCCGGCATGGTCCTGACGTTCGTCAGCATTGGCCTCGCCGGCCTGGCGACGGCGACCATCCTCTCCGCCGAGCTCACCGGCGGCGAGACCGGCGCCTCGAGCCGCCCGGGCCTCCTCTACACCGGCATCGCCAGCGGCATGACCTCGGCGATCACCGGAGCCGTCGGCATCCCGCTCTGGTGCTACGGCGCCGCCCACGAGCCCCGTCGCAGCGTTGCGCTCGGTCCCACCAGCCTGCGCGTGAATTTCTGACGCCTGTGCGTCATACTCTTCGTCCGTGCCCGTCGACGCGACCCAGACCGAGGACACCCTCGTCGGCCGCACCATCGCCGAGCGATACCGCGTGCTAGCGCCCATCGGGCGCGGCGGCATGGGGGCCGTCTACCGCGTCGAGCATCTGATGCTCAAGAAGGAGCTGGCGCTCAAGTTCCTGCATCCGGAGCTCGGTCGCCTCGACGAGGTGGCGCGCCGCTTCGAGCGCGAGGCCGAAGCCGCCGCCCGCCTCGACCACCCCAACATCGTGCAGGTGACCGACTTCGGCCGCACCGCCGAGGGCATGCTCTTTCTCGTCATGGAGCTCCTCCAGGGCGACTCGCTCACCGCGGTCATCCGGCCCGACGGCGTCGGCACCCCGATCCCCGTCGAGCGGGCGCTCCACATCGAGCGACAGATCTTGCGCGCGCTCGAGCATGCGCACGCCTCCGGCATCGTCCATCGCGATCTCAAGCCCGACAACGTCATGCTCATCAAGCGCGACGACGAGGTCGACATCGTCAAGCTGCTCGACTTCGGCATCGCCAAGCTCACGCTGGCGGACGGCGAGGTCGGCAAGGGCGAGACCTTGACCCAGGCCGGCGTCGTCTTCGGCACGCCCGAGTACCTCTCGCCCGAGCAGGCCATGGGCGAGGAGGCCGATCGCCGCGCCGATCTCTATTCGGCAGGCATCGTCCTCTACGAGATGCTGGCGGGGCGGCGCCCCTTCGACGCCGCGTCGAAGGTCGCCATCGTGTCGATGCACCTGACGCAGAAGGCGATGCCGGTCACGCAGGCGGCCCCGGACGCGAACATCCCGCGCTGGCTCGAGCGCGTCGTCGAGCGCGCCATGGCCAAGAAGCGCGACGAGCGCTACTCCGACGCGCAGGAGTTCCTGCAGGCCCTCGACTGGTCGGCGGGCCCGTCGCGCGGCCTTCCGGTGGTCTCCGGCTCGCCCTCGGCCGGCATCGGGCGACTCGGCGAGGCTGTTCTCGATCGCGTCGCCACCGCCTGGAGCTTCCTCGTGCGTCGCGGGCGCGAAGCGGGTGTGCCCTGGCCGCGCGCCTTCGCCGCCGCCGGTGTGGCGCTGGCGGTGGCGCTCGTCGGCCTCGTCGTCATCATGCGTCGCACCGACGGACCACGTCCGGCGCCGCCGGCGATGGCCGATTCCCTCGGCCGCGCCGAGTCGCTTTTGGCGCACGGGGAATTGGAAGGGGCCCGCGCCGCGTTACAGCAACTGCAGTCCGCGCATCCGGAGACCGCGCGGGTGCACTACCTCATGGGCAACCTCGACTACGCACAGGGCGAACGCGAGCGGGCGCTCGGCGACTATCAGCGCGCCATCCAGCTCGATCGTGGCTACAAGACCGACCCGGTCTTGCGCGGCAACGTGCGCGCCATGCTCGACCGCCGCACCGAAGGGCAGGCCGCCGTGGCGCTGCTCGCCGACGACATCGGCAAGCCCGCCCTCGCCGACCTCGTCGCCTGTGCCAAGGGCTGCCGCGACGATCGCGTGCGCCGTCGCGCCGCCGAGGCCGCCGTCAAGATCGGCGGTCCGGCGCTGATCGCCGAAGAGGGCAGGCCGCTCGGCAAGGACGACGACGCGCTCCTCGACAAGCTGCGCAACGGCAAGAGCTGCCGCGAACGCAAGGCGGCGGCGCTGGAGCTCATCGCCACCGGCGACAAGACCTACCTCGACAGCCTGCGTGCCGCGCGCGAGCGCAAGGGCGGCTTATTCGGTCTCGAAGGCATCAACGGCTGCATGCGCAGAGAGCTCGATGCCGCCATCCGCAAGCTCGACGGGGACAAGGACAAGTAATGGCCGCTTCCGCGTACAAGAGGTCAGTGACGCGCCGTTCGGACCCGTTGACCAGCGTCCTCCTGGTCTTCCCGCTCTTCATCGCCTACCAGATCGGCGTCCTCTCGATTCCGAGCACCTACAACGGGGCCGACCTGCTCACGTCGCAGATGCTGCGGCTGCTCCACGGCAACGGCGCGACCTACCTCCTCGTCAACGCCGCGCTGGCGGTCGCCTTCGTCATCCTGGTGCTGGTGCTGCGCCGCAAAAACACGTTCGATCCGCGGCTCTTCCTGCCGGTGCTGCTCGAGAGCGCCATCTACGCGCTGACCATGGGATCGCTCATCTGCTTCGTGATGATCGATTTCCTGCACATCGATCCCAAGCTCTTCATCGGCTGCTCGACGGCGCCCGAGCAGGCCAGCCCCGTCGCCAAGCTGGTGCTCTCGCTCGGCGCGGGCGTGCACGAGGAGCTGGTCTTCCGCCTCATCATGGTCGGCGGCGGCGTCTGGCTCCTGACGCGCGGCCTTCACCTCCGTCGCTGGCTCGCGGTCGGCCTGGCGATGCTGATCTCGTCGGTGCTGTTCTCGGCGGCCCATCACGTCATCGGCGGCGAGCCCTTCCGCGTCGGCGCCTTCACCTACCGCTTCCTGTGTGGACTGGTGTTCGCAACGCTGTTCCAGACGCGCGGCTTCGCCGTCGCGGTCTACACGCACGCGCTCTACGACATCTACGTCTTGATCGTCCGCGGCTGAGCGCCTAGGCTCTCTACAGATGCCGGTCGATCCGTATTTGGACTATGTGGCGCGCTTCGAATCGCAGGTGGGCGCGCTCGCGGTGGGCGCTTACGGCAAGTTCAACGGAAAGCTGGTGCGCAAGCTCAGCGCGGACGAGTTCAAGACGCGCTATGGCGAATTCACCAACCTCGACACCACCTATCGCGGGATCATCGAGCGCGGCGACACCATCAACGACGCCGTGGTCAAGCTCTGGCGCGAGCGACGCGCCGAGCTGCTCATCGAGGGCCCCGAGCCCGGCGGCCTTCCGTAACGCACTTCGCTAGTAGTAGAAGCCGACACCGAGCGAGATGAGGTGCTGCGCCGAGCCGCGGTCGGCGACGGTGACGGTGTTGTTGCGGCGCGACAGCCCGGTGTAGTGCGTGGCCGCGAACTCGTAGCCATACGCTGCTTCGATCGCCAGCGAGCCGCGATACTTCTCGACGTTCGGCTGCAAGAGCTGGAACGACAGCGTCCCGCCGAAGAACGCGCCGAACGTCGACGACGACGCGCCATCCTCCAGGCCGACCGTCTGCGCGCGCTGCGCCGGCACCAGGCCTCCCGCGAACAGCGAGACGCCGAACGGGCGGCCCGCGATGGTGAACAGCGCCGGCGCACCGAACGCCGCGCCGATGGTCATGCCGACGATGCGGTCCGACGGCAGCTTGGTCCGGACGTCGGGCTGAATCAGGTTCAGCACCATCTGCCCGCCGAGCCGCAGCCGCACATAGAAGCCGCCCACGACGTTGAAGTGCACGCCCGCCGACAAGCCGCCGTCGATGGTGTGCGCCTGCACCGCCAGATTCACCGTCGAGCCGTCGGTCGGTGAGACGTAGCGAAGCTGCGCCGCGCCCGCGAAGGTGTAGCTGGCATCGCCGCCGAGGATGAAATATTTGCCGAGGGTGCCGAACACGCCGAGACCGAGCTGCGCGCCAAACGCGTTCGTCGACGACTCGTAGTTGGAGAGCGCGCCGGTTCCGTTGGACGTGAAGCGCTGGCTCAAGATGGCGATGCCCGCGCGCACGCCCGGCGTCAGGTAGATCTTGCCCTTGGTGGTCCAGCTGTCCTTGACCACCACCGCGTCTGCCGTCGACGCCTCCGAAGCCTCTTCGCTGCGGCTCGCCAGCTTCTTCAGCTTGCGCTTCTTCTTCGGCTTCTCTTCGGCCGCGGCCGTCTCTTCTTCCGCCTTCTGACGTTTGTCGGCGGCGCGCTTGTCGGCCTTGTCCGCCTTGTCGGCCTTGTCGGCGCGCTCGCGCTCCTTTTCTTTCTCCTTCTCCTCTTTCTTCTGATCGTCCTTCTTCGACGGCGTCGCCTTGCCCAGGCCCGGCGGCGCCTCCTCATCGAGGTCGCGCTTGGGCTTCTTGGGCGCCTCTTCCTCGACCGGCGGCGGCGCTTCGACTTTGGCCTTCTTGGTGTCCTTCTTCTTCGACGGCGGAGGAGGGGGCGGCTCCGGCTGCGCCTCTTCGACGGCCGGCTCGGGCCTGGTCTCGACCTTGGCCAGCTTGGCCTTCTTGGCCGCGCGGTCCGGCGTGATCGTCGGCGGCGGAGCGGACTCTTCGTCGGCCGACTCGTCGGGCGACGGCGTCGACGCGACCTTGCCTGGCTTGACTGCCTTGGACTCGATCCACGCCGTCTCGCCACCGCCGATGTCGACGTTCATCCACTTCTTGTCGACCGACTTCTTGACCAGCTGCACGGCCTCGCCGCGACGGAGGATGCCGAGCACCGCGCCGGTGCTCGACGGACGCCCGAACAGCTCGGCCTTGTTGACGCTGACGATGAGCTTGGTCTCTTCGCCTTCGTGATAGCGCGACTTCGAGACCCACGCCTCGGGCCTCACGCCGCGCTTCTTGGCGAGCGGCCGCGACGGCTCGTCCTCTTCCGCGGAGGTGTCCTCGCCACCGGTGGCGTCGTCGTTGCCGCGCATGCCCTTGACGGCCGCGGCCTGGATCCAGCCGTCCTTGCCGTTCGACTTCACGTGGACCCAGTTGCCGTCCGGCGTCGAGCCGACCATGGGCAGCTTCTTGCCCGCCGGCAGTCGATCGACGATACGCGCCGTCGACGCCGGCTTCTCGCGCAACATGGTTCGTACTTTGGTTTCGATCGACGCGGCGCGCGCGCCCACTGCCCCGAGGGTCAGAAGGAAGAGGACGAGTACCGCCTGAAGCGGACGTCGTGAGATCACTGTTTAGGGGCTCCTGCCGCGATCCAGTTGAGCCAGCGGATGTACTTCGGGTCGTTGGTCCCCGTGAACTTCGCGCCGCCGCCGTGCGAGGCGCCGGGCAAATTTTTGGTCAGGACCGGCGACTGAGCGGGCGCCGTCGTGTTCACGTCGGTCATGAAGTTGGTGTAGTTCGCGTCTTTGTCGGCCTGGGCCGTGGGCGTCGGTTTCAGCACGGGGATTTGCGTTCCGCCATGGCATCCCACCAGGCTGCACGTCAGCTGATCGACGTCGGCCTGAATGTCGGGGAAGAACTTGGCTGAGTTTGGACCCATCTCGCCCCCGCCGCCTTGGGCCATATCGGGGACGACTCCGGACATATCGGCGCGAACGCCGGGGCCGATCTCGACCAGATCGCCCGTGCAGCCGGAAACCACGAAAACGAACGTTAAGCCGGTGAGAAATCGCATGGGGTCTCGCTCAGCAAGCGTCGTGCCTCACCAAAGCACCGAATCTGTTTGCACATTGGCACCCACCCTGTGGGGGCGCGGACCCCAATGAGGCCCGCCGAACCCCACGATACCACAGCCGTGGCGGCCTCGCGGCTAGAAACCTTTGGGGATCTTGCCGAGGTCGACCTGAGCGAGCGCGGCGCGGATGAGCTGGGACTTATTCGCCTTGGTGTGGCCGCGACGCTTCAATTCGGCGACCAGCGATTCCAGATTCTCGATGTCTTCGTTGTAGAGCGAGATGCACACGACCTTGTAGTGGGTCGGCTTCGCCGCCTTGATGGGCGTCACCGGCGACGGCTCGGGCTTGTAGAAGCGTTCGAGGATGTTGTCGCCCGCGAGCGGGTCGTCGCCCATGAGGCGCTTCTCTTGACGCTGTGGCTTCATGCGGCCTCCGGACGTTGAGTAGGATTGGGATTGGGATTGGACGTCGGCACCGGCGCCGCATTGGAGACGTAGCGCGCGACCAGGCGACGGTAGTCGTCGGCCCCCGATGAGTCGGGCGCATATTCGAAGATGGTCTGACGATGGCTCGGCGCCTCGGCGAGGCGGGTCGAGCGGCGGATCGGCTCGTACAGCCGCTCCTTGAAGTGGCCCGACAGCGTGTCGACCGCTTCGCGCGCGAGCCGCGTGCGGGCGTCGAAGAACGTCGGCACCACGCCCGAGAGCTTGACGGTGTGGCCGAGGTGCTGGTCGATGTCCTTGAGCGTCTTCAAGACCTGCTTGACGCCGACGAGCGCCAGATAGTCGCAGCTCACCGGGATGAGCACCTCGTCGGCGAAGCTGAGCGCGTTCTGGTTGAGCAGAGACAACGACGGCCCGCAGTCGAGGACGATGTACTGATACTTGCCGCGGAGCGACGCCATGCGATCGCGGAGGATGCGATCGCGCCCCGTGTCGATGCGCGCGAGGAACACCTCGGCCAGCGCCAGCGTCGCGTCGGCGGTGATGACGTCGAGATGGCCGCGCACGGGCACGATGACGTCGTCGGGCGTGGTGCCCTCTTCGACGAGCAGATGGTAGAGCGTGCGCTCGCCGCGAATGCCGAGCGAGGTGCCGACGTTGCCCTGAGCGTCGACGTCGATGAGGAGCACGTCGTAGCCGCGGTCGGCGATGCCGGCGGCCAGGTTCACCGCCGTCGTGGTCTTGCCGGTGCCGCCCTTCTGGTTGAGGATGGCGACGCGACGCGACCGCCTTTGACCGCCGAACGCGCTGTCGCCGAGCGCCGCCTTGCGGCACTCGAGCGCGCAGAAATAGCGCCGCCCGCCGTCGAGCACCGCGACCTGAAAGGCGAACTGCGGCGCGAACTCGCGCGCGCAGACGACGCAGCGGACGGTGGCACACGACATGTTTCAATTTGGCGCCGGCCCGACGGCGGGGGCAAATTTTTGGCGTCGAAATCCGGACAAACCTGTCGCGATCTGAACGGCGTCGTCGGGCCGGCGGCGACGGTGCCGACGGGGCGCGCCAGTTTCGGCGTTGGCCGCGCGGTTGCACTACGAGCGCCGCATGTGGAAGCGATTCGTGATCACGATTCCCGCGGCCGTGCTGTCGCTCACGCTCCTCGGCGGCGCCGAGGGCATCGACAAGGGAGAGCTCGAGTGCGAGGAGGCGGTCAAGCATCTCCTCGACTGCTGCCCCAACGACGGCCCCATCAAGATGATCTCCTGCTACGAGGGGCGCTTCTGCGACCACGCGTCCCCCGACCTGTCCGGGGCCACGTCGCGCTGTATGCGCGACGCCAGCTGCGACGACCTCTACGCGTCGGGCGCCTGCGACGCGCCCAAGACGACGGTGTGCCAGTGATGCGAGGCCTACGACCGCTCGTCGGCCTCGCGGCGGCGCTGTTTGCCGTGGCTGCGCATGCCGACGAGCCGGCGCCGGGTATGGTCGAGATCCCGACGCCCTATCCGGCGCAAGATTGCTGCACCGTCGTGGCGCGGGCGCCATCTCCGCCGACGACGGTGCTGGTGCAGGGCCACGTCGGCGTCAGCTACCGGCGCGCCTTGCGCGAAGACTTCGCCGCCGCCCACTTCGAGCTGGAGGTCGGCGGCCAGGATCCCAACATCGGCATCGGCGCGCGCGTGTCGGTCGAGGCGGGCGCCACCCGCATCGGGCTGCCCTACCAGGTCGTCACGCTCGGTCCCGCGTTCAACCTCCACGTCTCCGGTCGCGTGCAGCTCGCCCTCGGGCTGACCTTCGGCGTCCTCGTCTACCAGCGCGCCTCGTCGCGCAGCGACTTCGACCCCAACGTCTGGGGCGTCACCGCCGGCGTCAACGGCACCGTCAGCGTCGACCTCGTGCGCACGCGCCGCGACGGTGCGCTCTTCGTCCTCGCACGCATCGGCTACGACTACATCGAAAACACGGGCGACTCGTTCACCCAGGGCTCGTCGCTCGGCGCCACCGCCGCGCTCGGCTATCGCTACTAGCCTCTACTAGCGGCCGCGCGCGACGTGGTATGCGAGCGGGATGCTGCCGCTCGACGATCTGACCGTCCTCGATCTCTCGCGCATCCTCTCCGGGCCCTACTGCTCGATGTACCTCGCCGACTTCGGCGCGCGCGTCATCAAGCTCGAGCATCCCACCGGCGGCGACGACACCCGCGGCTTCGGCCCGCCGTTCGTGGCCGGCGAATCGACCTACTTCATGTCGATCAATCGCAACAAGGAATCGGTCGCCATCGACTTCAAGCACGCGCGCGGCGGCGAGCTGGTGCGCGCGCTGGCCGCCCGCGCCGACATCCTCCTCGAGAACTTCCGGCCGGGCGCGCTCGAGCGGCTCGGCCTCGACTACGCTTCCTTGCGCACGGCCAACCCGCGGCTGATCTACTGCAGCATCTCCGGCTTCGGCCACACCGGCGAGCCCGACTGGGTGCGTCGCCCCGGCTACGATCTCGCCATCCAGGGCATGGGCGGCCTCGCGTCGCTGACCGGGCCTGCCGACGGACCGCCGCACAAGGTCGGCACCTCCATCGCCGACATGATCGCCGGCCTCTATGCGCTGTCCGGCATCCTCGTGGCGCTGCATGCGCGCGCCCGCACCGGACGCGGCCAGCACGTGGACGTCTCGATGCTCGACGGGCAGATTTCGCTGCTGACCTACCACGCCGGCATCCATTTCGCGACCGGCGGCGTGCCGGCACGGCGCGGCAACCAGCACCCGTCGATCTCGCCCTACGAGACCTATCGCGCCAAGGACGGCTTCGTGAACATCGCCGTCGGCAACGACGCCCAGTGGCGCGCGCTCTGCCGCGCCGCCGGCGAGCCGCTCCAAGCGCTGGCCGAGGACCCGCGCTTCGCGACCAACGCCGCCCGCGTCGGCCGCCGCGAGGAGCTGGCCGCCATCCTCGAGCCGCTCGTGGCCACGCGCAGCGTCGACGACTGGATCGCGCTGTGCGACGGCGCCGGCATCCCCTCGGGCCCGATCCTCGACGTCGCGCAGGCGCTGGCCCACCCGCAGGTGCGGGCGCGCGGCATGGTGGTCCCGCTCGAGCATCCCTCGGCCGGGCCCATCCGCGTCACGGGCGTGCCGGTGCGGCTGTCCGAGACGCCGGGCGCGGTGCGGACGCCGCCGCCGCGCCTGGGCGAGCACACGCGCGCCGTCCTGGCCGAAGTGCTCGGCCTGGACGGTGCGTCAGTCGATGCGTTGGTGGAGGAGGGTGCGGCGAAGAGCGTGTAGCGGCAGAGCGTTTAGCGGCTCTTCTTCTTTTTCGCGGCGGGCTTGGCGACGGGCTTCTTGGTAGCCGTACGCGCCGCTGCCTTTTGCTT
The DNA here is from genome assembly GCA_028287105.1 of Myxococcales bacterium. Taxonomy (GTDB): domain Bacteria; phylum Myxococcota_A; class Polyangia; order Palsa-1104; family Palsa-1104; genus JAQBQH01. The sequence goes on from JAQBQH010000009.1 coordinate 25,998, forward strand.
GGCCACGGGCTTCTTCGCAGCCGGCTTCGGCGGCGGAGCGGCCTTTGCTGCGGGCTTGGCCTGAGCCTTCGGCGCCGGAGGAGCCGCCTTGGCGGGCGCGGCCTTGGCAACCGCCGCGCCCTTCTTGGCCGATCCGTTGGCGCTGGGGGCCACGACCGGGACGGGCGCCGCAACCGGCGCTGCGCCCTTTTTGCCCTTGCCCTTGACCTGCGGAATCGGACGCATGAACGGCAGGGTGAGCCCCTTCCGGTTGTGCACCAGAACCCGCTTGTCGTCCTTGAACGTCACTTCGATCTTGTCGTCCCCGATGTTCTCGCTGACGAAGCCAACGCCGAACTTGGGATGCGACAAGAGCTCGTTCTCTTTGAAGTACTCGCCCAGCTGATAAGGCTTGGGCTGCTTCTTGGCGCTCTTGGCCATGACCTGTTCCCAGGTCGGCTTGGCCTTCGCAGCCTTCTTCTTCTGCGCGGGCGTAGGCTCCGCCTCCTCGTCGCCTTCACCGCGAGGTTTGCGGTAAGGGTGCACGTCTCCACAAGGATTGCACTGCACCCGTCGGATCTCGTCCTCGTACTTCGAGACGACGACGTGCTGCGTGTCAGCCTTGCACTTGGGGCAGTGAGCCTCGACTTCGGCTCCTACCTCGTCGACATCATCGTCGAAGATGAACTCCTCCATATCGCCTCTCACCCGGGTATTGCTACGTGCTGCACCTAGCACAGCCCCCGACCTCTAGCAATCAAAAAGGATTTCGGGATTCAAATTTTATAACGCGTATCGGGCCGGACCGCAATCTTTCCCTCCAAACAGTGCTAGACTTCGCGCCGTGCAGGACCCGGACGTCGCCTCCGCGCAACGCCGGCGGGCGCGTCTGCTCCTGGAGTTGGGTCGAGCTGACGAAGCGCTCTCCGAGGTTCGTCGGGTATTGGCGTCGAACCCTAACGATCCGGAAGGTTTGGAGATCGAAGGGCTCTGCCACCTCCGTCGCCGCGATCTCCCGCGCGCCCTCGAGGTCCTCGGGCGCGCCATCGCCGCGGCGCCCGACACGCCCCATCCGCATTACCTGTACGGTTTCGCCCTCCGCGAGGCCGGCCGGTCGCCGGAGGCCGAGAAGCCGCTCGGGGAGGCGCTCAGGCGCTCACCTGACGAGCCAGTCTATCTGCGGGCGCTGGCCGAGCTGAGCTCGGAGCTCGGGCGGCACGACGAGGCGCTGGTGCTGGCGCGGCGGGCGGCCGAGGTCGCCCCGGAGCGGGCGGCCAACTTCGTGACCCTCGGCTTCGTCGCCTCCGCCGCGCGCGACAAGGCGCTGGCCCGAGAGTCCTACGAGCGGGCCGTGGCGGTCGACCCGAGCGACCCGGCAGCTTGGAACAACCTCGGCTGCCTGGAGCTCGAGGCGGGCCGTCCGCTGCAGGCCAAGGCGCGCTTCCGCGAGGCGCTGCGGCTCGACCCGCGCGGCGAGCGTGCCCAGCGTAACCTGGGGCTCGTCCTGGCCCCGGGCGGCACGGCGCGCTATCGCAGCTTCGAGGGGCTGTGCGAGGAGCTCATGCGCGAGCTGCGCCGCGGGCGGGCCGCTCCGCTCGTGCTGGTGGCGCTGGCGCTCGAGGCGCACGGCGCGGTGCGCGGCATGTACTCGCGCGAGGCGGCGCTCTCGGGCGCGGCCATCACCGTGGCGCTGCGCACGATGGGGCCGGCCGCCCTCGTTCCGCTCGGCTTCGGCGCCGCCGCGGCGGGCCTGGCCTGGCTGACGCAGCGCAAGAAGCTGGAGGCGGCCCGGGCGCGTGCTCGCGATGTCGTCCGCGAGGCGAACCGGGAATGGGACGTCCTGTGGCGCCGTTGGATCGATGGCACGCTGACCCGTCCCGCGCGCGACCAGGAGATTGACCTCTTGATCGAGAAGCTGGCGCTGCGGCTCGTAGAAGGAATGGCATGAGCGATTCGATCGAGTCCCTGGAAGAGGCGGTGCGCGCGCTGCCGGAGAACGTGGCGCTGCGCCGTCAGCTCGCCGCGGCCCTGGAGAAGGGCGGCGACGCCGATCATGCGCTCGAGCATTACGACGCCATCTTGACCCGCGCCGCCGGCGATGCGCCGGCGCTGCTCGGCCGCGCGCGCTGCCTGTACGAGGTCGGACGCCATCACGAAGCGCTCGCCGCGTACGACGACGCGGTCGCCAGGGATGTCGGGCTGGCCGACGCCGCGCTGCGCGAGCGCATCGGTCGCGCCAACGCCGATCCGCGCGCGCGCATCCGCCTCGTCGCCGACGGCAGCGAGAAGAAGAGCGAGCCGGCACCGACGGTGGGCGAGGTCGAGAAGCCGACCATCACCTTCGCCGACATCGGCGGGCTCGACGAGCTCAAAGAAAAAATCCGCATGCGCGTGCTCTATCCGCTCAAGCGGCCCGATCTGTACAAGGCGTTCGGCAAGAAGGTCGGTGGCGGCCTGCTGCTCTACGGTCCTCCCGGCTGCGGCAAGACGTTCCTGGCGCGCGCCACCGCCGGCGAGGCCGGCATCCACTTCGTCGCCGTTGGCATCGAGGAAGTCCTCGACATGTGGCTCGGCCAGTCGGAGAAGAAGCTGCACGAGCTGTTCAAGACCGCGCGCGAAAAGGCGCCGGCGGTGCTCTTCTTCGACGAGGTCGATTCGCTCGGCGGCCGTCGCTCGGGGCTGCGCCACGAGTCGTATCGCACGCTGGTGACGCAGTTCCTCTCGGAGCTCGACGGCGCCGGCGGACAGTCGGAGGGCGTCCTGGTCATCGGCGCCACCAACGCACCGTGGGACGTCGACCCCGCCTTTCGCCGCCCCGGCCGCTTCGGCGACGTGCTGTTCGTGCCGCCGCCGGACCTGCGCGCGCGCGTCGAGATCTTGAAGCTCAAGCTGGCCGGCAAGCCCATCGCGGCCGACGTGGACGTGGCCGAGATCGCGCGTGCCACCGAGATGTCGTCGGGCGCCGATCTCGACCACGTGGTGCAGTCGGCCATCGAGATGGCGCTGACCGAGTCGCTGCGCGGCGGCGCCGTGCGCAACATCTCGACGGCCGATCTGCGCGCGGCGGTCAAGAAGGTCAAGCCGACGACGCTCGAGTGGTTCTCGACGGCAAAGAACTTCGCGACCTACGCCAACGAGTCGGGACAGTTCGACGAAGTCCTCGACTATTTGAAGCGACACCGGCTGTAGGCTACAAAAGGGCGTGCCGCAGAAAACGCCAAAGCGGCGATTCTCCGCCTTGTACGTGATCGTGCCGATCGTGCTGGCGGCGGCGATCGCGCTCGGTACCTACGGGTTCCGCTACGCGGCGCAGCTCGCCGAGACGTCGGAGTCCTCGCTGGTGGCGTCGAATCGCCTCCTCGGCGATCAGACCATCGAGCGCATCGACAACTTCATCGTCGACTCCGACCGCTCGCTGTTCGAGTTGGTCGATCTCGACGTCGCCGACTTCGCCAAGAGCTGGAGCTACATCGTGCGCGTGTCGCCGGCCATCGAGGCGGCGTTTCTGCTCGACGAGAAGCTGCAGCTACTGCCCAACGGTTGGGTCTCCAAGCGCAAGGGGCCCGACGCCGAGGCCTTTAAGACGCTCTTCATGAAGCGCATCCTGCCCGATCTGCCGCTCGCCGATCTGACGCTCGATCAGCACAAGCACATGCATCGCGAGTACAACGACCGCGACTACCTCATCTCGTTCATCAAGAAGTCGCACCACGAACGCAACTACTACGTCGTCCTCAAGGTGTCGCTCGAGTACGTGGAGCACAACCTGTTTCCCGAGGTGCTCAATCGCTACCTCGGCAAGGTCTCGTTCTGCGTGCGCGACGAGCGCGATCGCATCCGCTACGGCGAGCCGATTGGCCAGCCGGGACACTTCCTCTACGAGCAGGCCTTCCCGACGACGCTCTACCTGTGGCGCCTGCAGATGGCGCCGCCCGACGCGGCGCGCTTGTCGTCAGAGGAGCGGGTGCGACGGCGCTCGGAGTTCCTGCTGCTCACGATGATGCTCGGCACCATCCTCGCGGGCATCGGCTTTCTCTTCTACGCCACGTGGAAGGAGTCGCGCGCCAACGAGATGAAGTCCGACTTCATCTCGAACGTGTCGCACGAGCTCAAGACGCCGCTGTCGCTGATTCGCATGTTCGGCGAGCTCCTGGCGATGGGAAAATTGAAGTCGCCGGAGAAGGGCAAGGAGTACGCCGACATCATCACGCGCGAGGCGGAGCGGCTGTCGCGGCTCATCGACAACGTGCTGGACTTCGCGCGCATGGAGCGCGGCCGCGTGGCTTACGAATTCCAGCCGGGGCGACTCGACGAAGTGGTGGAGCGCTCTCTCGACGTCTATCGCCATCGCGTCGAGCGCGAGGGGCTGAAGCTGACGACGAAGATCGATCCCGATCTGCCCGAGACGCTGCTCGATGAGAACGCGATGACGCTGCTGCTCCTCAACCTCCTCGAGAACGCGGTCAAGTACGGCAAGGGCGAGATCGCGGTCTACCTCACGCGGCAGGGCAACACACTGCGCCTGGTCGTCGGCGACCAGGGGCCGGGCATCGCCACCGACGAGCACAAACGCATCTTCGAGCGCTTCTATCGTACGCGTGACGCGCGCGGCACCAACGTGCGCGGCTCGGGCATCGGGCTCTCGCTGGTCAAGCACATCGCCGAGGCGCACGGCGGTACCGTGACCGTCGACAGCGAGCCCGGCAAGGGCGCCGCCTTCATCGTCGACATCCCGCTCGTCGAGCGGCGTGAGGTTGCATGAAAAAGATTCTCATCGTCGAGGACGAGCCGGACATCGTGCGCGGCCTGACCGACGCGCTCGAGTTCGAGGGGTTCGACGTGGTCTCGACGGGGTTCGGCAAGGACGGCGTGCGCATGATGCGCGAGCGCGGCGCCGACTGCGTGATCCTCGACCTCATGCTGCCCGACTTGAACGGCTACGCGGTGTGCGAGGAGATCCGCGCCTTCGATTCGCTGGTGCCGATCATCATCCTGACGGCGCGCGGCCAGGAGACCGACAAGGTGCGCGGCCTCGAAGCGGGCGCCGACGATTACGTGACCAAGCCGTTCAGCGTGGCCGAGCTGCTGGCGCGCATCAAAGCGATCTTCCGGCGGCTGGGGCGGCGCGCGCCCGTCGAGGAGGAGACGTTCGAGATTGGCCCCGCCGTCGTCGACGGTAAGAAGCACACGCTGACGCGCGCGCGCAAGAGCTGGCCGCTGACCTTCTACGAGGTCGAGCTGCTCAAGCTGCTCTACGAGCGCAAGGAGCAGCCGGTGTCGCGCGACGAGATCCTGGAGAAGATCTGGGGCATCGACGCGCGCACCACGCACAACCGCACCGTCGACAACTTCATCGTCAAGCTGCGCAAGATGCTCGAGGACGACGGCAAGGAGCCCAAGCACATCCTCACCGTCTACGGACACGGCTACAAGTTGGTGCCGTAGCGGGTCGTGACGGGGCGGCAGCGCGCGGCGCGGCAGATGTAGAAGGTGAGCTCGGCGTCGATGCGGGCGCCGCCGGCGGGATTCTTGAGGGCGATCTCGAAGCGCGGCGCTTCGGCGTGCGGATCGACGGCGTCCTCGCGGCGGTAGAGCCGGCGCGGAAGGTCGACGTGGCTGCCGTCGAGACGCACGACCACGGGGGCATCGCCGAGGATGCGGTAGCCGGGGCGGGGCAGGATCGAGAGCGATAGCGCAGCGCGTTCGATTTTGCCGACCACCTCGAACTCGGGCTCCTCGGCGCGCGCCGGCGCCGAAGAAAATGCGAATAGGGCGGCGAGGAGGGCGGCGCGAAACATCGTGTTATGTTCCGCCACGTTCTGCTCATTCGTCAATGAAAAGACTGTGGGTTCGAGTACTGTGTGCCTATATTGCACCTTGACACCGCGGATACGCGCAGGTAGGACAAGGGCACACCACGGGAGCTTTAATGGTCATTCGAGACCGTGAAGTTGAAGGCGACGACCGGCGTATCGAGCCGCGCACTGACACCGCCTTCTTTGCCGTCGAAATTCGGGGCAACGACCTGTACTACCGGTTGGTGCGGAACATCTCGGCGAGCGGATTTTCGTTCGACGATCGGTTTCCGCTCGAGCGCCCGGGGGACCCCATCTTGATGGAGTTCCCGCTGCCCGGCTCGCGCGAGCCCATCCGCGTCTCCGGCCGCGTCGTCTACGCGCGCCCGGATCGCGGCGTCGGCGTCCGCATCGAAGACGTCGAGAAGGACCGCTACGCCCAGCTCATGGCCGTCCCGCCTCCCGCTCGCAAGTAATCCCAAGTCGCGTCCCTCAGAGGGTGCTCGTTCAGCGCTGAAGAACGGGGGCAATGGCCGGCTCCTGTCGCGGCGGGCTCGCTCAGTGCTGAAGAACGGGGGCAATGGCCGGGTCCTGTCGCGGCGGGGCCCGTCCCGTCTGCAGTGCTCGGACCACGCATTGCACCGATACAACACTCGGTGGGTGGCGACCTGTCTCTCTCTTGTGCTCGCTTCTGGTCCTGCGCGCTTCGCCGGGCCCCACCCGCCGCGCCACCCGGCCATCGCCCCCGTTCTTCAGCCCCACTCTCGCCAAATTGGAGAAGCTCGAACGCAATCACCGTCGCCGAGTTGCGGCGTCATGAGCGCGAGTAGCCACGAAGCAGGTTCCGCAGCGACGTGCGCGGGACATCGGTGCTAGCGCGGAGCACGACGCTCGTGACTACAGGGCCACGCTACGCAGCGACGAATCCAACTGTGCTAGCGCTGAGCACGTAACGAAGGCTGGGTCTGAAGAGCGGGCGTCGCGGGCGGGTGACGGCGGGTGGGGCCCGGCGAAGCGCGCAGGACCAGACGGGAGCACACGCGAGGGCAAGGTCGTACGAGTCGCAGGCTGCCGTATCGGTGCAATGCGTGGTCCGAGCACTGCAGACGGGACGGGCCCCGCCGGCAGGACCCGCCCGCGGCGTCCGCTCTTCAGACTCCGCTCCGCAGTCCCGCGAACCTGGAGCAACTGTTCGCGAAGTGACCCGGCGAATCGTTGTTAGCGCTCAGCACGCGACCGAACGACGAAAGCGCCGACGCTCGTGACTACGGCGCCACGCTACGCAGTGACGAAATCAGGCCAACGCTGCTAGCGCTGAGCACGCAACGAAGGAGCTGGGTCTGAAGAGCGGGCGTCGCGGGCGGGTGACGGCGGGTGGGGCCCGGCGAAGCGCGCAGGACCAGACGCGAGCACACGCGAGGGCAAGGTCGTACGAGCGCAGGCTGCCCTATCGGTGCAATGCGTGGTCCGAGCACTGCAGACGGGACGGGCCCCGCCGGCAGGACCCGCCCGCGGCGTCCGCTCTTCAGACTCCGCTCCGCAGTCCAGGACCCGCCCGCATCCTTCGCGCTTCAGACTCTGCTCTTAGAGGATATTGGCCGCGAGCTCAGCAAGCGGCGAGCGTTCGCCCTTGACGAGCGAGACGTGGCCGGCGATGGCTTCGCCCTTGAAGCGCTCGACGACGGTGGTGAGGCCGTTGTTCGAGGCGTCGACGTACGGGTTGTCGATCTGGTACGGGTCGCCGGTGAGGATGATCTTCGTGTTCTCGCCGACGCGCGTGATGATGGTCTTGACCTCGTGCGGCGTCAGGTTCTGCGCCTCGTCGACGATCATGTACTGATTGGGAATGGAGCGGCCGCGGATGTAGGTGAGCGGCTCGATCTCGATGTAGCCGAGATCGATCAGCTCCTGGTGCGAGCGCCCTTCCTTCTTGTCCTGCTTCGACATGCCGAGGAGGAGCTCGACGTTGTCGTAGATCGGCTGCATCCACGGATTGAGCTTCTCCTCGATGTCGCCGGGGAGAAAGCCGATGTCCTTGCCGAGCGGGAAGATGGGGCGCGAGACGAGCAGCTTCTGGTAGACGCCCTCTTCGACACACTTCTGCAGGCCCGCGGCGATGGCGAGCAGCGTCTTGCCGGTGCCCGCCTTGCCGACGAGCGTGACCAGCTTGATGTCGTCGTTGAGCAGGAGGTCGAGCGCGTAGTGCTGCTCTTTGTTGCGCGGGCGGATGCCCCACACGCCGTCGCGGAGCTTCTTGACCGGCGCGATCTTCTTGTTCGGCCCATCGAAGCGGCCGAGCGCCGTGTGCGAAGGGTTCTCGCGATCGCGCAGGAGCAGATATTGGTTGGCGTAGAAGCCGTTGCCGCCTTCGGTGCGCGTGACGCCGAGGGCGTCGAGCGGCAGCGAGCCCTCCTGATAGAACTGGTCGACCGCGGCCGCCGCGACCTCGACCTCGCCGTTGCCGCTATAGAGCTCCTCGACGTCGATCTTGTCGGCGTAGTACTCCTCCGCCTTGAGACCGAGCGCGTCGGCGCGGATGCGCAGGTTGACGTCCTTGGTGACGAGGACGGTGGCGCGCTCCTTGTTGCGGTCGCGCACCTCCAGCGCCACGCCGAGGATGGCGTTGTCCTGCGACTGCGTCGTCTTGAGGACGTCCGGAAGCGCGCGGGTGGCGAGCGCCACCGTCAGGCGGCCCCCGTTCTCCATCGCGACGCCTTCGGACAGGCTGGCACCGGTCTTCCGAAACTCGTCGAGCCGACGCGCCACTTCACGAGCGTTGCGACCCAGCTCGGACAGCTCTTTTTTGAAGTGGTCGATCTCCTCCAGGACGTAGATCGGGATGATCACGTCGTTGTCGGAAAAGTGGAACATCGCGCGTGGATCGTGGAGCAGGACGTTGGTGTCGAGGACGAAGTTCTTCCGCATCTTGTCTAGCCTTTGGGTATCACAGGTGGCGCGGTGGTTGCAGCTTCAAAACACAATGAACACCTGGAAGTGCACGATTTGCGGCAGCGTCGAGGGATCCGAGGTAGCGCCAGCTCACTGCCCCGAGTGTCACGCCGTCGACGCCATGTTCGTGCGCTCTGATGAAGAGCCGCACGGTATCGATCACAACCCGATTCAGCCGCACGACGAGCGCGACCTGAATCCGCTCGACTTCGTGCCGGGAGGGTGCGTCGAGACGACCTAGCGCCCGCGGCAGACGCAGGACATTTGACACGCGCGGTGCGCCGGTTACGATCGGCGCATGACGCGCGTGTTTGCTCTGGCGACGATGATCCTCTTGTCCGCAGGCTGTGGCGACGACACGACGACGGCGAAGCCGCCCGACCTGTCGATGCCGCCGGCGGGCGCCGATCTCGCCGTCTACTCGGTGTGCGGCCATCCTGGTGACGTCGGCAACTCCAAGGGCGTCGGCAAGTACTGCATGGACTCGCTCATGTGCGGCGCGGGCGCGGTGTGCTCGACGTTGATGAGCATTCCGCAGGGCCCGATCTACTTCTGCACGATTCCTTGCGATATCAACGCCGCCAGTCCCAACGCGCCGTGCGGCGAGAATTCCACGTGCACCTGCCTCAACCCGGGCGCGTGTGGATGCGTCCCGGATCTCTGCCGCGTCGGCCTCTTCGGATAGTCGAGGCGTCAGGTTTTCTCGGGCGTCCAGAGCGGCTCTTGTTCGCCGCGCTGGCGCACGTTCCAGCGACCCATCACGTACAGCGCGTCGGAGAGGCGATTGAGATAGCGGATCGCTTCGGCGTCGACCGTCTCGACGGAGGCGAGATGCACGACGATGCGTTCGGCGCGACGGCAGACCGTGCGCGCCAGGTGCAGATACGAGCTGACCCAACCGCCGCCCGGCAGGGTGAAGCTGCGCAACGGCGGCAGGTTTTCATTGAGCTCGTCGATGTCCTTCTCCAGCGCTTCGACATGGCGCGCGGCGATGCGCGGCTGCTTGTCGGAGAGATCTTCGGGCAGCGTGGCGAGGAGCGAGCCGAGGTTGAAGAGCTCGTTCTGCGCGCGCTCGAGGATCGTGTCGAGCCGGGCGCGTGCCTCGTCGGGGCCGGCCTCGTCGCGGTTGGCCTTGCGCACCAGACCGAGCACCGCGTTGAGCTCGTCGACGGTGCCGTAGGCCTCGATGCGCGGCGCCGCCTTGGAGACCTGCTTGCCACCGACGAGCGCGGTCTGTCCCTGGTCGCCCGCCTTGGTGTAGATGCGCGAGAGGTAGATGCTCACGGCGAAGGCTCGCTCATGACGACGAGACTAGCGCATCCCTCGCTTGATCGGTTGGCCGATGGCAATACCGGCGCGGATGCGCCACTGGCCGTCGTAGTCGAGCGTTCCATCGCCGAAGAGCGCGACCGCCGAGGCGAGCTGCACGTGCGCGCCGAGCTGCTGACCGAGGCGTAGATCGATGCGCTCGAGCTGCGTCGCGCCCGGCGTGGCGGCAGCGGCCTCGGCGCTGGCGTCGAAGAATTGGAAGCGGGGCGCCACCTCGAACGTGACGTAGTCGAGCCCGACGAGCGTGGCGGTGTGAATCACGACCGCGCGGCCGAGCGACCACTCGTAGCCGATGCCGGTGAGAAACTCGGCGCGCGTCACCGCCGAGTACGAGGTGGCCGGATCGGCGTCGCGCAGGCGGCCCCAGGTGCCGCTCGCCTCGAGCGACAGGCGCACGCCGTTGCCGAAGCGGAACACCGGACGGATGCCGAAGCCGCCGCCGACGAGGACGCCGGCCTCCCCGCGGTTGCCGACGAAGCGCTTGTCGACGCGCACGTCGTAGATCTGCGTCGACAGCTCGCCGACCGCCTCCACGGTCAGGAGATCGAGATACTCGAACGTCTCCTTGGCGTGGCAGAGCGAGGGGAATGCGATCAACCCAAGCAGGAAAGCTATGCGCCTCATACGCCGTAATACGAGGCGACGATCGGAAACGTTCTACTTCACTGCTTTGAGCTTCACGCCCGCCAGATCGGGGAAGGCGAAGGCGCGATTACGCCCGTTGTGCTTGGCGTGATAGAGCGACTGGTCGGCGTGATCGATGATCGTCTTGCCGTCGCGGCCGTCGTCGGGGTAGACGGCGATGCCGAGCGACAGCGTGCAGCCGAAGGGGCCCTTGGGCGACTGGAAGACCTGCTTCTCCACCTCGGAGCGGATGCGCTCGGCGAGCTGGCGCGCGCCCGCGAGGTCGGTGCCCTCGAGGACGATGCCGAACTCTTCGCCGCCGTAGCGCGCGGCCAAATCGACCTTGCGCACGCAGTCGCGCACCACCTGGGCCACGCCGCGTAGGACGACGTCGCCGATCGGGTGGCCGTAGTTGTCGTTGACCTTCTTGAAGTGGTCGATGTCGGTGAGCAGCAGCGCCTGCTTGCCGCCGGTGCGCTCGGCGCGCGCCAGCATCTCGGCGAAGCGCTCCTGGAAGGTGCGGTGGTTGGAGAGGCCGGTGAGGCCGTCGGTGGTGGCCATCTCTTCCATGCGGCCGTAGAGCTGCGCGTTGGTCAGCTTGACGGCGACGTGGCTGGCGATGACGGTGAGCATCTCGCGCTTGTCCTTGCCGAACGCGCGCGCGCGCTTGGCGGCGACGGCAAACGAGCCGACCGCCTCTTCGCGACAGATGAGCGGCAAGACCAGCAGCGACTCCATGCCCTCGAGGCGCACCTTCTTGGTGAAGATGAGCGCGTCCTTGTCGCGCACCTCGCCGCCGGCGGGGAGAAAGTGCTTGTTCTTGACCACCATGGCGGCGATGCCGGCGTTGTCGCCGAAGCTGAGGCCGGAGAGCCCCTTGGGCGCGTCACCGACGGTGGAGACGACGGTGTGGCGCTTGGACGCTTTGTCGAAGAGGGTGATGGCGGCGAGATCGAACTCGCAGATCTCGCGCGTCGCTTCGAAGGTGGTCGCGTAGACGTCCTCGGCGGTGAGCGCGCGGTTGAGCCGCGCCAGCGCGGCGAAGAAGCGCTCATGCTCGTACTTGGCGCGCTCGACCTGGGCGAAGACGCGCTCGGACTGAATGGCGCGCAGCATCTGCTCGGCGGCGCCCTGCAGGAGCTTCTCTTCCTTCTCCGAGAACGGACGATCGCCGCCGCGGTCGGCGCACAGGACGCCGCGCAGGTGGCCGTCTTCGATGACCGGCACGCCGAGGAAGCTGACCTCGACCGGCGCGGCGTAGTAGGGGAGATGCCCGCGCTTGGGATCGCGCAGGTTCACCAAGAGGCGGTTCTTGACGACGGTGCCGAGCGCGCCGGCGTCGGCGTTGATGGCGGTCTCGACCACGCAGTCGGAGTCGGTGACCAGCTCCTTGATCTTGAGCCGCGCGCCGGTGTCGTCGAGCCAGAGCAGGACGCAGGTATTGAGGTCGAGCGACTTCTTGAGGAGGTCGACGGTGTAGAAGATGGTGTCGTGGATGGCCTGCACGGCGCCGATGGCGAGCCGCTCTTCGTCGCTCTCGCGCGAGCGCGCCTTGGGATCGGCCGACAGCGACGAGGAGATGAGGCGGAAGTCGCGCGCTTCGTCGCGCAGGCTGCGGATGGCGCGGGCGAGCACCGCGCGATGCTCGCGGCGCTGGCGCAGCACTTCGGACTGCAGAAAGACGAAGTGGGTGAGCGCGAAGAAGCCGATGAAGGTGGCGTGCGAGATCATCTGCTCGCGCGCGCGCACCTCCGGCATGCCGTGCTGAACCGCGGCGCGGCAGAGCAGGCCCTCCATCGCCAGGGTCACGAACACCAGCGGGATGCCGACGAGCCGGCGGTGGAAGGTGACGATGAACGCGGTCAGCGCATAGACCAGCGGATAGACGGGCGAGAAGAGCCCGCCCGACAGCTCGAGCGTGACATAGGTGGCGACCACGAGCGCGGCGCCCAGCTCGAGGTCGCTCTTGAGATCGCGGCGATCCTCCTTCTCGAGCGCGACGACCTCGCGCTCCGCGGACGGCACGATGCGCAGCCGTCCTGCCACCTTGACGACGACGAGCGCACCGAGCGCGCAGGCGGCGACGATGGGCGCGATGTCGGCCGACGACGAGCGCAGATCGGGAAACCAGCCGATGGCCACGAGCGTGGCGGCGCCGACCGTGGTGGCGGCGCCCCATAGATCGACGGTGATGCGCCGTGCGCGCCACAAGAGGCGCCGGAGCTTGAAGCCGAGCAGCATCAGCGGCCGCCCCGAGGCCAGGCGCCGTAGCTGGAGGGCGCGTCGGCGATCTTGTAGACCACCTCGCCGGGCTTGACGAGGCCGAGCTCATCGCGCGCGGCGCGCTCGACGGCGGCGCGCGACAGGTTGCCGTCCTCGCCGGAGAGCGCTTCCAGCTCGCCGCGCAGGCGGCCGTTGGACTCGTGCATCTTCAAGTTGGCTTCGTGCAGCGTGTCGCGCTCCGCCTTCAAGCGCATGTAGCGGGCGAGGCCGGACGACCCGTACAGGTGATACGGGACGTAGCCGAGCGCGAGAGCCAACAGGGCGCTCGTGCCCAGTCGGCGGACCCAGACGCTCGACAGCGGACGCATCAACGTAGCCTGATGCTGCCAGTGCCCACCCGAGGTCGCAAAAATTTGACCGAAGAACAGCTAGGGCCCGGGAATAGCTTCGGAACTGGCGCGGTCGGTCGCGCGCCCGAGATCTTAGAAGTAGTCGTGCATGAGGCGCGTGAGCCAATCGGGCTCGACGGCGTCGTCGGCGCGGTCGAAGGCGGCGACGTACGGCTTGATGTCCAGGATGGGCGAGCCGTCGATGGCATCGAGCCCCTGGACGCGCAGAACCGCGCCATCACGGCCGACGAGACGCACCGCGGTGATGCCGATCGGATTGGGGCGATGCTTGGCCCGCTGCGCGAAGATGCCGAGCTCCGGCATGTCGTCGCGGCCGCGCGGCCGGCGCACCAGATCGCGCGACGCCTCGAACGACGCCTGATGCATCCAGTACAGGACGATGAGGTGCGAGAAGGCGGCGATGCCGTCGAGGCCGCGCGCGAACGCCGGATCGAGGGCCAGCTCGCACAGGATGTCGCCCCAGCCCTCGTCACGCACCTCGGTGACCGGAGAGCGCACCACGCCGATCGGCTGCATGGTGATTGGCGCCAGCGTCATCGGGACCACTACGAGTTGACCGACAGGATGCGCGTCAGGCGCACGAGGTCGAGCGCCGCCTTGCCCGCCTTGAGCGCCCACAACGGAGTGGGGGGCATGCGGAAGAGGCCGTCGATGCGAATCTCGCGCTTGAGGAGCGCGCGCACGAAGTTCTTGCCGTTCTCGTCGAGCAGCCAGGGCAGGCCGTAGCGGATCGAGAGCAGGCTCATCTCGGGAATCTTGCCCGAGTCGGCGGTGATGACGAGGTCCGGCTCGTGGCGGAGGCCGTCGTAGATGGTGCAGCGCGCGCCGTCGAAGGCGAGCGTCACGGTCACGTCCGCGTCGGGCGCGACGATCCCGAAGGTCGACGACATCGACTCGAAGTCGCGCCGCTTCTTGTCACTCGCGACGAGGTTCTCGGACAGAAGGCCCTGCAGCATCATCGCCAGGCCATTGTCGGCTGCCTGCGCGTCCAACGTCACCACGTCCATGATTGATCGCTCCGTCTCTTTCAGTACGCGTTCTTGTAGACCCCGAGGACGAGGTCCTTGTCGGCGGCGAACTTGCCGTTGTAGACGATGGCGCCGTCGCTGATGGAGGCTTCGGCGCACGCGTCGAGGTCCGCCTCGGGCACGGCGACGTCGCGCAGCCGTGGCGGCAGGTGGATGCGGCTGTTGAGGTGCGCCACCGCCTGCGCCGCCGCCTCGCCGGTCATCTCGTCGCCGAGCCCGCGCGCGTCGACGCCGAGCGCATCGGCGACGTCGCGGTACAGGGCGCCCAGCTCGTCGGCGTTGAAGCGGATGACGTGCGGCAGACAGATGGCGTTGGCGGTGCCGTGATGCACCCCGTGGCGCGCGCCGATGACGTGAGCCATGGCGTGCACGAGGCCGACGCCGGTCGAGTTGAAGGCCATGCCGGCGATGTTGGCCGCGAGCAGCATCTGGCCGCGCGCGAGCTTGTCGGTGCCGTCGGTGACGGCCTTGGGCAGCCAGGCGGCGATGAGTCGGATCGCCTGCAGCGCCAGGCCGTCGGCGAGCGGGTTGCGGTTGATCGACGTGTACGCCTCGATGGCGTGCGTGAGCGCGTCGATGCCGGTGGCGGCGGTGAGCTGCGCCGGCATGCCGATGGTGACCGAGGGATCGAGGATGGCCGTATCGGGAATGATGCGGTCGTCCATGAAGTGCATCTTCTCGTGGGCGCGGTGATCCTTGACCACGATGTAGAGGCTGACCTCGCTGCCGGTGCCGGCGGTGGTCGGCACCGAGATGTGCGGAGTCTGGCGGCGCGTCAGCCTGGAGGAGCCTTGATGATCGCGGATCGAGCCGCCCTCGGTGATGACGATGGCCATGCCCTTGGCGGTGTCGATGGCCGAGCCGCCACCGACGGAGATGAGGCCGTCGCAGCCCTTTTCGCGGGCGAGGCGCGCGCCGTCGTCGATGATCTCGACGCCGGTGTCGGGGATGACCGCGTCATAGATGGTGCAAAGCCGCGTGCCGAGCGCCTTCTCGACGCGCTGGATGACGTCGGTGCGCTCGATGAGCACGCGGTCGGTCACCACCATGGCGCGCTCGATGCCGAGGCGCTTGCACTCGAGCGCCAGCTCCGCGACCACGCCGTCGCCGAAGACGACGCGGGTCGGCTGGTACACGCTGAAGTTCAGATCGGCGCCGTAGGCCATGAGGTCGCGCTATTTCTCGTCGAGGAACTTGGTGGGCACGCGCGTGGCGCACTCGACCAGCTCCTTCGAGGCATTGACGTACTTCACGATGGTCGTCATCTGCCCTTTGAGCTCGAGTTTTTTTTGCATCATGGCCTTGATGGGATCGAGCTCCTTGCGAATGACCGACTTCCAGCGCGCGTACTCGCCGCTGATGCAAAACGGCGCCTTTTCGGCCTCCGCCTTCGACACGACCTTGACCTCGCGACACTCGCCGCGGTCGAGGTCGAGCCACATCGCGACGTCCTCGCCGAGGCCAATGGCGGGGTCCGCCTTGGTCAGGAGCGCGACGGGGCCGAAGGTCCAGCCGGCGGCGGCCTGCTTGTAGGCCGCCGAGGACGAAACCTGCTTCTTGAACTCCGCTGCCCAGTCCTCGCTCGGAAATGTGAACGCCATGGCTGCGGACTTTAGTACACTGCGCGGCCATGAAGCACGCGGTTTTCGCCGGTCTATTAATGAGTGTCGCGATAGTGAGCGTCGCGCTGACGGCAGGTTGCAGTGACACGACCGCGATGCCGAGCTGTACGGCGACGATGCCAGCGGGGACTACGGCGCTCGCCGGACCGGACGGCACTTCCGCGTGCACCGAAGCGGGCGGCGTGGCCATCGCCATGGAGGCGGACCTCGCGGCCGACGGCTACACCGTCGTCGGTCCGGCGTTCACCTTCACGGGCGCCGGGCCGTTCCCGCACGGGATCGACATCGTCCTGCCCTACTCGACGGGCAAGGTGTCGAGCGATCAGGAGGGCGGCCTCGTCGTCCTCGCCAAGAAGCGCACCTGGGCGGCGCACGCGGCGGCGGTGTCGAACCTCGTCATCGAGCGCGCCCACGGCAAGGTCCACTTCCACACCCCCGACGTCGCCACCTATCAGGTCGCGCGCAAGACCGACGCGGGCAATAAGGCGTCGCGCCACTACACCTTTCGCGCCGTCGCCGGCGTGTCGATGGGCGGCGTCGGCTCGTCGATCAACTTCTGGCGCCACCCCGAGCGCTACGACGCCATCGGCGTGATGGGCGCCGATCCCGGGCCCGATCTCACCTATACGCTCGGCATGATCCACGACTGGTTCATGGCCGGCTTCTGCACCGCCGACGATGGGGCCGCCAAGATCGGGATGCTCTGCCCGGCGGCGCGCAAGCCGCTCGCCGATCAGCTCGAGCGCATGTCGAGCTTCGAGTCGTTCTTGTACGAGAAGGGCGAGGGCGTGGGGCTGACCTTGCGGCGCAGCCTCTACGTGCGCGCCAACCGCGATCTGGCGCGCGCGCTCGGCAACGCGGCCTATTACAACCCCGACTCGCCCTATCTGCCGCCGGGCGTGCCGGCGTCGGTGCTGTCGACGCCGAACGCGGCGTTGTGCGCCAATCCCGTGGTGCTCAAGAATTTCTACGACAAGCGCTACAACCCCGACGGTAAATTCGACGTCATCACCTTCTGCGACGGCAACGACTCCGACGCGGTCGGCCTCGGCAAGTTCGACCCGGCGACGCCGGCGACCGACCCGACGCAGATCCTCCTGGCGGTCGACGTCAACGGCAACGGCAGGCGCGACTCGGGCGAGCCGGTGATCGTGCAGGGCAACGAGCCCTTCAGCGACGTCGGCACCGACGGCAAGGCCGACGCCGACGAGCCGGGATACGACGCCGCCACCAATCCCGATCCGAACGGTGACGATTATCATTACTTGTGGAACCCGACCGGTACCGAAAATAACTGGCGATATGATCAGGGCGAGCCCTTCGAGGACAACGGCGTCGACGGGGTCTGGTCGGCGACGGGCGGCTGTGACGCGATGGCCGGTAAGCCGAATTGTTATGATTACGGCGAAGGGAATGGCGTTTTCGATTATGTGCCGAACGCGGCCAACTGGCGCGCGCGCGATCCGCGCACCAATCTCGAGAAGCTCGGCGATGCCGACCTGGCGCGCCTCGACACCTGGTACGACGCCGGCATCCGCGACTTCTTCAACGCGCAGGTCTCGACCAACAGCTTGATGGGCGCGCTCATGGCCAAGGGCGTGCCGGTGCGCTCGTGGGAAGGCTTCCCGTCGATGGCGGGCGGCGCGCCGGCGATGGAGCAGCAGTTCGACGTCAACAAGGTCGACTGGAGCGGGCTCGGCCGGCACGTCTACGTGCGCTACGGCAACCCCGACGCCACCGACGCGACCGTCGAGGCGACCGGCGATGGGCGGCACGTCGGCACCGCGACGCAGGCGATCCATCGCGCGCAGTCGCTGCTCTTCTTTTTGGCGAGCCGCTTCCCCGACGGCGACCGCGCGCTGGCGCCGGTGGACTCGTCGCATTCGCGCGTGAGCGGCATGTTCCACTCGGCGGCCGGTCGCGACTCGCCGTACACGGTCGTCCTTCCGCCCGGCTACACCCAGCCGGAGAACGCGACCAAGCGCTACCCGGTCGTCTACTTCATGCACGGCTACGGCATGGACCCCGAGGGCATCGCGTCGCTCTCGGTCATCGCGCAGAACGCGATGGTCGACGACCGTCAGCCCGACGACAAGCGCATGCAGAAGTTCATCCTCGTCCTCGTCGACGCCAAGTGCCGACCCGGCGGCGACGTCAAGCAGGCGCCGCTGCCCACCAACGGCGACCTGTGCGAGGAGGGCACCTTCTACACCGACCATCCCGAAGGCACCGCCAAGGGCGAGTCCGAGCTGATGGAGCTCCAAGATTACATCGATCAGAACTACCGCACCAAAGCGCCGGCCGACTTCCCCGTCGTCAACTAGCGCGATCCGTTGCCGGCTGGCCGCACCAGCGAGAAGCCGTGCACGAGCTGGCCTTCGTGCGCGACCGAGACTCCGTTGCACGACAGCATCAGCACCAGGATGACCGCCTCGTCGGCCGGCAGCATGGTGGCGAGCGCCTCGCGACCGGCGATCACGTAGGGCACGTCGATCTCGCGCGGGACGTCGCCCGCCACCGCCATGTGGCTGTCTTGCATGTGACCGACGAGGTCCCTGCCGTCGGCGGCGAGCTGAAAGCGGCGGCGGTTGACCTTCGCCACGAGGGCGTCGGCGCTGGCGTCGATGTCGATGCGGTAGTTGCTCAGCCCCGGAACGGTACCGACGATGCGGCGGTGTCCGAGGGATGGCTCGGTCACCTGGATGAGCAGCTGAAAGAGCCCCTCGGTCTGCATGAAGTCTTTGATCCACGGCGCGTCGGCCCGGCCGATGAGCGACACGCGGTCGCCGTACCACGAGGCGTCGAAGCTGACGTCGAGGCCGCAGACCCTGCCGATGATGCGGCCGTCGTCGACGTCGCGGCTGCGCCCGGCGCTCGCCACGTCGGGGAAGGCGCGACGGTGGACGATCGAAAACCGGTCGCCGTCGGTGTAGCCGACCGAAGGGCGCTCGACCTTGCGACCGTCGATGATGGCGTAGCGGGGCGTCCCGCACGCGACGGCTCCGAGTGCGAACACGGCCAGAACGGCGAAGGGGCTGGCGCGACTCACGGCTCGACGATGTTGATGCCCTTTTCGGTGAGCACCCAGACGCGGTTGCGGCCGTCGACGGCGAGATCCTTGACCACGTCGGCGACGAGGCCGCGCTTGATGTCGATGGCGTCGGGCGCGCATTCGCCGACGCAGAAGAGCCCCTTGTCGGTGCCGATGAAGACGTTGCCGTGCGCGTCGTGGGCCAGCGCGTTGGCGGAATGGTAGAAGGCGCCGAGGCGCGGGAAGGTCCAGCGCGTGCCGTCGAAGCGGCCGGTGCCGCGCCCGGTGGCGACGAAGATCTCGCCTGGCTGCGAGCCGGGTCCGATGTCGCGCGTGATGTCGCTGGCCATACCGTCGTTCTCGGTGAAGACGCGGACGTGTCCGTCGAGGAGCCGCGCCGCGCCCGAGCGGGTGGCGAACCAGGCTTCGTTCTTCGCCTTCCAGTACATGGCGACCACGTCGGTGGGGAGCTCCTTGTGCGGGATCACCTTGCCCGAGAAGACGTCGATTTCGTCGGCGCCCCAGTCGCGCGCGTCGCCCTCTTTGTCGACGTAGCGGAGGCCGACCCAGAGGTGGCCGTCGGGCGCGAACGCCGCGAAGTTCAGCTCGGGTGCGCCCTGGGGGACGACGACCGGCTGCATGCCGATGGGCGTCCAGCGGCCGGCGTCGACGCGCGAGAGGCGCAGCTGGCGATCCTCGGCGCCGCGATGGATGGCGAGCACGTCGCCCTTGTCGTCGCGCAGGATGGCCAGGATGCGCGAGCCCTGCTCGGGGTCGATGGCCGCGATCTCGAACGCCTGTCCGTCGAAGCGCCAGGCGCGCGTGCCGCCGGTGGCGAGGAAGCAGTCATCGGCGCCGTCTTTGCTGGTGACGCAGGCGACGGTGAGCCGCACCGCGCCCGAGGCGAGATCGTTGATACGATATTGGCGCGGCACGTCGTTCTCGATGCGCAGCGCGCCGAGGAAGCGCGTGCCGACGAGGAGGCCGCGCTCCGAGCCGCCGACCGCGGTGACGCCGTCGGGGAGATGCAGCGGCGACTCCTCGACGACGAACGGTGGACCGGCGGGCGGGGCGGCGACGATGGCGCTCTTGCCTTTGACCGGCGGCGCGGGCGGCGGCGGCTTGGGCCGCTGGGCGGCGGCGGCGGGGACGTCGAGCCAGGTCGACGGCAGGTCGGGCTTGAGCGCGACGGGGCGCGGTGCCGCGACCCAGCCGGCGATCGCGGCCAGCTTGACGGCGGCGGCGGCGGGCAGCTCCTCGCCGGCGGGCGTGGGCGACTGCAGCGTGATCGAGTAGATGTGGTCGCCGGCGCCGACGAGGGTGCGCGCGCCGGCGCGCGCCGCCCACTCGATCACCGATGGCGACGTGAGCTCGTAGCTGTGGAAGCGCTCGCCGTCGAAGAAGGCGGCGCGCGCCCCGGCGGCGCCTTCCCCGACGACGAGGAGCGTGCGGTCGACGGCGACGAGGCCGCGCACGACGTCGGTCTCGCAGCCCTGGGCGACGGTGAAGTGGTCGAGCTTCTCGCCGTTCTTCGCGATACGCAGAACGCCGGCGCCGCTCGTACCGACCCACAGCGTACCGCCGGGACCGGCGGCGATGGCGGTGATGCCGGTGTCGGCGAAGAAGTGCTCCCACTTGCCGTTGTGCAGTCGCGCCAGCCCTTCGGGGCCGCCTGCCCAGACGACCTTGCCGTCGCTCTGCAGGCCCGTGAGGAAGCCACCGACGGGAGCGACGGCGTAGTTGGTCCAGGCGTTGCGGACGCCGCGGCTCAGCCCTTTGGCGGTCGCGACCCAGACGCCGCCCGTCGCGTCGACGGCGACGGCGGCGATGCGATCGGCGGGGAGGCCATCGCGCTGCGCGAGCACGGTATAGCGGGTGGCGCCGTCCCAACGGACGAGGCCGCGCGGGGTGCCGACGAAGAGGCTGGCCGGCGAATCGGCCACGCTGGTGACGGCGAGCGAGTCGGAGAAGGCGCGCACCCGCGACGCGGTGAAGCTGGGCGGTCGGATGGCGGGCGCCGACGGTGGCGGGGTCACCGCCTGGCGCGGGCAGCCGGCGCTGAAGAGCGTCGCGACGATGGTGACGAAACGCACGCTCGCCCGGCGCGACGGGATGCCGCCCCGCAACCCTGCCACGCCGACGGGCGCTCTCATCCGTGTACATTTTGTTCGTGCCGTCGACGAGGTGTCAAGGATTCCCGCGTTGACAGGACGCGGTGTGCTTGCTAGACACGATGCCCGTGAGTGAGCGGCGCGAGGATTTCCGTCGACAGTTCGGCACCGTTTGGAAGATGGCGTCGGATTCGTTCGGCACGCTGCGCGAGGTGGTCGTCCGCTCGTCGCAGTCGGGACGGCTGCGCGTCGATCTCGCGCTCTTGGCGCGCGAGAAGCAGCAGCTCCTGGCGCGCATGGGTGCCGAGGTGGTGCGGCTCCTCGACGAGGACGCGGTTCAGCTGCCCGAGAACATCGAGCGGATCTGGGAGCGCATCAAAGATGTCGATGCGCGGCTCGCGGCCGATGCGGGCCGGGCGCACGACAACGCGTTCGGTGCGCCGCGCGGATACGAAGCCGAGGCGGGCGGGTACGAAGAAGAGGACGCGCTCGACGATTCTGAGGTTGACGAACACGCGGAGATGGCGCAAGAAAAGAGGCGGTAGCGACAAGAGGGGCTGTAGCTCAGTTGGGAGAGCGCCGCAATGGCATTGCGGAGGTCGTCGGTTCGATCCCGATCAGCTCCACTGGTTCACTGATTCAGACTCGGAAGCTCGCAGGTCGGAACATCCCAAGAAATCGATGGCAGTGAGTGGAGACCCTGGTGGAAAACCCTGGGGTTCACCGCGTTCGGCCGACGCAGCACGACGCGGGGCACGGTGCTACGGAACGAGGCTGTTCTCGGGCGCCGAGGAGTCTTGCCAGGCGCGCTCGAGCGCTTCGCGCATGAGCTCGGTCGGCTGGGCGCCGGAGATGGCGTAGGTGCCGTCGAGGACGAAGAACGGAACGCCGCGAATGCCGAGCTCACCGGCCTGCGCCTCGTCGGCGCGCACGGCGTCGGCGTAGGCGTCGCTGAAGACGACGGCGCGCGCCTCTTCGGCGTCGAGGCCGACGTCGGCGGCGAGCGCCACCAGCGTTTCGCGATCGGCGATCGGCTGGCCCTCGCTGAAGCAGGCGCGGAACAGCCGCTCCTCGAGCGCGCCCTGACGACCTTGCGCGGCGGCGAAGTGGAGCAGCCGGTGGGCGTCGAACGTATTGCCGGTGCGCGCACGCTCGAAGTCGAGCGTCACCTCGTCCTCGGCCGCGACGCGCACCATGCGATCGATCATCGCCTGCGCCTCGGCGACGTCGGTGCCGTACTTGAGTCCGAGACGGTCGGCGTAGCTGCCCTCGCCTTCGTACGACTGCGGCGCCGCGGGGTCCAGCTCGAAGGCGTGCCAGCGCACGTCGACTGCGTCGCGGTGCGCGAAGTCGGCGAGCGCGCGGTCGAGCCGTCGCTTGCCCACGAAGCACCACGGACAGACGATGTCCGACCAAACGTCCAGTTGCAGTCGCCGCTCCCTCATGCGGGACAACATAGGTCGTCCGCAACGGGCTGTCAGGTCACGCGCTCCCACTGGGACTGCGGGCCCCAGCGATGACAATTGGTTGACAAGTCGAGTACACGCCAGGGGGTGACGGGTGGGCTATCCATGGGAAATCGCGCGCCGAGCAGGCGGGCGTGGCCTCGGCCCGCGATTTGCTCACCAGTTTGGCTGGATCCCCGCGGTTTTCGAGGTGTACTACGGGCCTGTTCGCACGCGCTCAGGAATTGATCGCCCTTCGTCGCTACGACGAGGCGATCCAATTCTGCCAGCAGCAGCTGGCGGCTTCGCCGAGGTGCGTCACGTTCCGGCTGCTGCGCGCGCAGGCGCTGTTCGCGCTCGGAGATCGGGAGAACGCGGTGGCGGAGCTGCAGCGCTGCCTGCGAATCGACCCGACCTGTCAGGCGGCGCGCACGCTGCTCGACGCGGTGGCGACGGTCGAGGAGCAGCTGCGACAGGAGAAGCGCGCGCAGGGACAAGAGCCACGGCCGCGACCGGATCAGCCGCGCCAGCGACGCGAGGCGGCTGCGCCGGTGCCGCACGAGCGCGAGGTGGCGCGCCCGCATCGCGAGGCGTCGCGCCCGACGCGCGAG
>JAQBQH010000363.1 GCA_028287105.1 Myxococcales bacterium
CCTGGGGCGGAGGCGTGGCCGCCCGCTGCGCCACCGCCGGCCGCGCCACCGCCGGCGCCACCGCCAGCCGCATGCGCCCAGCCGCTTCCTCCACCTACGACCGCCAGAAACGCGGCGACGACGATCGATCCTTTTCGCATGTCAGGTGTTCAATGCGAGCCGCGTGCCGCGCACGCGTCGACGACGTCAGCGCTGAATCGGGCCGATATGCGCGGAGAAGAGCACTTTGTCGCGCTCGGCGAGCTGGGCCTCGACCTCCCAGCGACCGGGCGGGAACTGCATCGTATCGGTGTACAGGTGGCCGCTGGTCCAGCGAGCAGGCGCCGGCGTGGTCGTGGCGGCGGTGACCACCATCGCCACCTTGCCGTTCTGCGACAGCGTGTAGCGCAGCTCGCCACGCTCGGGGCCGCCCGCGCGAATGACGCTCTCGAGCCTGCCGTTGTGCACGCCGGCTGCGATGATCTGCGCCTGGCCGAGCGTCAGGTTGGTGCCCGGAACATAGGCGACCACCTCGCGCTCGGCGGCGCGCGCCCGCTCGGGGAGCCCGCGATCGACCAGCAAATTGTGGAAGCACGACCAGTCGCGCGCGTCGACGGGGTCCGGCACCTCCTCGTCGCCAGCGACGGGAACGCCGAGCGCGAGCGCCGCGCATTCACCGGGCAGATAGGCGCGCTTGACCAGCGCCAGCGGCGGGTACTTGTGCGAGACGAACCATTTGTAGGCCCACGACGAGCGCTGCGGCACGAACGCGAACGACTGCGCGCGCGGCTGGTCCGAGCGCAGATCCACCATCGTGAAGCTGTCGAAGAAGCTGACCGGATGCGCCGCGATCAAGCGATTGAAGATCGCGCGATCGGCGACGCCGAGCAGCTTCTCGTCGAGGATCAAGACCGACTTCGACTGCGTCGGCTTGAGCTTGTCGAGCTGCGCCAGGCCGTTGATCTCGTCGTAGTTGCGATCGATGTAGTACCAGAACTCCTTGCGCGCCCCGAGGTGCGGGTAGTGGATGATGACGCGCTCGTCGCGCGTCGTGCGCGCGTGCACCTCGGCGGCGAAGCGCAGCTTCTGCTGCTCGGGCGAATAGTGGGCCTCGCCGTGCGTGCCCATGAGCTCGCGCGATTCGATGAGGTTGTGCCAGGTGTGGGGCAGCTCGCACCACAGATAGACGGCGAGCAGCGAGGCACCGACGGCAGCGGGCGCCCAGGCAGGGGCGTGGCGGAAGAGGCGGCGGGTCGCGGCGGCGGCGTCGCTGACCAGATCGGTGACCGCGAGCGCGAAGAAGCCGGAGTAGAAGAAGACGCGGTAGAGGTGCACCGACGACCCTTCGGCGAACATGTAGATGTAGATGGTGTTGACGTAGAGGAACGTCAGGATGGCGACATCGCGACGGCGTGCGCGCCCGGTGGCGACGCGCGCGAGCCACGCGACGAACCACAGCGCCCCGAAGATGAGCGGGGTGCGGCCGTAGAGGAGGTCCATCCATTGGACGTGGCGGTCGATGACGTATTGCGCCGACGGTGGCGAGTGGCGGATGCGATAGCTCTCGAGGAACTCGGCCCACGCGCCGGCGTGATGCGTGAACCAGATGTGGAACGCCATCATGAGCGCGCAGGCGGCCGTGATGACGGCGGTGTGGACGAGCAGCGCGTTCCAGCGGCCGAAGCGGAGCGTGCGGCCGCGACGCGTGAACAGGTAGGCGAGCGCGTGGACGGCGATGAAGGGGCCGATGAAGTACGCCTCCCACATGATGAAGCCGCCGAGCGCGTAGGCGAAGAAGGCATGCCAGAGCGCGCGCGTCGTCGGGCGCTCGAGGATCGAGAGGTAGGCGTCGAGCGACCAGAGCGCGCACGCCATCGCCAGGAGCATCGGGTCGGACAAGACGCTGAACGAGGCCACGACCGGGAGGCAGACGTAGACGACGACGGCGACGAGGCCGGCTTCGCGCGACCAGTTGCGCTTGACGAGCGCGTAGAGCGCCCACAGCGTCAACAGCCCACCGGCGGCCGCGACCCCACGCGCGAGCCACTCGTGATCGCCGAAGATGGGGATGAGCAGCGTCAGCAGGTGGTGGTAGCCGATGGGGTGGTGGAAGTAGAGCGCGTTGAGCGGCGGGGTCTCGAAGCCGCCCCACGTCGCCGGCGAGAGCATGTGCAGCCTGAGCGACATGCGCGCGCGCAACATGTACGTCGCGCCGTGATAGCCGTGATGGCCCCACCAGAACGGCGCGGCGATGCCGAAGGACGAGTAGAGGCAGTAGACGAAGACCGCGACGGCGAGTCCGGCGCGGACGGGCCACTTCGGCGGCTGCAGCGGATCGCGCCCGCGTCGCATGCTCGTCGACGGCTCGGGCGCCATCAGCGCTTTTCGCCGAGCGCGTAGGCCGAGGTGCCGAAGGGCAGCGGCCGGCGGCGCAGAAAGGGCAGCTCGGCGCGGAAGAGCGAGGTCAGTACGCCGTTGAGCGGCGACGGCCTGGTCGAGTGCTCCATGCCGTCGGTGAGCCTCGGCGCGGCGCGCTGCACCAGGCGGGCGGCGAGCGTGGGCAGAAAGAGGACGGCGTTGAAGTAGCCCGACTCCGTGACGTCGAAGCCGGCGCGCGTGAGGACGCCGGCGAGCTGCGTCTTTTTGTAGCGGCGCTTGTGGTGCGAGTAGTCGTCGTTGTAGCCCCACAAAAGCTGGAACGCGGGGACGTAGGCGATGACGTGGCCGTCCGGTTTGCAGACGCGGTAGAGCTCGCGCGCGGCGGCGACGTCGTCATCGAGGTGCTCGAGGATGTCGAGCGCGCAGACCACGTCGAAGCTGCCGTCGGCAAAGGGGAGCTTCGACGACGCGGAGGCCACCACGCGGTGCGCATACGGGCGCTCCATCGAGATCCGGAACGACTCGGGTGAGCGATCGAGCGCGATGGCCCGGCCGTGACGCGCCAGCGTCAGCGACGCGCCGCCGGTGCCGCAGCCGAGATCGAGGATGCGCGCGCACGCCGGGTCGAGCGCCAGGCGCCCGAGCTGCTGGTCGAGGATGTCGCGGCGGACGCGGTACCACCAGTGCCAGTCCTCGACCTCTTTCTCGAAGGCGTGGAACCGCTCGTCCATCAGCGACGCTCGAAGAGGACCGTGGTGTAGGGCGCCCAGCCGAGCGGCAATGGCGTCATCAGCGACGGCAGGGCGGAGCGGCGCGCGACCGTGAAGCTCGGCGCGGCGGCGGCCGCGACGTCGGCGATGGTCGAGAAGTGGTGGTTCTCGATGTCGCGAAAGCCGATGGTCGCGAAGGCCGCGTTCATGAGCGGGTGGACGGCGGGGCAGCCGACGAGCAGCTTGCCGCCCGGGCGGAGGACGCGGGCGACCTCGGCGAGCGCGGGGCCGAGCTCATGGCCGCGGAGGTGCTCGAAGATGGAAAAGGCGACGACGCCGTCGAAGAAGCGATCGGCGAACGGCATCTTTTGCGCGTCCGCCTGCACCAGCTCCTTGGGCGCGACGCCGAGCTTGGCCAGCCGATCGCGCAGGCCGACCGGCTCCGCCTCGAGGTCGAGGCCGTAGAGCTCGTCGCACGCCGCCGCCAGCGTCGGCATCAGCAGCCCCGAGCCGTAGCCGATCTCGAGGATGCGGTCGAAGCGCCCGTCGAGCAGCTTGAGCCCCGTGTTGAGCCGCGCCGCGAAGATGCGGCCGACGACGGGGCGATAGTAGTAGGGCAGCGGATCGACGTCGTTGTTGGGGACCAGCGCGCCTTCGGGCGGAAGGCGCAACGACAACGGCATCAATACTGGCCTTTGAACTTCTGG
The DNA here is from genome assembly GCA_028287105.1 of Myxococcales bacterium. Classification (GTDB taxonomy): domain Bacteria; phylum Myxococcota_A; class Polyangia; order Palsa-1104; family Palsa-1104; genus JAQBQH01. The sequence goes on from JAQBQH010000363.1 coordinate 3,776, forward strand.
AAGGCGTGCCAGGTCATGCGACCGAGGATGGCGCCTTC
>JAQBQH010000383.1 GCA_028287105.1 Myxococcales bacterium
GACCGCGACGCCGCCGCCAGCCATCTCGGCGCCGCGCGCGACCTCGGCGGCCAGCTGCGCCGGCGCGTGCCGGCCGAGCACCAGGCCGCCTACGCCGCTGATCCGCTCCAGATCGCGCTGCGCCCGGCCGGCGCCGTCACCACGGTCCCACCGTCGCCCGGTGCGGCGCCGCCAGCTGCCTCGCCCGCCGATCCGCGCTACCGGCGCCTGCTCGGCACGCACCCGCGCATGACCGAGCTGCGCCGCCTGATCGACAAGATCGCGCCCCACGAGTCGCTCGTCTTGATCCGCGGCGAGAGCGGCACCGGCAAGGAGCTGGTCGCCGACGCGCTGCACGCCGGCTCGCCGCGCCGCGACCGCCCGCTCCTCAAGATCAACTGCGGCGCCCTCGTCGAGTCGCTGCTGCTCTCGGAGCTGTTCGGCCACGAGCGCGGCGCCTTCACCGGCGCGGTCGCGCGCAAGAAGGGGCGCTTCGAAGCGGCCGACGGCGGCACCCTCTTCCTCGACGAGATCGGCGACATCTCGCTCCAGACCCAGGTTGCGCTGTTGCGCGTCCTCTCCGAAGGCGAGCTGGTGCGGGTCGGCGGCACGCAGCCACTCTGCGTCGACGTGCGCATCCTGTGCGCCACGCATCGTGACCTCGAGACCATGGTCGCGCGCGGCCAGTTTCGCGAGGACCTCTACCATCGCCTGCGCGGCCTCACCGTCGAGCTGCCGCCGCTGCGCGAGCGCGCCGACGACATCCCCGCCCTGTGCGCCGCGCTCCTCGCGCGCTTCGCCGTCGAGCGCCGCGCCGAGCCCAAGACGCTCTCGCCCGAGGCGGAGGCGCTGCTCGTGCGCTACGGCTGGCCCGGCAACGTTCGCGAGCTGGAGAACGTCATGCGCGCGGTGTCGCTGTTCGCCGACGGCGCGGTCATCGGCACGCGCGACCTCGTCGACTACACCGAAGCGTTCAAGCACCCGATCGCGCAGGCGGCTGGCACGGCCTGGAGGCGGCTCGGCGCCGAAGGGCTCTCGCTCAAGGGGCTCAAGACGCGTATCGAGATCGAGTGCATCACCGAGGCGCTCCAGCGCTCGTGCGGCAACATCACGCGCGCGGCGGCGATCCTCGGCATGAAGCGGCCGCGTCTGTCGCAGCTCATCAAAGAGCACGGTATTCCCGTCGGTGGCGAAGCAGGAGAAGAGCGATGAAACGGATCTGGTTGGTCGTGATGTTGGCGGGCTGCGGCGGCGTCTCCGAGATCGAGATCGACTCGGCCGCGCGCGCCATCACGGCGCTCGAGTCGGCCCCGCAGAACCATGACGTCGGGAGCTCCAACCCCATGCCGGGCCAGCCCGGCCCGGATCCCGCCGCCGCGTCGCCCACCTCGGCGGCCGCGTCGAGCGCAGGCGGCTCGTCAGCGGGGGATCCCGCGTCCTCGAACCCGATGCCCGGCTTCGTCGCCGCGCCGTCGCCGGTCGCCGCCGCGTTCGTGAATCAGACCAGGTAGAACGTATCGGACTTGCGCGCCTCGCCCGCCAGGATGGCGTGATTCGCCATCTCGCGCTTCTCCGCCTCGCTCCGTAGCTGCTCCCACAACACCGGATGTTGCGACGCCATCTCGTAGAAGTCGCGCGGCGGCAGCTGCACCGCCTCGGTCATGCGCGTCGCTCGCACCGTCGCCGACGCCACTCCGCCGCGCAAGAGCGACATCTCGCCGAAGTAGCTCCCCTCGCCGAGTAGCCCCAGCTTGACGACGTGTCCGCCGCCGGCGGCGCGCACCACCTCGACCTCACCGACGAGAATCAGGTAGAGCCCGCCGCCGGGCGCGCCCTCCTCGATGATCTGCGCGCCGCGCCCGAAGCGCCGCGGCCGGAAGCGCTCGGCGATGGTGCCGCGCTCCGCCATCGACAGCCGCTGAAAGAACGGCGCCGTCGCCATCAGCGTCGCCAGCAGCCGCTCGCGATAGAACGTGCGCAGCGTGCGCGCGACACCGGGATGCGCCGCCACCAGCTCGTCGATGAGGTCGCGCCGGATCTCGAGCAGCTCGAGCGGCTCGATCGCCTGCACCGACGCGTGTCGCCGCTGATCCGAGAGCACCGCGAACTCGCCGAAGAACGACCCCGGCCCGAGCTGCGCCACCTCGACGCCCGCCTTGGTGACGCGCACCCGGCCCGACGCCACCAGATAACAGGCGTCGCCGGCCTCGCCCTCGCGCAGCACGGTCTCGCCCGGCTGCAGCCGCAGCACCGACAGCCGCGACAAGAGGTCCATGAACGCCGCGCGCGGCAGCTCCGACAGCAGCGGAAACGGCGGCGGCTCGACGGTGAGCTGCGGCCGCGGGAAGGGCCCGTTGACCACCTCGTGCAGCATCTGCACCGCCGAGTCCTCGTCGCCGAAGGTGAGCTCGTCGGGAATCGGCGGCAGCCGCCCCGAATCGATGCGCCCCGCCGCGATCGATGCCGCCGAGGCGCGCCGGGTCGCGTCGGCAGCCGCCGTCGCTGCCACCTCCTCGTCGGTGACCGTGGGCATGCGATCGGTGTCGATGCTGCGCGGCTCGATCGATTCGAGCGGCGCGTTGCTCGTCTTTTCGTCGTCGGGATAGAGCTCGTCGTCGCCCGCCGCGGTCAGGTCGAGCAGCCGATGGCCGCGCGCCTTCTGCTTGGTCTCGTCGGGGAAATCGAGCGACCCGTCCGGCCCCGCAAAGCTGGTGGCGACGACCGGCGTGGCCACGCGCGGCGCCCCGCCCCAACGCTTGCGTGACTGCGCATCCATGGCGCCCGCGCGAGTGCCCGCGCGCGTACCGTCGGGATCGCCGCCGCTGCGGGTCTCCTCGCGATCGGCTCCGCTGCGCGTCTCCTCGACCTCGCCGCCCGGTCCGGTCTCGGCGTAGAGCTCGTGGAGCGCGCGCGCGCGCCAATTGAGCGGCTCGCCGGTGGCATCGCCGGCCGGCAGCGGCGTCAGCTCCGGGTCACCGATCGGCGTGCGCTCGTCGTCGCCGCCGATGGGCGTCAAGAGCTCGCCCTCCGCCGGCGTGCGGTCTCCCGCGAACATGCTCGACGGCGTGGCGTCGATACGCCCGGCGCGCGTCAGCTCGTCGTCGTGCTGGGCCGCGCGCTCGCCGGTGGTCGGCTCCGCCACCCAGCGCCCGCCGGTCTCCCGCACCACCGCCGCCGCGGCCGGCCGCTGGCTCTTGCGCGTCGCCAGCGCCGCCAGCATCTCCAGCGTATCGCGATGCTCGGGGTCGATGTCGAGGATGCCCTTGCAGACCGCCATGGCCTGCACCAGCCGCCCGTCCTCGGCGTAGGCCTCGGCCACTCCGCGATAGAGGTCGATGGCATCGGCGGGCCGGCCCGCCTCGCGCAACACCGCCGCCAGCTCCAGACGCTTCGGGATCGATCCTGGCTCCGCCTTGACCGCGGCCAGGAGCTCCTTCAGCCGGCGCTTGATGTCGCGGGGCTGCACTTCCCTACTTCGCGACGAGATTGACTGGCTGCTCGAACGCCACAGGGTCGCCCTGGAACGTCGGGAATCGCCACTTCTCCATCGTCTGGGCCATGCATCGCTCCATCTCCGGGTCGGTGTGCGGCGCGAACGTCACGCCCTTGGCCGTCCCCGTGTTCTCGATCTGGAACTTCGCCGTCACCGCCGACACGTACTGCAGGTCCGGCTTGCGCTTGAGCGCCTTCTCGTAGCAGGCGCGCAGGCCGCCCGAGTTCTGCTTGACGACCTTCATCACCGCCTCGGGCGCGATGTTGCCTTCCATGTGCTTCTGGCCGGCGTTGGCCGCCTTGATGTCGACGGGCTCGAGGAGGCAGGTCTTCGCCTCGAGCGCCTTTTGCAGCTGCGCCTTTGCTTCGGCGACCTGCTCCTTCAAATTGGTCAGGTCGTTGCGGCATTGCACGAGGTCGGTCGCCAGCTTGGCTTTCTGCTGGTCGTCTCCACCCCCCGAGCACGCTGACAGGCATAGGACCAGAGCGAGCGAGGCTGAGCGCATGTTGGCCCCGCTAGCATACCACGTCTACTTACGTTGCGTGAACTCGGTCAGCGGCTGGCCGCGGGCGATGTGCTCCTCGAGGATGCGCCGCACTTCGGAAGGCAATACGCGGTGATAGAGCGTCGCGCGGCCGCCGGCGGTCGGCATCAGGCGCAGCATCATCGGGTTGTCGGTGGGCAGGTTCTCGCGGACCAGCACGTTGGGGCCGCGCTGGCACTTGCCGAAGCAGCTGTAGAGATCCAGCACCACCTCGTTGCCGCCGAGCGGCGTCGTCGGCAGGTCGCGCTTGAACGCAGCGTGAACGTCGGCGGAGTGGCGCTTGTCGCCGCACTCGGGACCACGGCAGACGAGGATCGTGTACTTTCTCGGCACGGGGCGCCGTTCATTGTAGCAGCTATTCCTGACGTTCGGGAGCCGCTTCGGAGTCCTTCTTCTCGAGCTTCTTCTTGGCGGCTTCCTCGTCGGCGGCATCGGCGGCCTCGAGGGAGACGCGCAGCTGACGCGCGAGCGGCTGCAGCGTGCGCCGGTCCTCCACCACGAAGGCGACGGCGCGCCGCGCCTCGACGCCGGCGCGAATCAGCGCCTCGCCGGCGACGACCAGCGGCGCGGGATCGAGCAGGAACGCCGGATCGGCGTGATACGCCAACAGGAACGTGCGCAGCGCCTTGACGGCGTCGGGCCCGCCGAGCTGCCCCAGCGTCGTCGCCAGATCCTTGAGCGCGCGCTCGGGGGTCTCGTGGTCGAGGAGGTGCGCGGCCAGCGGCGCCGCCGCCTCGCGCGCGCCGAGCGCACCGAGCGCGCGCGCCAGCACGTCGACTCCGCGCGGCGTGCGATCGTCGAGGAAATCGTAGTGCTCGCCGAGCGCCTCCAGCATCGCCGGCGCCGCCGCGCGATCGCGACGCGCGACCAGCTTCTCGCCCGCTCGCGCGAGCGCCGCCGGCGGTGGGCCGCCCGCGCCCGCCGGTGCGCGCACGAGCTTGAGGAGCGCCGCCGTCACCGTCGGACCGGGCACGTCACCGAGCGCGTCGACGGCGAACACCTTGACCGCGCCGAAGCGCGCGTCGTGGTCGTACACGATCTGCTCGAGCGTCTTGGCCACCTCGGCCTCGCTCGGCGGGGTCGCGCCGCTGCCTGCCGTCAGGCCGTCGGCGTCGAAGCTGGCGCCGGCCACGCGCAACCCCGTCTTCTGCACGATGCGAACCGCGCCCGAGGCGGCGTCGATGAGCCCGATGTCGCCGTCGGCAGAGGCGAACACGATGGCGCCGCCGGCATCCTCGGACGCGACGACGTCGGTGCGCGGATGCGCATAGACCCAGCGCAGCTTGCCGGCCTTGGCGTCGAACGCGAAGAAGAAGCGATAGGTATGCAGGACCGCCAGATCGTCGCGGAAGCCGGCGCCCTCGCGCCCGCGCCACAACAGGCGATTGCGATCGAACGCGCCGAGCGCCGACTGCGACGGCTGATAGCCGTCCCAGTGATAGGCGGTGCGCACCTGCTCGCCCGACAGCTTCGCCTCGGCGTACGACGAGCCGGCGCGCGTTCCGGCCGCGCTCTTGTCGTCGAGCCGATAGACGCCGCGCGCGCCGCCGTAATAGATGCCCTCCGGCAGCGCTCGCGCGAAGGCGATCTCCTCGTCGGTGGCACGAACGCGCGCGATCTCGCGTCCGGTGCTGTCGAGCAGCGTCAGGTTCTGATGCGCGAACGGCAGCGCGACCAGGCCGCCCCGCGCCGCCGGCGCACCGAGCGCGCTCTGCGTCTCGCGGCGCCACAAGGGCGCGCCGCCCGCATCGATGGCGACCACCGCCGAGCGCTTGTCGGCGAGCTGCACTACGTAGACCAGCTTGTCGCCGTCGAGCGCCGCACCGACGAAGGTCTCGTCCGCCGCCAGCGTCACCCGCGCGCGCACGTCGCCGGTCGCCGCTCCGCGCACCACCAGATCACGCTCGCCCTGCCGATGCGCGATCGCGCCGCCACCGACGATGACGCGCGACTTGACGTCGGCGGCCTGCTCCCACGCGATCTTGCCGTCCGCAAGATCGTAGCCGACCAACTTGCCATCGGTGACGAGGAAAGCCATCGCATGGCCCGCGCGCGCGGCCGGCGCCGCCGACGCCGCCATGGCCCGCTGCAAGTCGCCCACGTCGTTGTCGCGCGTATGCGCCGAGAACGCCGCCTCGCCGCAGCCGGCCAGCGACGTCAACACCGCCAGCATCGGCGCCATCGCAAGTCTCACTGGCGGCTCCGCTCGTCGACGATCTTCTGCGCTTCCAGCCGCGACGGCCGGTTCTTGTCGCGCTCGGTGGACGCGACGTACTCGATCAACACCGCCGTCGAGTCGATGCCCGGCACCTTCGACAGCGTGCGCACCACTTCGACGCGAATCGGCTCCGGCCCGAAGTCGGCCCGCTTGAGCATCTCTCCGAGCGTCGTGCACAAGATCGGATCCGGCACCTGCCCCAACATCTCCGACAGCCGATGCGCCAACTCCGGCGTGGCGATCGCCGCCAGCGCCGGGGCCGCCGACATGTCGCGATGCTCCATCAGCTTGACCAGCCGCGCTTCGGCGCTGCGATCGCGCCGATCGCCCAGCCCGCGCGCGGCCTGCGCACGCACCTCGGCGTCCGAATCGCCGAGCGCCGCCGTCAGCGCCGCCGTTGCCCGCTTCTCCGTCGCCGGCGCCACGGCCAGCGCCGCCAGCGCCGCTTTGCGCACCTCGGGCGAACGATGCTGCGCCCGCTCCACCAGCGCCGGCACGACCCGCGCATCCTTCTTGCCCGCCAGCGCCTTGAGCGCCGCCACCGCCACCTTCGGCGGCGGACCCTCGGCCAGCGCCGCGACCAGCGCCGCGATCGCCGCCGGCTCCGCCGACTGCGCGAGCTTGCCCGCCGCCGCCTCGGCGACCGCGTCGTCCGGCCCGCCGAGCTCCCGGGCCAGCGACGCGGTGTCGGCACGCGCCGTCGCCGCGGCCAGTAGCACCCCCAATGCCAATGCCCGCATCGTCACCCTTCGAGCGACTACGTCAGTGCGCGTCGCTGTTCGGCTTCGTGTCGTCGTCGGTGAAGGTGACCTTGCCCGAATAGTGCGGCCCCTCTTCACGCAAGATGAAGGTGCCCGACGCGATCACGCGCCGGCGGTCCTCGATGGCAATGAGGTACTTCTTGTTGCCCTCGATGTCTTCCTTGTCGAACACGACCGCGTTGAAGATCACGCGATCGCCCTTGTTCATGAACTGCTCGGTCGACACCTTCTGCAGGTGCGCGCCGTTGGTGATGTCGTAGAGCACCAGCATCACCTGCACGTCGTTGACCGGCTGCGCGAAGAACGCGGCGTACTGCACCGTCAGCTTGCCCGACTTCTTGTCGTACCAGAGCGAGCCCTTGTTCATGTTCTTCAGCGTCGAGACGTACGACGACACCGAATTCCAGGAGGTCGGCAGCTTCTTGTCGCTGATGATGACCTTGCCCTTGAGGTAATCCTCGGGCACCGGCCCCTTCGCGATGGCGAGCGCGCCGGAGAGGCAAATGAACGCGGCGATGAAGACGTTTCTCATGACGCCCGAGGCTACGCGATCACGCGCGACCGGTAAAGCGTCTCCGCGACCGCGCACGACCGTTTGCGGCCCGCAACGGCAGGTTGCAGCCGCGGCTATTGCAGCCGCGCCGATTGCGAGCGCGCCTATTTGCGGAGCGGCCATTTGCGGAGCGGCCATTTGCAGGCGCGGCTAATCGACGAGCAACGCCGCGATGCGCAATAGGGCGTCGCGTGTGGCCCGCCCCTTGTCGGCCGCCACCTTCGTTACGCGCCGCGCCGTGGCGCGATAGAGCGCCGCCAGCTCCGCGTGCGGACGCAGCGCCAGGATGTGGCGCGCCACCACCGACACGTCGCCGCGCGCGATCGGCCCCGTGAGCGCATCGGGCAGCCCCACGCGCCTCAAGTTCTCCGCCGTCGACGCCAGCAGCGCCGCCAGGGCCGCCGTCGCCTGCGCGCGATCGAGCCCCACGCTCTCGAGCAGCTCCACGCCGCCGTCGACGAGCGCGACCGCGTGGTTCGACACCAGCGCCGCCGCCGCGTGGTACTTCGGCAGCTGCGCCGCCTCGAGCACCAGCGCCACGCCGCCCATGCGATCGACCAGCCGCAGCGCCGCCTCGCGCCCCGGTCCGTCGCCCTCGACCGCGAAGATGCAGCCGGCCAGCTGCGCGTCCTCGTCGCGCCCGGCGATCGGCTTGAGCGGATGGAGCACGCCCGCTCCGAGCGGCCGGCGCGGCAACTTGGCGAACGCCTCCTCCGCCGGCAGCGCACCGGCGCAGTGCAGCAAGATCGGCGGCGTCACCGCGTCGTCGTGACGCGCCATGATCTGCGTCGCCACCTCGCCGATGGCCTCGTCGCGCACCGCCAGCACCACCACGTCGGCCGCCGGCAGCGGCTGCCCGGCGCGACGCCACCAGCGCAAGGGCGCCATGTCCGCCGCCGTCAGCGCCGTCGACAGCGCGCGCGCCACCGGCCCGTCGCCCACGACGAGCACCCGCTCGCGGCTCTTGGGCCGCATCGGCAGTCGCTGCGTCTTCGAGACGTCGCTCATCGGTACAGCCCACGCGCGGCGATGTATTCGACCACGTCGGCGGCCACGAGCGCATCGATCGACTCGCCGCGCGCCACGCGCTGGCGCACGATCGTCGACGACACTCCCGGCAGCTCGATCCCGCCCGCCGACGGCTGCCCCTGCCGTCCGACGACGATGAAGCGCACCAGCTCCTTCAGCTCCGGCCAGCCGTGCCAGCGCTCGCGCTCCGCCACCAGGTCCGCGCCGATCACCAGCGCCAGCTCGACGCCGGGGTGGCGCTCCATCAGCGCCTTGACCGTGCGCAGCGTGTAGCTCTCGCCGCCGAGCTCCTCCTCGATGCGCGACAGCTTGACCTTGTCGCCGAACGGCCCCGCGGCCAGCTCGCACATGCGCACGCGGTCCTCGTACGGCGCGAGCTGCTTGTCGAACGGGTGCTTGAACGTCGGCACCAGCCACAGCTCGTCGATCCGCGGCCGCGCCGTCGCCAGCACGTAGGTGATGGCGAGCTGGTGCGCAACGTGCGGCGGGTTGAAGCTACCCCCGTAGACGGCGACGCGCATCCCCTCGACGGTACCACGTTTTTGCGCACCCACCCGCGCCGTGCGAGCCTCGAAGCTTGGCAAGAATCCGCCGCGCGCGCGGGCTCGACGTCTTCGATCAGTCGTTCGAGGCGCAGTTCCGCGGCAAGCTCGTCTCCGGGCGCGCCCTCTACGATGAGGTCATCGTCGGCGGCCTCCTCCGCGCGAAGGAGAGCGTCTGGATCGCCACCGCCAACGTCAAGGAGCTCTTCGTCGAGCGCCCCGGCCTCAAGCGCCGCGTCGGCTCGGTCGTCAACGTCTTCGCCGATCTGCACGCGCGCAACGTCGAGCTCAAGCTGCTCCACGGCGGTATACCCTCGCGCCGCTTCCGCGCGACCTTCGATCGCCACCCCGGCCTCGTCAAGGGCGGCCTACAGATGAAGCACTGCCCGCGCGTGCACATGAAGGCGGTCATCGTCGACGGTGCCTGGCTCTACATCGGCTCGGCCAACTTCACCGGCGCCGGCCTCGGCATGAAGGGCGACGACAAGCGCAACTTCGAGCTGGGCTTCGTCACCGAAGACTTCGAGCTGCTCGACCGCGTGCAGGCGATCTTCGATGGCCTGTGGCGTGGCCAGCCCTGCGCCGCCTGCAAGCTGCGCGAGGTTTGTCCCGACCCCGGAGGCTACGCTACGATCCCGACGAAGTGAGCATTCGTCGAAGGGCGATGCTCGACGGTTACTGAATGGGGAACGGCTTCAAGGTCACCTGGCCGTTCTTGACGACCACCTTGAAGCGGCAGAGCCGCGCGCCGTGCTTCTTCTTGAGCGCCGCCTCGTTCTGCTTGAGCTTCGACGAGAAGCCGTCGAAGGTGAGCCCCTCGGTGCCTTCGCCGGTCTGCTTGCGCGCCGCGACGTACTCGTCGAAGGTGCGCTTGAGGTACGGCTCCTCGGCCTCCTCGGCGAGCGCCGCCAGCTCGGGCGAGGTCTGCGGCCCCGTCGTCGACGCGTCCACCGAGAGCTCTCCGCCCCAGCGTGCCGCGCCGCTATCGCTGCCATCGCCGCTGTCGCCGAGATCGTCGTCGCTGGGGTCGGGCCGACCGAGCAGGCGCGCCAGCATGACGTTGAGCCCGTTGGCCAGCCCCTCGAAGTCCGTCGACGGCGAATCGAACGAGTAGTCGCGATTGCCGTTGATGACCTCCGCCACGCCGCCTTCGATGCTGTCGAGCGGCTGGAGGAAGCGCGTCGCCGTCAGCACGACCGCGCCCATGGCGACGAGGAACGCCACCATCCCGAGCGCCATCACCAAAAACTCCATCGACGCGATGCCCGCGTGGGCCGTCGTCAGCGACGTCAACACCACGTAGCCGGACTTCGACTTCGTCAGGTTGCCAGGCAGCGGTCCGGCGGCAGCGAGAAAGTCCTCGTTGCGGATCTTCACCGTCGTCGGCTTGGTCATCTGCCCGGCGATGGCGCCATCGGCCAGCTTCGAGCCCTCGAAGAGCTGCCGGGCCAGCTCCTTCTCTTCGACGCTCTCGCCGCCTTCGTGGCGGAAGCTCGACGCGTGCACCTTGCCGTCGAGGAAGTAGGCGACTTCGGTCCCGAGCTTCTCGCGATCGCCGGCCGCGTCCGACGCCGACGCGACGTACCCGACGATGAGCGCACCGACGACGACGCCGCCCCTGGCGCGGATCGGCGAGGCGCCGACGCGATAGAGGTGGCCGTCGAAGTTCCAGACGTCCTTGTTGGCCACGCCGTCGAGCGCCTTGCCCACCGACGGATACTTGGCCCGGAGGTCGTCGTCGTACATGGCGTTGATGTTGAGGTCGCGCACCAGCACGTGGCCGTTGGCGCCGACGACGGCGACGATGTCGGCCTTGTGCCCGGCCGCCTCGAGGCGCCCGTTGTGGCCCGACACCGCGAGGAAGGCCGCCTGCCGCTGTTCGTCGGCGCCCTTCTTCTCGAAGATCGCGCCGAACTCGTCGTCGCGCGCGAGCTTGGCGGTCTCGTTGGTCAGATCGATGCCGCGGAGCAGATCGAGCGATGGCCAGGTGGCCTGCGCCCGCTCTACCCGCTTCTCCACTTCGGCTTGCGCCGCGCTGCCTAGACTTGCGCGGACCGACAGCAGCACCGCGACCGTCGTCAGTAGGATGACGACCGCGGCGGCGAGCGGGATACGAGCACGGTACATCCTGAACCCCTCCCAAATGAGGTGGCTATACGTTGCCGGCGGCGACTATCTCATTCGAGATCCGGGCTGTCAAACTCAAACCCAACGAGCCCCGGCAGGCAGTTCCGCACAAGTTATCCACAGGGGGGGTGCGCCATTTTCTCGCATTATCCTACAGGTATGTGCGAATCGAGCTAACCTCGCAAACGGACAGTGGAAAGCGAAACACAGCGGAAACGACCCGTTTCGTCCACATCGAGGGTGAACGATATTTCGGCACTCCGTCGGAGAGCCACTGTGGACAACTTATCTCGGCCCCTTGGAAATGTAATACGCCTCAAACTTTTCCGAGAGCTGAAGTATGTCGGAAGTCGTCAGCGATCGAACCGCGCTGAGCACGTGGTTGGCCACCGGAAAGGCCAGATCGTTCCGTTCGAAGCCGGCCCCATCGTTGACGAACAGCGTTCCCTTCTCCGGAACGTAGCGTGATGGGTAGGTGCTCCCCTGGGTCATGGGAAACTTCGGCCAGAGCGAGGGCGTGTCGAGCATCGCCTGCGGCACGACGACGATGTTGAGCGGCGCGGGATGCAGCTCGCTCGCCGCGAGGGCGCGCGCCGCCGGGATCTCGACACCGCCGAGGAACATGCGCAGCTCCTCGAGGATGTTCTTGTAGGCGTCGCGCACCTTGGCGGCGTTGCGGCGGGCGGTCGACTGCACGCGCACGCCGTCCGCCTCGAAGCGCTCGTCGGTGACGACGACCTCGCCAGCAATCGCGTGCGGCGTCGGCCATCGCGACGCGACGCTCTCGGGCTTCGCCGCCGGCTTGACCGCCTGCCCCGTCGCGGTTGCCGCTTTGCCGGTAGGCGCCGGCTTCTTGTTGAGCTGCCGCGCCAGCAGGAACGTCGCGCCTGCGCCGCCGGCCACGAGCACCGCCAGACCGAGCGCCGGTGCGATGCGGCTGCGCCGGCCGCCCGACGGCTGAGCGACTGTGGCATCGCTGCCGCGCGGCAGATCGGGCAACACCTTCTCGATCGCGGCGCGGAACGCCGCGGCGTCGGGATAGCGATCGGCCGCGCTCTTCTCGAGCGACAGCATCAGCATCTTCTCGACCGACGCCGGCACCATCCCGCCGCTCTTCGCCAGCGACGGAGGACGATTGCGCAGGTGCTGCTGCATGATGTCGAAGTGGTTCTCGCCGTCGAACGGCGTGACCCCGCACAGCGCCTCGTAGAGGGTGATGCCGAGCGAGTAGAGGTCGCTGCGTGCGTCGGCGGGCTTGCCGCGCACCTGCTCGGGCGACATGTAGCGCACCGTGCCCATCGTCTGGCCCGTCGAGGTCAGCCGCGAGTTGCCGATCATCTTGGCGATGCCGAAGTCGGTCACCTTCACGGCGCCATCGGTGCGCACGATGATGTTCGACGGCTTGATGTCGCGATGCACGACGCCCTGCGCGTGGGCGTACTCGAGCGCGCGACAGACTTCGATGCCGACGCGCAGCGCCTCGTCGACGGGCACCTTGCCGTGCTGCACGATCTTCGCCTCGAACGTGACGCCCTCGACGAACTGCATCACCAGGCACAGCCGCCCGCCCGCCTCGGTGAAGTTGTTGAGATGGACGATGTTGGGGTGCTCGAGCTTGGCCAGCACGCGCGCTTCCTCGACGAAGCGCGCCTTGAGCTCCTCGTGGACGGCGAGCTCCGGCGGCAGGATCTTGATGGCCACCGCCTGTTGGGTCACGCGGTGCTCGCCGCGATAGACGACGCTCATTCCGCCGGAACCTATGATTGCCTTGAGCTCGAAATCGAGAACGCGGCTTCCTAGAAGCCTTTCGGGCCCTTCGAGCGATTTCACGGCGTCGGACATGCGAAAACTTGCGCTCCCCGGTTGCCTACTCTAGCCTACATCTAACTACACGCACTGGAGGCGTCGATGTTCAAGAAGGATTACCGAGGCGAGCAGCGTATGTCGATCGACATCCTGCTCAACAAGTACATCGACGGTGAGCCGCATACGTGCCGCGCGGTCAACATCTCGCGCGGCGGGATGCTGCTCTACAAGGTGTTCGAGCCGGACTTCGAGCATTCGGAAGTGTCGCTGGAGTTCCAGCTGCCGGGCTCGGCGCGCATCCTCCGCGTCGACGGCATCAAGCTCTCGGAGCATCGCTGGGCCAAGGCGCACGGCGTCCGCTTCACGCGCATGAGCGAAGACGATCGCGAGATCATCGACTCGTTCCTGCGCGGCGAGCTGGCGCAGGAAACCGCTGCCCTGTAGATCCCCAACAGCCGACAGCCGACCGCTCACAGTTCTCGGATCGTACCACGATCCGGACGGTGAGCCGTCGGCTGTCGGCTGTCGTTCCTAAGCTAAGCCAAGCTTAAAAGTAGACGGCGACGCCGAGGCGGAACTGACCGCCGACCTCGTCGCCGAGCGCGTGGACGGGCTTGCCGTCGACGGACGAGGTGGCGACCACATTCTCGGCCACGTCGTTGGCGCGCTTCTTCATGTCGAGGCGCGCGTCGGCGGTGACGGCGACGTGCTGGCCGAGGCGCAGCTCGAGACCGCCGCCGATCTGTCCGTCGAGGTAGATGGCGTCGTCGGTGGTGAACTTCAGATCTTGCGACGCGAAGGCGAGACCGCCGGCGAACACGAAGTACGGCGACACGACCCAGGTCGGACGGCCGATGTGCACGCGCAGCCCGAACGTCACGGGGATGTCGACGCGGTCGAGGGGCGTGGCGGCCGAGCGCTGGTACTCGACGGCGAGCTCCGTCGAGAGGTGCGGCGAGGCGCGATAGAGGAACTCGCCGCCGATGCCGAGGTTGTTCCAGCCGCTCTGGATCACCTGACCGGTGCCGCGCACGCCGAGGCCGATGCGCGACGTCCACATCGGGACGACGGGGCGCTGGCGCGTCACGACGAGCTCCGGCGCGGGCGGCGCGTAGTAGCCCGAGTAGCAGCACGGCGGCGGCACGATCACCGGCGGCGGCACGGGCGGCAGCGGCATCACCGGCGGCGACGGATACTGGTACGACGGCGGCGGCGCCACGACCACGGGCGGCGGCGCACCGACGACGACGACGCGCGGCATGCGGCGCAGGTGCCAGCGGATGCGCTCGCGGATGTAGACGTGCGGCGGCATGGCGCCGGGCGCGAAGTACATCGTCGGCGGACGCGGCGGCATCACGTAGACGGTGGGTGGCGGCGGTGCGTAGGCCGTCGGAGGAGGCGGCGCGTAGACCGTCGGCGGAGGTGGCGGCGCCACGACCACGGCGGGGGCCGGCGGGATCGGCGGTGCGGCCGGCTCGATCATCACCTGGGCGGAGGCGATCGAGGGTACGGCGAGAAGCGCCAGGGCTGCATAGCGGAACGAAGGCATCATGGCGGGCCCGTACAGCAGCCGCCGTGCCATACGACAAACCCTTGCAGGACGGGGGGTTCGGAGACGGGCGGGAACTTTCGTTCACAGCGACGGTCGTGAACGACGGCGCCCGACCTAAACCGGGACAACTCCTTGACAGCTATATAGTCGGTTGGTAGGTTTGCGCGATAATCGGGAGGAACGGCCCCCTTGGATGACAACAAGAAGCCCGGCCCGCGCGACATCAGTGATCTGAAGGCGCGCCTCGGCCTGAAAAAAGCGGCCGCGATGCCTGCGGCCGCTCCGAACACCACTCCTCCTACCGGTCAGCCGGTGGCGCCGCCGTCCAGTTTTGGCGCGCCCCAGCAGCACCAACCGACCGCCGCTCCGTCGGGACCGCCGCCGCCGTTCGGGCGTCGGGAAGAGCCACCTCCGCCGCAACAACCGGCGGCGCCAGCCGATCCGCGACGCGATCCGTTCTCGGCGCAACAGCAGGCCGCGGCCGCCAACCTGGCGGCGTTCTACGGCATCGGGCAGTCGCTGCCCGGCACTGCCAACGACGGCGATGCGGCGACGATGAAGAAGTCGAAGGTCGGCGGCCGGTTGATGCTGATCGGCGGCATCGCGCTGATTCCGTTCGTTGTCGGCAACGCGTGTGGCCGCATTCAGCGCGACCGCATCGAGTACAACATCACGACCGAGCAGGCCGGGATGATCCGCGAGGAAGTCGAGCGGATGGCGAAGAACCTGAGTGTGATCGTCGACACACTCAACTCGACGCCGGCCGGACGCAAGGGCGAGATCGACATCGACCTATCCGCCAAGCTCGGATCGCTGAACCTGGCGAAGCCGGACACGGTGAAGATCTTCCACACCAACTACAACAGCCTCGAGCCGGTCATCGTCGAGCGGTTGATGCAGTACTACGACGGCACGATGAAGCTGTACGACCAGATCACGACGCACTCGAAGAAGACCGAGAACGACAAAGACGCGCTGATGCGGATCGGCAAGGAAGGCGCGAAGTCGGACAAGAACTACGGCGTCGTCGTCGAGCCGCAGGGCGGCCTCATGCTGGCGAAATTCGTCGAGGTCGGTTCGCCGGTGTGCCCGGAGGCGGGCAAGACGGACTGCAACGCCAACGAGCTGAAGGGCTTCCAGTACCGGCTCGATTCGGGCGCCGGCTGGGGCACGCGACCGGTCAAGGGCAAGCCCGAGGCGATCGTGATGCCGCTGCAGCAGACCCCGCTGTTCAAGGCGGTGGCGGCAGGCAATCCCGACTTCCTCGCGGTCAAGGATTACATCCGCCGCATGGCCGAGATTCGCACGCAGGCGGCGCAGTTGATGACGCAGCAGAAGGATGTGCTGTCGGACCTCAAGAAATCCGCAGAGCGTCCGAAGCTGACGGCGTTCTAAAGCTCCTCCGCTCTCCCGTACCCCTACCCTTTCCCGACCCCCTCCCCGCAGCCCGTACCCGTTCCCGTCCGACCGCTACACGAACGGTCTGCCTCCGCAGCCCTGAAGGGCCACCTATGTCTCCGGTAAGAACGAGCGGCTTCCCGCACGCACTTACCCCTTCCCAAGGCTGGCGTGGGGCGGGGACTCGTGCGGTCCGTGTGCAACCGGGATAGATGGCTAGGGGCGAGAACGCGTAGCGGGTACGGGCGGCGGGGGCGCGGCGGCCGCGTCGACTAGAGCTGGACGATAATCGTATCCGGAACCGGCGTGCCGTTCACGCGTTTGACCGTCGTCGTCGAGTCCTGCCGCGAGAAGACCAGGTGGACCTTGGTGCCCGTCGCTGGGAGGCTGCAGCCCGGGAGCGTGCCGACAGGGTTCTGCATTTTGCAGGGGCCGGCGTTGGCGTTCTGCGGCGACAGCGAGATCTGGATCTTGAACTTCGACGAGAAGCCGGTGACCAGCGTCGGGTTGTTGGTGGCGTTGGTGCTCTCGAGCGAGGTCAGCTGCGTGACGTTGATCTGCGGGCCACCGACGACGCCGAGCGGCTGCCGACAGACCAGGTTGGTCGGCGGCGAGCTGGCGGGCGTGGCCTTCCAGTCGCCCTGGAACGGCACGTTGGGATCGTTGTTGAAGCCGGCGCTGCTCGGCACTTCGTAGAACGCGACGCAATCGAGCACCGCGTTGTTGCCGCCGCCGACGCCGATCGGCTCCGACAGCTCGAACGACACCTCGACGGGGCCCGCGGCCGGCGCCACCGTCGCCACCGAGTTGGCGACCACGGCGATCGGCGCGCCCGACGGCGGCTGCGTGAAGAACGGCGCCGTCGTGTTGAGCTCCGCCGTCGGACCACCGACGGTGCCGGCCTGCGTCGCCGCCGTGGCGTGCAGGATGAGGTTGAAGCGCTTGCCCGCCGGCAGCGGCGCCGACGGCGTGATCTGCACGACGTTGAGCGTCACCATCGCCATCGCCATGTTCGACATCGGCTTGCCGTCAGCGTCGAGGAACTGGGCGCGCAAAGAGCTGCCGTTGATGGCCTGATTGAACGCGATGTTGATGGGGCCGTTGATCGGAACCAACGATCCCACCGGCGCCGCGAACGCCGGCGTGGCGGACCCGGTGCGGCCGCGCAGGTACTCGATGTTCGAGTCGCTGATCACCAGCGGCGTATTCGGCCCCGCCAGGTGGATCACCTGCGCCGACGACCCGAGGCCGTTCAAGTGGAACGTCGCCAGCAGGCCGAGGAAGTTGTAGATCTCGGTCCCCATCACCTTCGTCGGCGGCACCGCGACCTGGAAGGTGTCGTCGACGATGCCCGCCAACGCGCCATACATCGGCAGCCCGCTGAACGTCGCCGTGCCGTCGGCGCCCGTGGTCGCCGAGACCTCGTAGCCGCCCTGCCCTACCGGCGTGCCGTTCTGGAAGATCACCTGCCGCACCATCGTGCGCGCCGACAGCTTCAGGCTCGCTACCGCGCCGCCGCTCTCGTCGATGACGTGGACCGCGAAGGTACCGCCGGCCGGGATCAGCCCGAGCGGCCCGACGGTCTTTTGCGGATTCGAGACCGGGAAATTTCCGACCGCGCCCGAGAGCGTGTCGGTGATCTGCGCCGTCACGTAGCCCATCTGCGCCACCGACATGATGAAGGTTCCGGCCGGAACCTTCGTGACGGCGAACTGCCCGTTCATGTCGGCCATCGCCGTCTCGGTCTTGTCACCCGCGATCACCGTCACCGTCGCGCCCGCGAGCGGCTGCTCGTTGGTCGCGTCGACGATGACGCCGGCGACGGTGCCCGACGGATTGCCGTTGTCGACGCTGACGCCCTGCGAGCAGCTCGTCGTCATCGCCAGCGTCCCTACCAATGCAATCAAGCTCTTCATCGACCCCTCATCATTCTAATGTCCACCGAGCAACACCGTGTCGACCGCGATCTGTCGCTGATGCGACGCGGTCACGCCGACGACGGTGCCGACCACCACTGCGCCGGCCACGCCGCCAACGACGTACCAGAAGCCCTTCCAGTGCCGAAATCTTCCCAAGTCCGTGTTTACGGACGACCAGAGCCTTTCGTGCCACTTCGGTTGCGAAGCAGCCACCGGCGCGAAGTAGACGCCGTCGAGACGCGTGCCGTGGAACAGCTCGCGCGCCATCACCCGCGCCGTCGCTTGCACGTCGCCTTCGACATGCATCTCGAGCCGGTTGATGATGCGGAAGTTGCGCGCGTCGTAGAGGTACGCGGTGAGGGTCTGCGGGGTCTCGTCGTCACGTTCGCCGGGACGCGCGCTCTTGACCAGCACCAGCATGTCGACGTTCAACATCGCGCAGGCGTCCTTGAGCGTCCGCGGCGCCGGCGAGTCCTCGATGCGCGCGCGCGCACGATCGATCGGCGCCAGCGGATTCTTCGCGTATCGCGAGAGCGTGGCCAACGGCCGCGCCTCGTCGTTGCCGCCGGCGACCTCGAACGCCTGCGTCATCGGCGCGTAGCCGCGCCGCGCGTAGCTGATGAAGTTGGGACCGTTCGGTGCGTCGATCGACTGCGTCGGCGTGCGCTCGGGCAGCTTCTGCCCGTTGAGCCACACCGTCGCGCCGGGCGGATCGGAGTCGATGATCAGCTTGCCGACGCCGAGCGTGTCGTACAGCAGCCGCGCCTCGACGACGGTCTTCTTCATCTGCGGCGGAAACGTCTTGTTCCAGCGCACCGTGCCGTCGAGGACGAAGGCGTAGCGCAACGCATCGCGCGAGCCGTCGAGGTTGCCCTCGAAGAAGCGCGCCTTGGACAGCTCGATGAAGCCGTCGCGCATCGGCGAGACGCCGTCGGGACGCGACGCCAGCGCCGGCAGATGCTTCTGGTAGGTCTTGAGCGCGGTCTGCAGGAGCTGCTTGGCGCGCTCGACGTCCATGTCGGCGTAGGCCTTCTTGGCGTCGGCGAGCGCCTGATCGGCGACGGTCAGCGCCTGGAACGGCTCGTCGGCGGGCGCCACGATGTTGGCGAAGGGCGTGAACCGCAGGCGCGGCTCGGCGACCAGCACCTCCTCCATCGCCGCCTCGACGCGCTCCTCGGGCTCGAAGCCGGTGGCCTTCTCGGGGGACCAGACGTGCAGCGTGACGCGCGGCGGAACGGCCGGCGGCGGCGGCTCCGAGGACGCGGGCGGCGGCGGCGCAGGACGCGCGGCGCTCTTCGTCTTCTTGGGCGGCGCGGCAGGCTTGGCCGAGGCGGTAG
>JAQBQH010000397.1 GCA_028287105.1 Myxococcales bacterium
GCCTTCAGAGCGGCCCGGCGGTTCTTCGCCCAGCAAGCCTCGTCGTGCTCCTGGCACTCCGGGTTTTCCTTGCCGAACGACACCGTCGCCATCTGCTGCTGCGACGCGCCGAGCGACTGCAGGTAGCTCTGCACCGCGCGCGCACGCCGATCGGCGAGCGCCATGTTGTACTCCTGCGTGCCGCGCTCGTCGGCGTTGCCTTCGATGGCGACGTGCAGCGAGTGGTCCGCCTTCAGACAGCGCGCCGAACGATCGAGATGGCTCTTGTCGTTGGCGTCGATCTCGTCCGAGTTGAAGGGAAAGTGGACGCGAACGTTGGTGCACTCCGCCAGATCGGCGGTGATATCGGTGCACTTATTATTGATGCACAGCTGCTTGGCCCCGCAGTCGAGGTCGGTCGCGCACATCTTGGCGCCGCTCGCAGCCGGCGCCGGCGCCGACGACGCCTGGGGCGCAGCCGCGCTCTCCTGCTTGGGCGCCTCCGCCTTGGTCTCTTGTTTGTGCGCACACCCACCACCCACCAACGCCAGCAGCGACAACGTGCATACGACCCGGGTCATTGCGTCACCTCCAAGATTTTTCGTCTGTCCCCTCACGGACGAGAATATTATATGGGCTCCCAAACGATGTCCACTCCGCAGCGCGTTCTCGACTCGATCCGTCGCATCGTGCGCATTTTGCGCGAGGGATCGCGCGTCTCCGAGGAGCGTGTGGGGCTCTCGGCGGCGCAGCTCTTCGTGCTGCAGAAGCTCGATCCGGTCCGGCCCCTGTCGCTCAACGAGCTGGCCGCGCGCACGCTCACGCACCAGTCCTCCGTCTCGGTGGTGGTGAGCCGGCTCGTCGAGCTGGGCCTCGTGCAACGGCGGGCCAACGCGGACGACGCCCGCCGCCTCGAGCTCCTGCCGACGCGCCGCGGCCTGGCGCTGCTCCGGCGTGCGCCGGCGGCGTCGCAGGATCGCATCATCGCCGCCATCGAGGAGCTCTCGCCGGCCAAGCGCCGCGCGCTCGCCGCCTCGCTCGAGACGCTGGTCGCGGCGCTCGGCGTCGACGAGCGCGCCGCCCCCATGCTCTTCGACGACGAGCCGGCCCGGCGGCGGCGCGGTCCCAAACGTGGTAACAAGCGCGCATGACCAAGCTCGTCCTCCTTTCGATTCTCGCCGTCACCGCCGCGTTGCCTGCCGCCTTCAGCGCGCGCGAAAAAGCGGCCGCCGCGCGCATCAGCGCCCGCACGCTCTCGGCGCACATCGGCTATCTGTCGGACGATCTGCTCGAAGGCCGCGCGCCCGCCTCGCGCGGCAGCGAGCTGGCCATGCGCTACATCGCCGCCCAGTACGAGCGCCTCGGCCTCACCCCGGCCGGCGACGACAAGGGCTGGCTGCAGCACTTCGACATCGTCGGACTCACGAGTGAAGTGGTCACGCCCATCACCGTCACCGCCGGCGGCAAGTCGCTCTCGATCCAGCCCTACGCCGAGAGCGTCCTCGCGCCGGGGCTGCAGTCCGAGGCGATGGCGATCCGCGACGCCGAGGTCGTCTTCGTCGGCTACGGCATCACCGCGCCCGAGCAGAAGTGGGACGACTGGAAGGACGTCGACGTGCGCGGCAAGGTCGTCATGGTCATGAACAACGACCCCGAGAGCGATCCGCAGCTCTTCGCCGGCAAGACCCGCCTCTACTACGGCCGCTGGGATTACAAGTACGCCGAGGCTGCGCGCCACGGCGCGGCCGGCGTCATCATCATCCACACCGAGCCGTCAGCCGGCTATCCGTGGCAGGTGGTGCAGTCGAGCTGGAGCGGCCAGTCGTTCGAGCTCCCCGCCAACGGCGACCCGCGCGTCACCTTGCGCATGTGGACCACCGAGGACGCCTCGCGCCGCATCGCCAAGCTCGGCGGCCGCGATCTCGACGAGCTGCGCCGGTCGGCCGAGAAGCGCGAGTTCAAGCCGGTCTCGCTCGGCGTCAAGCTCAGCGCGGCGCTCAAGGTCAAGCTCGAGAAGGTGCGCACCGCCAACGTCCTCGGCATGCTGCCCGGCAGCGATCCCAAGCTCAAGGCCGAGGTCGTCGTCGTCACCGCGCATCACGATCATCTGGGCGTGCGCGCCGCGGCCAAGGGCAGCGACAAGATCTTCAACGGCGCGCTCGACAACGCCTCGGGCGTGGCCGCGATCTTGAACGTGGCCGAAGCCATCACCGCGGTCGAGCCGCGGCCGAAGCGCTCCATCTTGTTCGCCGCCGTCGCTGCCGAGGAGTCGGGCCTGCTCGGCTCCGAATATTTCTGCAAGCATCCCGTCGTCGCGCCCGGGCGCATGGCAGCCAACCTCAACATCGACGGGCTCCAGATCTGGGGCCGCGCCTCCGACATCGGCTTCGTCGGCTTCGGCAAGTCCTCGCTCGACGACGTGGTCGTCGGCGTCGCGCGTGCGCAGAAGCGCGAGGTCACGCCCGACGAGATGCCCGAGAAGGGCGGGTTCTATCGCAGCGACCAATTCAACTTCGCGCGCATCGGCGTGCCGGCGATGTACTTGAAAGCCGGCGTGCGCCACCCGGGCCACGATGCCCAGTGGGGCAAGGATCTGCACGAGCACTTCACCAAGGAGCGCTACCACCAGCCGAGCGATCAGCTCGACGCGACCTGGAGCTTCGACGGCGCCGTCGACGACGTGCAGCTCATGACGGTGGCGCTGATGCGCATCGCCGACGCGCCGAAGATGCCCGACTGGAAGCGCGGCGACGAGTTCGAGGCGCCGCGTCTCAAGGCACTGAAGGACCTCGCTTCGACGGCCGCTCCGCCGCGTCCGTAAAGATGTTGCGCGCCATGAGCGACGTCTCCCTGGCAGCGCGCAAGAGATAGATCCTCGATCGAATCGCCTGAATTCCGTCGTCGTTGGGCGCCGCCTGCAGCGCCCACTCCGCCAGCTGACACGCGAGCGCCAGCTCTCCGGCGGCGACGCGCTCCTCGGCACGCGCGGCCAGCGCCGTCGCACCGCCGGCGAGCGCCGCCACCTCGCGGGCGATCGCGGTCGGCTCGGGCGGCTTGAGCGCGGCGGGATCGCCGTCCCACCAGCCGCCGTACAGGCGCCACACGTTGCGCACGATGAACTCGGGCTCGTCGTAGATCGGCTGCAGCCACGGCCGCTGCGCCAGATGTTCGGGGACGACCACCTCGCGCAAGATGGCGCTCAAGGGCGCGCCGGCGTTCATGAGCGCGAGCGTGTGGTCGTGCAGCGTCTCGAGCAGCTCCGCCGTCGTCGACAGCGCCTCGGCCACGCGCGCCTCGCCGTAGATCGGCACGCCGTGACCGGGCAGCAGCACCTCGGCACCGACGGTGGCCATCTTGCGCAAGGCCTCGGCCCACTGACGCGGATAGCGCTGCACCTTCTGCGGATTGCCCGCGTTCGGCACGGCCCAGATGAACAGATCGCCCGTACACAGGACCCGCTTCGACGGGATCCAGATCCAGGTGTGATCGTCCGTTTCGCCGCGCGCATGATGGAGCTCGGCGTCGAAGCCGCCGAGGTTGACGGTGAGCTGCGACGCGTAGGTCTCGTCGGGCTCGCGAAACCGTCGCGGAAACGAGACGGCGACGGAGAACTGGCGCGAGTTGATGCAGCTGTTGTAGCCGGCCGTCGCGCGATAGCGATCGAAGCGCTGCAACACCGCCTGGTGCGCGATGACCCGCGGCGCCGGGCGCCCTTCGCGCGCGGCCTCGTCGTCGAAGCTCTTGATGCCGAAGACGTGATCGATGTGGCCGTGCGTGTAGACGGCCAGCTCGACGGGCGCCTCGGACCACTCGCGCACCGAGCCGTGCACCTGCGACGCGAATTGCGCGGAGCCGGTGTCGATGAGCGTCAGGCCGCGCTCGCCGGCGACGGCGGTGACGTTGGCGAAGCTGGAGACGAAGGCGACGCCGGGCGCGACCTCTTCGAGCGCCATGAGCGGAGTGAACGGATGCTGATCGTGCGTCGAAATGGCGCCCGTCCAGAACTTCTCGGCGACGTCGGCGATTCTGCCCATGAACCCTCGGGGCGGGATGATACAACGCGCCGATGACCTCGCGAGTCGATCAGTTGGTGCAAACGCTCGGCCTCACGGCACATCCGGAGGGCGGCTGGTTTCGCGAGCTGCATCGCGACCGCGCGGTGACGACCATCCACTACGTCCTCGACGCGCACGGGCTCTCGCCGCTGCACCGGCTGCGCAGCCGCACCGAGCTGTGGCACTTCTACGACGGTGCGCCGCTCGAGCTGCACACGATCGCGGACGGCGTGCACGCGATGGCGCGGCTGTCGCGCGAATCCCCGGTCGCGGTCGTTCCGGCGGGGGTCTGGCAGGCGGCGCGCACGGGCGATGGCTGGGCCTGGTGCGGGTGCACGGTGGCGCCGGCGTTCGATTTTGACGATTGGGAGATGCCGCCCCGGGCTATGCTCCTCGACCAATTGCCCTCGCTTGCGACGATCGTGACGGAGCTGACGCGCGCGTGAGATTCGCGCTGCACCTGTTGCCGCTGCTCGCTTCGACTGCGCTCGTCCCCGTTGCCGCCTTTGGACAAGAGGCGCCCGCCGCCCGGCCCGACGTGCCCGCCGCCCGGCTCGACCAGGCGCCCAAGCTTCTGCGCTTCATCGAGGCCGAAGCGCCGGCTGCGCTCGCCGAGCGCAAGCAGGTCGACGTCGTCCTGACCATCGACATCGACGCCGCCGGCAAGGTGGTCAAGGTCGACGTCGCGCAATCGGGCGGGCAGGAGTTCGACGACGCCGCCATCGCCGCCGCGCGCCAGTTCGAGTTCGCGCCCGGCGAGTCCGGCGGCAAGCCGGTCCCGGTGCGCATCACCTATCAATATCGCTTCTTCTTCAAAGCGCCGCCGCCGCCACCGCCGCCCGCCGCCACCGACACGCCGCGCGTCGAGAGCGTCCCCGTCGACGGGCGCGTGCTGCGCGCCGGAGATCGCGAGCCGCTGGCCGGCCTCACCGTCATCATCGACGACGGGCCGCTCACGACCACGACCAACGCCGCGGGCCGGTTTCGCGTCGACGTGCCCGTCGGTGCGCACACCATCCACGTCGTCGGCCCCGAGGTGGTCAAGAGCGACTTCAAGGTGACGCTCAACCCGGGCAAGAGCCTGTCGACCACCTGGTACGTCGCCGCCCGCGAACGCTACACCTCGACGGTGCGCGGCCAGCGGCCCGTGGTCGAGGCGGTCGAGCAGACCCTCTCGGGCGACGAGCTGCGCCGCATCCCCGGCACGCAGGGCGATACGCTCAAGGCGGTGCAGAACCTGCCCGGCGTCGCGCGCGCGCCGTTCGGCGGCGGGCAGATCATCGTCTGGGGCTCGTCGCCGCAAGACACGCGCACCTACGTCGACGGGGTCTACATCCCGACGCTCTATCACTTCGGCGGGTTGCGCTCGACGGTGAACAGCGAGATGGTGTCGGCGCTGCAGTTCCTGCCCGGCGGCTACAGCGTCGAGCATGGGCGCGGCCTCGGCGGCGTCATCGAGGTCGAGACGCGCGGCCCGCGCACCGACGGCTACCACGGCTTCGTGCAGCTCGACCTCATCGACGGCTCGCTCATGCTCGAAGGGCCGATCACCAAGAACCTCTCGTTCGCCGTGAGCGCGCGCCGCAGCTGGATCGACGTCTTTCTGCCGATCTTCACGACCAATGACTTCCAGCTCTCGCCCGTCTACTACGACTACCAGGCCAAGCTGCGCTGGAAGGCGACGCCGCGCGACGATGTCGACCTCTTCATCTTCGGCTCCGACGACGTCTTGAAGCTCGTGCTCAAGGGCTCGTCGGACCCGACGCTGCAGGCGCAGTTCGACTCGCACACCTACTACCACCGCATCCTGGCGCGCTGGCAGCACCGCTTCGCCAATCGCGCGGTGCTGACGCTGACGCCGTCAGTCGGCTACGACGTGCCGTTCCAGTTCAAGGCCAACTTCGGCAACACCATCGTCGCCGTCGACGCCGCCACGTTCGAGTACAGCCTGCGCGCCGCGTGGCGGCAGCCGATCTGGAAGGAGCTGCGCTTCGACGCCGGCATCGACCTCGAGGGCAACCGCAGGTACCTGTCGGCCAACGGGCCGATGCGCGGCATGCCGCGCGAGGGCGACTCCGGTATGGGCTTTGGCGGCGCGTTTGTGTTCGACCAGGTCACGCTCGACGAGATCACCTTCGCGCCGTTCGTCGCGCTCAACTTCACGCCCATCAAGGGGCTGCTCATCACGCCGCAGTTCCGGCTCGACGTCTTCTCGTTCCGCGGCTACCAGACGACCCCGGACGCGTTCGACAAGAGCTACGTCCTGCCCGAGCCGCGCGTGAGCGCGCGCTATCAGATCAACAAGTGGGCGGCGGTGAAGGCGGCGGCAGGCGCGTACCATCAGCCGCCCGACCCGACCGTGTTCCTGAAGTCGTTCGGCAATCCGGCAGTGCTGCCGCAGAGCGGCTGGCACTACGTCGCTGGTGTCGAGCTCCAGCCCACCCCGTCGCTGCACATCGAAGCGCAGGGCTTCTATAAGGACTTACGTGGGCTGGTGGTGCGCGGCGAGCGTCCCGGCGATCCGATCCTGGTCAACGACTCGCAGGGGCGCGTCTACGGCGCCGAGCTGCTCGTGCGCCAGGAGCTGTTCAAGGGCTTCTTCGGCTGGGTCGCGTACACCATCTCGCGCTCCGAGCGGAAGGATCACCCCGACGAGCCGTGGCGCCTGTTCCAGTACGATCAGACCCACATCCTGACCATCATCGGCAGCTACAAGTTCGGGCGCGGCTATCAGGTCGGCATCCGCTTCCGCTACGTGACCGGCAATCCGTACACGCCGATCACCGGCTCCACCTACGACGTCAACGGCGACGTCTACATCCCGACGCAGGGGCCGATCTATTCCGGCCGGCTCGGCTCGTTCAACCAGCTCGACGTGCGCTTCGACAAGCAGTGGACCTTCCATCGCTGGTCGTTCTCGATGTACCTCGACATCCAGAACGTCTACGGCGCGGCGAATCCCGAGGGCTACGGCTACAACTTCGACTACACGCAGCGGTCGGCCATCGCCGGGCTACCCTTTTTGCCGGTGTTCGGCGTGCGGGGAGACTTCTGATGAAGCGGCTCATCCTCGTCGCTGCCGTGGTCGTGTGCGGCTGCAACGACAACTTCGATCCCGCGTCGCTCGTCGCCGGCCTGCGCCTCCTACAGGTCAAGGCCGACCCGCCCGACGTCGCGCCCGGCGAGGCGGTGACGATGACCGCGACCTTCGCCAATCCCGGCGGGTCGGTGCCGGCGATCACCTGGGACGCGTGTCTCCTGCCGCCGCCGCCGGCGACGGGACAGTCGGTCAATCAGGACTGCATCACGCTCGAAGGTGGCGACCAGCTCGTACGGCTCGGAACCGGCGGATCGATCGCGACGACGATGCCGATGATCGGCCTCGAAAGCGTGGGCCTGCCCGACCAGACCAATGGCTTCTACCTACCGGTGCGCCTGCGACTCGAAGCGGACGGCAAGCGGCTCACCGCGTTCTACTCGCTGCGTATCTTCCTCGGCGCGCTCACGCCGAATTCGCGCAACATGAACCCGACGCTGATGGGCATCTACAAGGTGCCCGCCGCCGACGCCGGCGCCGACGCCCAGGTGATGCTCGACGACACCGCGCCCCTCGAAGTCCACGAGAAGGAGGAAGTGCCGCTGCGCGCGCTCCTCACGCCCGACGCCACCGAGACCTACGTCATCTTCGACGGCGACCCGCGCACGACCCCGCCGCGCACCGTCGACGAAACGGTCCGCGTCTCCTGGTATACGACCGCCGGCACCTTCTCCAACGAGGCCACCGGCGTCGCCCGCCCCGACACGACGCTCACTCTCGACAAGCACCTGCCCGCCCCGGGCTCGACGATCGACATCTGGACCATCTCCCGCGACGAACGCGGCGGCGGCGACGCCCTCCACCGCAGGCTGATCTTCCGATGACCGACAACGACGCCAAACAATCCGTCCACGCCGCCGCCGCCGCCCTCGGCGAAGCGATCACGCGCCGCGTCGCCCGCCTCTTCCCGCCCTCCGACCGCGCCGCGGCGATCCTGCTCCTCGCCTCCGAATGCAACGAGGACCTGCCCTTCCTCGACAACGACCCCGGCACCATCGAACGCGTCCGCGCCGCCTGCCTCAAGCTCAGCGAAGGCTCCCTCGAAAAACTCGGCGACGCCGTCTCCCTCTCCAACACCGACTGGCGCGACGTCCTCACCGCCGCCAACTTCGCCGACGACCCCACCGCCCACCTCCGCTGGCTCCCCTGACCCGGCCCTTCCAGGAAGTCCCCTACCCCTGCATCACAAACGTCCGCATCGACAGCGACCCGAACGCGAACTCCTCATGCAGCGTCACCATCTGATCCCCCGCCACCGTCGCCCCCGCCGCCACCAAGAAAGGATCGAAGTGCTCCGTCGTCGGATGCGCCTTCGCCGCCCCCGGCGCCGCAACCCGCCACTGCGCCAACTGATCCAAGTCCCGCCGCCCCATGACCTCCGCAAACCAAGCATCGAACGCACGCGCCCAGTCCGCCTCTTCCCCGATCGCGCGAAGGTTGTGCACCACCGTCCCCGAGCCCACCAAGAGCACGCCGCGCTCGCGGAACGGCTGCAGCGCGCGCCCCATCGCGATCAGCGCCGCCGGCGACGCCGTCGGCAGCGACAGCTGCACTACCGGGATCTGCGCCTCCGGATACGCCAGGCGCAGCGGCACCCAGGCGCCGTGATCCCATCCGCGCGCGCCATCCACGGCCGCTTCCCAGCGCGGCGCTCCGTCGATGTGCGCGGCGGCCAGCGCGTCGACGAGCTCTTGCGCCAGCGCCGGCGCACCCGGCGCCGGATAGGTCAGCCGATACATCTCGTCGGGGAAGCCGCCGAAGTCGTAGATGAGCGGCGGCTGCTCTGCGCCGGTCGTGCGCACCGACGGCGCACAGGTCTGCCAGTGCGCCGACACGATCGCGATCGCCTTGGGGCGCACGGCCTGGCCGAACTGACCCAGCGCATCGGCGAACGGGGAATGGGTCTCGAGCGCCACCGTGGGCGCACCGTGCGACACGAAGAGGATCGGCGTCACTTGCTCAGCTTCTCATAAGTGCCCACCAGCTGACCTTCAGCGACGATGTGACCCTTCATCGCCGCTACCACCATGGCCTTGTCCGCCGCCGCGCCGAGATCGGGGAGCACCGTGTCGAGCGCGTAGAGCTTGAAGAAGTAACGATGGCGGCCGACCGGCGGGCACGGCCCGCGCCACCCAAGGACCTGATGGTCGTTGTTGGCCTCGCGCGTCCCCGGCGGGAGCTGCGCCCGCGTCGCGCCGGCCGGCAGCGCCGTCGCCGTCGGCGGCAGGTTGTACAGGACCCAGTGGACAAAGGTCTTCTTGGGCGCCTTGGGATCGGGCGCATCCGGGTCGTCGACGACGAGCGCCAGGCTCTTGGCGGTCGGCGGCACGCCCAGCCAATGCAGCGACGGCGCGGTGTCGGCGCCTTCGCACGTGTGCGCGACCGGGATGCTGCCGTTGGCCGTGAACTGCCCCGACATGATCACCAACGACAACACCGCGAGCATGGTCACCTCCGATGAAAATGCGCCAGGAGCTCCTGCCCGCGACGGCGCTCGATCGAGTCCTCGGGCACGCCGAGGTGAGTAAGCACGAATCGGCGCGAAAAAAGCCGTTCGAGCTCCGCCGCGTCGACGGTGAAGGGCGGCCCGCCCGGCTTGCCGTGGCTCCAAAAGAGGCCGACCAGCTCGCCGTCGTCGGCCAGCATGTCGGCCACGACGTCGACGTACTCGACGCGGCGCGCCGGATCGATGGCGCAGAAACAGCAATGCTCGAGCACCAGATCGTAGCGCTCGGGATCATTGGGCAGCGTGAACAGATCGCGCTGCCGAAAATCGATGCTCAGCCGCTCTTCGGCGGCGAGCGCGCGCGCCTCGGCCAGCGCGCCGGCCGCGAAGTCGACGGCGACGACCTTGGCGCCGCGCGACGCCAGGGCCCGCGCCTCGTGACCCCGTCCGCAGCCGACGACGAGCG
>JAQBQH010000004.1 GCA_028287105.1 Myxococcales bacterium
TCCGGTCGCGCCGGGTCCGGTCGCCATCGCGCCCGCGGTCGCCGGTGGTGCTGCCGGCCGATTGAGCGCCTTGGCCGAGATCAGCCACGCCAGCCCGCCGACGACCGCCAGCCCCGCCGCGCCGAACGCGACGCGACGCCGGCGCTCGTGCCGCCGGAGCGCGCCGATGGTCAGGTTCGACGACGGCATCGTGTCGCTCGGCGCCATCGAGACCACCGACGAGTGCGACGGCTCGTCGGGGAAGAGCTCGCGCAGCATGCTGGCCAGCCGCTCCGGCCCCCACTTCATGCCGTGCACGACGTCGTCGAGCGCCACGGCCATCTCGTCGCAACCGTTCCAGCGATCCTTCGGATTCTTCGACAGCGCCTTGAGGCAGACGTCGTCGAGCTCCTTGGGCACCGCCGGGTTGATCAGCGACGGCGGGTCCACCTTGGCGTCGCGCACCATGGCGATGGTCTGCAGATCGCTCTGCCCCTTGAAGAGCCGCTTGCCGGTCAACACCTCGTGCAGCACCACCCCGGCGGCGAACAGGTCGGCGCGATGATCGATCTCCTTGCCCTCCACCTGCTCGGGCGACATGTAGCCGAACTTGCCCTTGAGCGTGCCGGTGACCGTCTTGTTCTCGTTCGCCTCCGAGAGCGCCTTGGCGATGCCGAAGTCGAGCAGCTTGACCGCGCCGTCGAAGCTGATCATCACGTTCGACGGCGACACATCGCGGTGGATGAGCTGCAGCGGCTGGCCGCGCTCGTCGCACAGCGCATGCGCATATGCCAGCGCGCGGCAAACCTCGCGCATGACGAACGCGCCCAGCCCCGGCGGGGGCAACCCCTTGAGCAGCTGCGCGCGCACCACGTTGACGAGGTCGCGCCCGCGCACGTACTCCATCGCCAGGAAAAACTCGGTGCCGATCTCGCCCAGCTCGAACACCTGCACGATGTTGGTGTGGTTGAGCCGCGCCGACAGCCGCGCCTCGGACACGAACATCTGAACGAAGTGCGGATCCTCGACGAGATGCGGCAGGATGCGCTTGACCACGAGCGTGCGCGAGAAGCCCTGCGGCCCCGAGATCTTCGCCTTCCAGACCTCGGCCATGCCGCCGCGGCCGAGGCGCTCGACGAGCTGGTACTTACCGAACTGCTGGCCCTTATCGGACGCCGCGCTCATCTTCACTGCGGTTTCGACAGATCCCAGCAGGCCAGGTTGGCGCCGTCGCACGGGTTCGAACGCGTACCGTAGTAGACGCCGAGCCCCACGCCGACACCGACGACGGCGGCGCTCACCGGGATGATCCACCAGTGGCGCTTGATGAACGACCTCTTGTGCGGCGCCGCCTGCGTCAACGTGTTCGACGCTGCCGCCGCGGATCCCGAGGCCGACGGAGCCACGGCATGTGCCGGCTCCGTCGTCGCTGCCGACGGGCCCGTCGCGGGCGGCGGCACCATCGCGACCGGACGCTCGGCGATCTGCTTGTCGATCTCGACGAGCACCGCCTGCGCCTGCGCCCGCTCGGGATCGCTCGCCGGCGCGTCGCGGAGGTAGCGCTGGTACATCTCGCGCGCCTTCGTGAGATCGTCCAACTTGCGATAGCACTGCCCGAGGTTCAGGAGGAACTGCGGCCGCGGCGCCAACTGATACCCCGCGGCGAACTCGCGCACTGCCTCGGTATAATTGCCGAGCTGGTAGAGCGCGCGCCCCGCCTCGAAGTGCGTCCGCGCCCGCGCCACGTCGTCGCCCGCCTGCCCAGGAGCCTGCGCCTGCGCCCGAGCGCTCCCGCACGCGACCAACAGAGCCGCGGCGAGGACGATTTTGGGTAGACGTCCCATTGAAGTCCGCATTTTACCACAGCTCGCGGGCTAGCGGCCCCGTTGATGCGCCGCGCCATGGTAGACTGTGATCTCCATGACACTGCCCCGCCTGGAGGACCGCTGATGCGCCGCCCGACGCCGGCCCCGCCCACCTGGGAGGACGTCAACGCCTCGGATACGCGCCGCATCGTCCGCGGGCCCACGCAGCAGGCGTCGGTGCTGGTCATCTCCGGGCTCGACCCGTCGGGCGGTGCCGGCTTCCTCGCCGACGCGCACGTGGTCTGGCAGCACGGCTTCCACGTCGCCGGCACCGTGACCGCGCTCACCGAGCAGGACTCGGTGATGTGCTCGTGGATGCACCCGACCGACCCGTCGATGGTCTCCAACCAGATCGCGCGTCTCATCGACGACTTCGAGATCCGCGGCGTCAAGATCGGCATGGTCGCCAACCGCGACATGGCGATGGCCATCGCGCGCTCGATCAAGCGGCTCGCCGAGAGCCGCGTCCCAATCGTGCTGGATCCGGTGCTGCGCGCGACGCGCGGCATCCCGCTGCTCGAGGGCAACGCCATGCAGGCGCTCAGCCCTCTTTTGTCGATGGCCACCCTCGTGACGCCGAACCTCGACGAGATGGCGACGCTGACCGCCGATCACCTCGCCGAAGACGCCGACTCGATGCGCCAGCAGGCGCGGCGGCTGCGCCAGTTCGGCCCTCGCGCGGTGCTCGCCAAGGGCGGCCACCTCGAAGGCGAGATCGTCGACGTCCTCGTCGACGAAGAGGGTGACACCGCCATTCGCGGCCAGCGCATCGAAGGGGTCACCCCCCACGGGACCGGCTGTGCGCTCTCGTCGGAGATCGCCTGCCGTCTGGCCTTCGGCGCCCCGCTGCGCGAGGCCGTCATCGGCGCCTGCAACCGCGTGCGGCTGCGTATCGCCGAGGCGCGCGCCGTCGGGCGCGGCCGGCCCTTCCTCGGGCTCTAGGTCGTCAGCGCGTCAGCCGCAGCTCTTCGCCCTGCAGCGAGATCATCACCAGGTGCGTCAGTACGATCACCATGCCCAACGTGTAGTCTGCCAAGAAGCGCATCTTGATTCACCCCGTCCCAGTCAATGTACGGATGCAAGCGCTTCGGGCGGGTGGCGGTCTGGTAAGATCTTTGTAACTTGATCGGGGTCAACGCAGGCGACGCTGGTCGAGCTTGTATTTATTGACCTTTCGGATGAGGTTGCGCCGCGAAATTCTCAGCTCCTCGGCCGCTTTTGTCTTGTTCCAGTGCGTACGTTTGAGCACCTCGTAGATGAGGTTGCGCTCCAGCGCGTCGACCGCGGCGGGTAGGCTGCGCGGTCCGCCCTCTTCGCGCACGTCGTCGCGCATGCGCGTCGAGAGCAGCTCCTCGCCGATGAGCTTTTCGTCGCCGGCGAGGACGACGAGCCGCTCGATCTCGTTCTCCAGCTCGCGGATGTTGCCCGGCCAGGCGTACTCGAGCAGGCGGCTCATGCACGACTTGGTCAGTCGCTTGGCCTTGAGGCGCCGTCCCTTGGCGTTGCGATTGAGGAAGTGGTCGACGAGCAGCGGCAGATCTTCGCGGCGCTCGCGCAAGGGCGGCACGGTCATCTGGATGACGTTGATGCGGTAGTAGAGGTCCTCGCGGAACTCGCCCTTCTCCACCATGCGCTTGAGCTCGCGGTTGCTGGCCGCGATGATGCGCACGTCGACGGTGCGCGAGCCGGTGTCACCGACGGGCGTGAAGGTGCCCTCTTGCAACACGCGCAGCACCTTGACCTGCAGCGCCGGGGACATGTCGGCGATCTCGTCGAGGAAGAAGGTGCCGCGATCGGCGACCTCGAAGAGGCCCTGCTTGTCGGCGATGGCGCCGGTGAAGGCGCCTTTCTTGTGACCGAACAGCTCCGAGTCGAGGAGGTTATCGTTGAAGGCGGAGCAGTTCTGCACGACGAAGCGCTCGCCGGCGCGGCGCGAGTTGTAGTGGATGGCGCGCGCGATCAGCTCCTTGCCGGTGCCGTTCTCGCCGTTGACGAGGACGGTGGCGTCCGACTCGATGACCTTGTCGAGGACGCGATAGAGGTCCTGCATGGGGCGCGAGCGGCCGATGATGTCGGCGTACGGATAGCGCGGGGTGAAGGTCTGGCCGTCGGTGGAGCCGCGGCGGTCGCGGCGCTGGCTCTCGACGGCGAAGGTGACCATCTCGGCGGCCGACAGCTCGAGCAGCTCGGCGAGCAGCCCGTCGTCGGCCGCCGCTGCGGCGGCGAAGACGCAGCCGAGCAGGAGCCCGTCGATGACCACCGGCGCGGCGAGCGTGCGGTGGCGGCAGGCGCTGCACTCGAAGGTGATCGGCAGCGGCGTGTTGGCGCCGGCGCAGACGGTGGCGGCCTCGCGCGCGCAGGCGCCCGAGCCCTGGCCACCGACGAGCGCGCCGCGCGCATCGGCGTAGCCGACGTCGACGCGCAAGCGTCGCTCGACGATCTGCCCCAGTCGCTTGACGACGTGCAGCTCGCAGAGATCGCTCCAGCTCACCTCCGTGGAAGTCATGGTTCTGGCGGGAAGATTGTACAGCATCGCAGCGCGCGCAAGCAGCCGTCCCAATCGCCGTCGGGGACCGGTCGCGGCAGCTCGAGCGTGATCACCCGGCGGCCCTCGTCGACGCCGTAGCGCGAGCCGAACGAGCCCGGCGTCGGATAGCCGACCGACGCCACCGACGGGTAGCCGCAGGCGAGCGCCATGTCGTCGGCCAGGCCCTCGCCGGTGCCGTCCCAGTTGACGCAGCGGAACGGCTGGTGCACGGCGACGATGGCGCGCGGCGAAAGGTGGGCGACGAGCGCTGCCAGCGCCGCCGACTCGGGCTCCGACTCCGGCGTCGGTCCCGGGTCGTAGCCGGGCGGGTGCGCGCGCGTCCAGTTGCGCGCCGCGAAGTTGCGGTTGAGATCGACGTCGCGCGCGTTGTTCTTCGTCAGCCGCGAAAGGCCGTCGGGGTTGAGCGCGGGGACGACGACGGTGCGGTAGAGCGGTGGGTTCGACGACAGCGCGGCGACGAAGCGGCGACAGAGCTCTGCCGAGCCGGGCTCGTCGCCGTGAATGGCGCCGAAGACGAGCGCGCCCACGCCGGGCGCCGCGATGCTGCCGGCGATGTCGATGGCCTCGATGGAGCGCCCTTCGACGGAGACGCCGGCTAGCACGACGCGCCGGCGATTACGACGCGCGCGGGCGCGTCGCGGCCAGCGACAGGAGCTGCGCCAGCGACAGCGCCGCCGTCGCCGAGGCCCAGAGCAGCGCCACCGCCACGTAGAGCTGGGTGCCGTCGTCCATCATCATGCCGCGCAGCGCAATGCCGACCGGAGCCCACAACAGGATCAGCACCGAGAGCAGCACGCCGACCTCGGTGAAGTCGCGCCCGAGCACACCGAGGAGCGAGAGGCCCGCGAAGACCAGCGGGATGAGCACGTAGACGCCGAAGACCGCGTAGCCGAGGCCCGAGCCCATCATCTTGAACACGGCGGCGATCGGCACCACCGACGAGACGGGCAGGATGTAGAGCAGCGCCACCGAGGCGACGGCGGCGAGGACGAGACTGCGTGCGGCGGGCGAGCTCTGCGCGCGCGAGCGGAGCAGGTGCGTGGCCGGCAGGCCCAGGATCGCCAGCGCCGCGACGAGGCCGCGCCAGCCGTCGATGACCCCGGCGGCGCCGAGGACGACCGGCATCGCCGCCACCGAGGCGCCCACTGCCGCGCGGAAGACGAACGGCAGCGGCAGGAGCGCGGCGGCGAGGAGCACGATGCCGCCGGTGAGGTAGAAGAGCTGGCGCACGAAGTCGGCGCCCGACAGCGTCTCGAGCAGCTGCCACGACGAGACGCCGTGCCAGGGGCAGAAGAAGAGCGCGACGAGGACGCCGCCGCCGATGCCCATGACCAGGCGGCCGAGCGCGCCCCACGGCTCGTCGCCAGAGCCGACAGCCGACAGCTGACGGCCGACAGCATGGACCGGCGGCTCGACGGTCGGCTCGGGAATGGCGTCGGTCTCCACCGACGGCGTATCGAGTGTTACCACCTGCATCGTAGCCGTCGGATGCGTCGCCGAAGCTCCGTTGCCGGGACGGTCGGCTGTCGGCTGTCGGCTGTCGGCTGTCTTCTCGCTCAGCGCCGCTTCGACGTCGGACGCCTTGAGCCCGAGGAGCGTCGGATCGGTCGCGTGCTTCGACACGATCGCCGCCTGCGCGGCCGCGACATCGACGGCGCCCTCCGCCAGCTCCGGGTCGGACGACGGCTGCTTGGCCGAACAAAAGACGCAGACCACCGCCGTATCGGGGATCTGCTTGCCGCAACCGACGCAGGTCTTCTTCGCGGACATTCGGCGGTGACGAGTATATCGACTTTTCACGATGGGCGGCAATTCGATATGATTCCCCTGCCATGCTGATTCTCTCCGAGCTCAAGACACAGGCGCTGCGTTACATGGTGCTCGGGGACGTGGCCCGCGCCTTCCGCACCTACGAAGCCATCGTCCAGGCGGTGCCGTCGGACCTCGACGCCCGCATGAAGGTGGCCGACCTGTGCGTGACGGCGCGCATGCACGACCTGGCGCGCCGGGTCTACGCCGCCATCGCGTTCTACGATCTGCAGGGCGGCCGGCCGCTGCACGCGCTCGTGGCGGCGCAGGCGCTGCATTCCCTCGGGCACGACGTCGTGACGCTGCACTCGTCGCTGGCGCAGCTCTACGGGCATGGCTCGGACAAGCTCGGCAAGGGCGGGCGCCTGGCGCCACCCGACCCCGAGTCGCCGGTGCCGGCGCCGACGCTGCTCGACGAGGCGGACCCGATGCCGGCAGCGAACGCGGCCGCCGCGGTCGCCTCGTCGACCACGAACCTGACCGACTTTCCGAGCATGTTCCCGCCGGTGCCGCTGCTCTCGGAGCTGCAGCCGGCGGCCTTCGCGCGCGTGCTCTCGACGGTGCGGGTGCTGCGCCTGCCGCACGGCGCAGCGGTGGTGCGCGAGGGGGAGCCGGGGACCAGCTTCTTCCTGGTCGCCTCGGGGCACGTGCGGGTCTTCGCCACCGACGCGCTCGGTAAGCAGACCGAGCTGGCGCGGCTCGGCGAAGGGGCCATCTTCGGAGAGCTGGCGCTCGTCGCTGCGCAGCCGCGGTCGGCGTCGGTCGAGGTGATCGGCGAGGCCGACCTCCTCGAGCTGGGCGCCGATGCCTTGCGCGCCGCCGCCGGCGAGCTGCCGCAGCTGGCCGAGGCGCTCGAGCGCTTCACGCGCGAGCGGCTGCTCAAGAACCTGCTGGCCACGTCGCCGCTGTTCCGGCCATTCTCGCCGCAGCAGCGCGTCGACCTGGCGCGCAAGTTCACCGGCCACGACGTCGCGCCGGGAACCGACCTCATCCGCGAGGGCGATCCCGGCCGCGGGCTCTACGTCCTGCTCTCGGGAGAGGTCGAGGTGCAAAAGGGCGAGGAGCCGTTCGAGCAGACCCTGGCCACCCTGCGCACCGGCGACGTCTTCGGCGAGATCTCGCTGGTCCGCGGCACGCCGGCGACCGCGACGGTGCGCGCGATGCGCCCGACCACGGTGCTGTTCCTGGCGCGCGAGTACTTCGAGCGCCTGATGGCCGCCCTGCCGGAGATGCGCGCCTTCTTCGAGACGCTCACCGAGGAGCGGCTGCGCGACGCTCAGTCGATCAACGAGGACCTCCTGGTCGACGACGACGAGCGCGTCCTCATCTAACCCGCCAGGCGCCTGGCCGACCCCCCGTGGGGTCACCTAAGTAAAGAATATGTGAAGGGGAGGCGCGGCGGCCCAGGTGCGTATATAATAGGAGAGCGGAGGCCCGACGTGAAGAAGAACCGCGCGTTACGCACCATCCTGCTGTTCGCGCTCATCGGTTTCGCAATCGCCTGGTACTTCAAGCGCGATCGCGAGCAGCTCGTATCCAACCACCAGGAGCCGGCACCGATCGCGGCGCTCGATGACGAAGCCTCGGGCTATGCCATCGCCGGCCAGATCGTCGTCGACTTCAAGGACGACGAGTCGCACGAGCGCATCGCCCAGCTCGGCCAATCGCTCGGCGTGACCTTCAAGCCGGCGTCGTCGAGCTACGTCGACGCCGACGAGATCTACACCGTCGACAGCGGCGACGGCGAGCGGCTCCTCGCGCTGTTGCGCGCCAATCCCGACGTCGAGGCGGCGGACTTCGAGTTCACCTACGGGCTCCCCGAGGACGCCCTCGCCTCCGACGACGAAGGCATCGTCGACCAGGACAACCCGGCGTTGCACAAGGACTTCCCGAACGACCCGCGCTTCAACCAGCAGTGGCACCTCCAGCAGATCCACATGATGGAGACCTGGAAGGCCGCGCAGGGTGACGGCATCGTCGTCGCCGTCATCGACACTGGCGTCGCCAAGGTCCCCGACCTCGCGGACACCGAGATCGTCGGCGGTTGGAACTTCGTCAACGACAGCGCCAACGCCACCGACGACCACGGCCACGGCACGCACGTCGCCGGCACCATCGCGCAGTCGACCCACAACGGGCTCGGCGTCGCGGGCGTCGCGTTCCACGCCAAGATCATGCCGATCAAGGTCCTGTCGGCGCGCGGCTCCGGCAGCGTCTCGGGCATCGCCAACGGCATCCGCTGGGCGGCCGATCACGGCGCCAAGGTCATCAACATGTCGCTCGGCGGGCCGATGGCCTCGTCGGTGCTGTCGAAGGCGGTCAAGTACGCCCACGACAAGGGCGTCGTCGTCGTCTGCGCCGCCGGCAACGACGGCCGCGGCAAGGTCAGCTATCCGGCCGCCTATCCGCACGCGATCGCCGTCGCGGCGACGCAGTTCGACGAGACCACCACGTTCTACTCGAACTGGGGCAAGGAGATCGACGTCGCGGCGCCGGGCGGCAACACCCGCGTCGACCAGAACGGCGACGGCCAGCCCGACGGCGTGTTGCAGAACACGATCGTCCCCAGCGACATCTCGCGCAACGACTACCTGTGGTTCATGGGCACGTCGATGGCCTCGCCTCACGTGGCGGGCGTCGCGGCGCTCATCATGGGCCAGGGCGTGACCGATCCCGACGCCGTCGAAAAGGTGCTCAAGGAGACGTCGCGTCAGCCCAAGGCCGGCAAGAAGGACGCTCAGAATCGCTACGGCGCCGGCATCGTCGACGCCGCCGCGGCGGTGCGCAAGACCCAGGTCGCCTACGGCGGCTATGAGCTCGGCGCGGCGCTCGGCTTCCTCGGCCTCATGCTGATACGCCTGCGTCGCGTCGGGCGCGCGGCCATCGGGCTCGGCGTCGGCGGCTTCGGCGCGCTCGTCGTCGGCGCCAGCGGCCTGTTCTTCCTGCCGCAGCTCTTCAGCGTCCCGGCGGCTTCGGTCCTCGCGCACGGCTTCCCGGCGTGGGAACCGGCGGCGCTCGGCTCGGCCGGCGCGTGGCTGTTCCACTCGGCGCTGGCGCCGATTGGCGCCATGCTCATGCTCTACGGCTCGTCGCGCGGGCGGCGTCTGGCGGCGGGCTTCGCGCTCGGCGTCGGCGCGCACCTGGCCTTCGTCGCCGTCGCCGGCACGGTCGCCATCCCGGCGCTGTGGCTGGCCATGAACGCGCTCGCGGCGCTCGGCGCCGGCTACGTCTCGCTCAAGAAGTAACCGCTCACCTCCGCTGATATGATCCGCTCATGAACCGCATCGTCGCGGCCAGCCGGTACCTCGCGCTCATCGGGGTCCTGTTCGGCCTGGTCGCGACGCTGGCCGCCTTCGGCTGGGGCGGCTACAAGACCGTCGCGCTCGTCATCCACCTCGTGCAGGGCGAGATGACCGGGATGGCGGTGGCGCTGGTCCAGGTAATGGACGCGTTCCTCATCGCCGCGGGCCTGCTCATCTTCTCGCTCGGCCTCTACGAGCTGTTCGTCGGCCACACCGAGCTGCCGGAATGGCTCGTCATTCAGGATCTCGATGCGCTCAAGAGCAAGCTCGCGGGAATCGTCGTGCTGGTCATGGCGGTCTCGTTCCTCGAGCGGCTCGAGACCCACGAAGACGCCCGCGACATCTTCTACACCGGCATCGGCGTCGCCGTCGTCTCGGCGGCGATGATCTGGCTCGGCGCGTCGAAGCGAAAAACCTAGAGACTGCCGGTGGAGGCGTACCAGCGGGCGGCGTCGCCCAGCGTCTCGGACGCCGTCCGCGTGCGGTAGCCGAGCGCGGCGATGGCGCGCTCCGAAGAGTAGTAGCCGTAGTTGGTCAGGTAGGCGACGTTGCCGATGCTGACCGGCAGCGGCACCCCGACGCGCTCGAGCGCCGCCAGCGGCAGGGTCGCGGCGCGCACGAGCCCCGCCGGCAGCTCGGCCATCGGACGGGCACCGTTGGTCACGGCGGCGATCTCGGTCGCAAGCTGCCGGAAGGTCAGGTGCGGACCGCCGGTGATGTAGCGCGCGCCCGGCTCGCCTCGCGTGAGCGC
Source organism: Myxococcales bacterium (assembly GCA_028287105.1). GTDB lineage: Bacteria > Myxococcota_A > Polyangia > Palsa-1104 > Palsa-1104 > JAQBQH01. The sequence goes on from JAQBQH010000004.1 coordinate 10,255, forward strand.
CGCCACGTGCGCCTCGGCCACGTCGCGCACGTCGCACAGGGTGGTCCCGCCCGGCGGGACGAGCGGCAAGAGGCCGTACTTGACGAGACGGAAGAGCGTGAGCGTGCGGCGGTAGACCTCGCCCGGCCCGAACACCAGCGACGGGTTGAGGCAGACCGTCTCGATGCCCTCGGCGCGGCGCACCAGCCGCTCGGAGTCGCGCTTGGTCTCGTTGTAGGGCAGCCCGGGCGGCCAGTCGTAGCGGGTCTCCTCGTCGGCCACGCCGTTGGGCGCCGGCCGGCCGATCGCCGCCACCGACGAGGTGTGCACCATGCGGCGGACGCCGCCGGCGCGGGCGGCCTCGAGGACGTGCCGGGTCCCTTCGACGTTGATCTCGCGCTGCCGCTCCGCCGCGCCGGGCGCGAAGGCGACCACGCCGGCGACGTGGATCACGGCCTCGCAGCCGCGGACCGCGCGGTCGATGGTGGGAGGGTCGGTAACGTCGCCTGGGAAAACGCCGACAGCCGACAGCTGAGGGCTGACAGTCGGAATGGACTGGGGGCGTACGAGGGCGGTGACTTCGTGGCCGGCGGCGAGGAGCGCGTGGGCGACGTGAGAGCCGAGAAAACCAGTCATCCCGGTAAGCAGAACCCGCATAGGCCGGGTACTGTCGGCTGTCGGCTGGGAGCTGTCAGCTAAAAAAAGAGTGAGCCCCGAAAGGTGGTCCGACCTCTCGGGGCTCCCAAACTAGAATCTCTGACCGCTGTGGCTGCTACGCGACCGCGGTATTTTGTGCTTCGGCCGGGCGGGCTTAGGCTTAGGTAGCGCCCGGTCGATGCGAAACTGATATCCCCTAGAGCAACCGATGTGCCACGCCCGGGCGACCGCCGTAAAACGCTTGTACGACGCACAGTAACGTGGTACGGACCAGCTGCGATCGTGGGTGCGCCATCCGATCGCTCTGACATATCAGTCCTGGTTCGCTTATGGCGCGCAACTTTTTGCGTAGAGATTAATCCGTGGCAGGAGACCTGCTGGTCATCAATGCCGACGGCCCCGAGACGCGCGTCGCGCTGATCGAACAAGGGCAGCTGTCGGAGCTGTACATCGAGCGGCGTCGCGAGCGCGGCATCGTCGGCAACATTTACAAAGGACGCGTCAAACGGGTGCTGCCCGGCATGCAGGCGGCGTTCGTGGATATCGGCGTGGACAAGGCGGCGTTCCTCTACGTCGCCGACGTTCGCGGCGCGCCCGAGGACTTCAAGTCGCTCTTCCTCGAGTCCGACGACGAGGCCAAGGACGACAAGAAGGCGCGCGAGCGGCGCTCGGCGCGGATCGAGGACCTGGTCAAAGAGGGCCAGGAAATCATGATCCAGGTGGCCAAGGGGCCGATCGGCACCAAGGGGGCGCGCTCGACCGCGTACGTCTCCTTGCCGGGCCGCAACCTCGTGTTCATGCCGACCGTCAACCATGTTGGCATCTCGCGGCGCATCGGGACCGAGAAGGAGCGCAAGCGGCTCCGCGGCATCATCGAGTCGATGCGTCCCGAGGGCGCCGGCTTCATCGTGCGCACGGTGGCCGAGGGGGTCAGCGAGAAGGAGCTCCAGGCAGACATGGAGTTCCTCATCAAGCTGTGGAACTCGATCCTGGCCAAGCAGAAGCAGGTCAAGGCGCCGGCGCTGCTCTATGCCGACCTCGACCTGCTCCTGCGCACCGTGCGCGATCTGTTCACGCCGCAGGTCGACAAGCTCATCGTCGACAACAAGTCGGAGTACGAGCGGCTGCTCAAGTTCGTCGGCGCGTTCATGCCGCACTTCGGCGGCAAGATCGAGCTGTACGACGGGCGGGAGCCGATCTTCGACGGCTACGGCATCGAGAGCGAGATCGATCGCGCGCTCGAGCGCAAGGTCGGGCTGCGGTCGGGCGGGTCGCTCATCATCGACCAGGGCGAGGCGCTCACCGCCATCGACGTCAACACCGGCAAGTTCGTCGGCAAGAAGTCGCTCGAGGAGACCATCACCAAGACCAACCTCGAGGCGTGCAAGGAGGTCGCCGATCAGCTGCGCCTGCGCAACATCGGCGGCATGATCATCGTCGACTTCATCGACATGGACAAAGAGCAGAACCGCGAGAAGGTGATGCGCGCGTTCGAAGAGGCGCTCAAGAACGACAAGGCCAAGGCCAACGTCACCAAGATCTCGGAGCTCGGCCTCGTCGAGATGACGCGCAAGCGTACGCGCGAGTCGCTCGGCCGCATGCTGACCGAGCCGTGCCCGTACTGCGAGGGCAAGGGCTACATCAAGTCGAAGACGACGGTGTGCTACGAAATCTTGCGTCTGCTCCGACGTGACGGAAACTCCTATCGGGAGGATGGGATCCAGGTGACCTGCAATCCCGAGATCGCCGATCTGCTGATCAACGTCGAGGCGCGCTACATCGAGGACCTCGAGAAGCGACTGCAGAAGAAGATCCTCATCCAGGCGAAGAAGCGGTTTCACTTGGAGAAGTTCGAGATCATCGGACGTGATCCCGATCCCAATCGCGCACAGCGGCAGGAGGCGGCCGCGGACGGGGAGGTTTCTTGAGAGAGGCACAGTCGGGGCAAATTCCGAGGGCGGCGCGCGTATCCATCAACGAGGAGTTCGCGCCCGTGGAGGCCTACATCAACGAGTACGTCAGCGACCTCTCGTCGACGGGCGTGTTCATCAAGTCGAAGGACCCGCTGCCGGTTGGCACGCAGGTCAACTTGAAGTTCAGCGTCATTCTCGACGAGCTGCACGTGGTCGAAGCGGGCGGCGAGGTGGTGCGGCAGTCGCGCGCGCCGCTGGGCATGGGCGTCGCGTTCCGCTGGGTCGGTCCCGAGGCGCAGCGGCTGATCGGCCGCGCGGTCAAGGAGCGGCGCAAGCAGTGAGCGTGGTCGGATGAGCATCGGCAAGCGCATCATCGATCTGGCCAAGGCGAACCTGAACGCGCTGCTCGACCGGGCCGCGGACGAGACGCCGATCGACCAGCTCACCGACGAGGAGCTGGAAGCGGAGCTGGAGCGCAGAAAAGAGCGCAAGCGGCGGCAGGACGACGAGCGCAAGGCGGCCGAGCGCGCGGCGCAGAGTGCGCGGGCGCGAGCGAATCAGAGCTCTCCGCCGCCGCGGGCGGGTACGCAGTCAGCGCGCACGGGGACGCCGCCACCGCGCACGG
>JAQBQH010000011.1 GCA_028287105.1 Myxococcales bacterium
CTGCGGTCTTTTTCGGCGAGATTCATGGTGCCTCGGGGAAGTGCTCGCGGAGCTCGTCGAGTGCGGCGAGCGCGTGGTCGAGATGGGCTCGGCTGTGGGTGGCCATGAGCGCGAAGCGCAGACGAGAGCTCCCCGGCGGGACCGTCGGCGGCCGGATTCCCTGGGCAAAGACTCCGCGTTCGAGCAAGGCCTCGCATGCGGCCATTGCGCGACGCGGATCGCCGTCGCGAACATGCAGCGGAACGATGTGCGATGGGGAGCCCGGGAGGCCGCGTCTCATATGGAAGTAGCGGCAATTCTCGAGGAGCTGCTGGCGGCGGGTCTGTCCTTGGTCGCTGTCGAGCCATTCGATCGCCGCGTGGGCGGCAGCGACGACCGGAACCGGAAGGGCCGTGGTGAAGATGAAGCTTCGGGCGCGCTGGGTGAGGAGCTCGATCAATGGAGCGCTGCCGGCGACGTAGGCACCGAAGCAGCCGAGTGCCTTTCCCAAGGTGCCGACGCGGAGGTCGACCGCTACGCCGTCGTCGTCGATACCGGCGGCATGAGCTTCGTCGACGATGAGCATCGCCTCCGCGGCGCGCGCCATGGCGGAGAGCGCCGCGAGCGGCGCGCGATCGCCATCCATGCTGAAGAGCGTGTCAGTCAGGATGAGACGACGGCGGCCGCGCTCGGCACGAAGGAGGCGATCGAGGGCGTGCAAGTCGCCGTGCGGGTAGACGACGATGCGCGCCTTCGATAGGCGACATCCGTCGATGAGGCTGGCGTGGTTGAGGGCGTCGGAGAAGACGACGTCCTCCGGGCCTGCGAGCGCGGAGACCGTTCCGAGATTGGCTTGATAACCGGAGTTGAAGAGGAGCGCCGATTCGGTCCCTTTCCAGCGCGCGAGTCGGTCTTCGAGGGCCCGATGAGGCGCGAGGTTTCCCGCAATGAGGCGCGAGGCGCCGGCGCCGAAGCCGTGCTCTGCCATGGAGCGTGCGGCCGCCTCGGTGAGCACAGGTGAATTGGCGAGCCCGAGGTAGTTGTTGGATGAGAAGTTGATGACGGGGCGGCCGTCGACTCGGAGCTCGGCGCTTTGCGCGCCGTCGATCTCACGCATTCGTCGCCGCAGCCCAGTCGCCTCGATGGCGTCGAGCTCCTGGCGGGCAACAGTGTTCCACGTGGAACCATTGTCAACCATCGGTCGACCGCCGGTTTACCATTGTTCCACGTGGAACACTAGTCGCGCAAAGCGCCTACGTTCGGCGGAATGCCTGAACTCTCCGCGACGCGCCGCCCACCTCGTAGGCAATCGGCGCGAGTCGCGCGAACCCGCTCGGAACCGTCAGCTCCGGAGCCTCCGCCGTCTGCATCGCGATTACGATCCCGTCCGCGCCGACGAGCTTGACCGCATGCGCGATCCACTCCGGCGGATCCCAGGTCGCCCGCGAAACGGCAGCGCCAAAGGTGCGCTCGATCTGCTCGTCGCGCGCATGCAGCGGCTCGAGATTCGGCGCCACCGTTCGCTTCAGGGTCTGAAGGAAGGCCACTTTCTTCGCGACTCCATCAATGGCGGTCACACGCAGGTGGGGCAGGGCGATCGCCAGTACGGCGCCCGGAAAGCCGGCACCGGCGCCCACGTCGATGAGCGTGTCGCAATCGCGCACCAGTGGCACCACCGCCAGGCTGTCGAGGAAGTGCAGCTCGACGACGGCTCGCGTCTCCGTGATCGCCGTGAGGTTGATCTTCCGATTCCAGGTTTGCAAGAGCTCGAGGTAGGTCCGGAGCTTCTGCAACTGGGCGTGGTCGAGCGCGACCCCCAGAGCCTGAGCCCCGCCAACCAACCGCTGTGATGTTGCCGCGTCCCAGGTCGCCACGTATAGTCCCGCCGATGCCGCATCTTAGCCACGATGACCTGACGCGCACCATTTTTCCCGTCGCTGCCGAGCTCACCGGTGGTCGCGCGACGAAGCTCGAAACGCTACCCGGCGGCGCCTCGATCCGCCGCTACCACCGCATCACCATCGACGGCGGGAACGCATCCACTCTGGTCGTCATGGAGCTCGGCGACAACCCGCTCAAGTCCGAAGAAGCGGGCAAAGGCGCAGCGCCCACCGAGCTGCCCTTCATTAACATACAACGCTACCTCGCGCGCGCTGGCGCCTCGGTCCCCGCCATCCACCGGTTCGACGCCGAAGGGGGCTTTCTGTATCTCGAAGATCTCGGCGACGTCACCTTCGAATCGCGCGTAAGCGACGCCAACGACGACGTTCGCGCCCGCTACTACCGCGCTGCCATCGCTCAGCTCGTGGCCCTCCAGCGCTACGCCGCCGAGCACCCCGACAACGACTGCATCGCCTTCTCGCGCGGCTTCGATTACGACCTTTTGAAGTGGGAGCTCGACCACTTTCGCGAGTATGGGCTAGAGGCGCAGGGCCACCAGCCTTCGCCGTCCGAGCGCGAGGAGCTCGAGCGCATCTTCAAGCGCATCGCCGAAGAGCTCGCCGCCGAACCTCGCGGCTTCGTGCATCGCGACTACCAGAGCCGTAACTTGATGGTGCAGGACTCGAGCATTGGCCCGCGCCTCCGAATCATCGACTTCCAGGATGCGCTCCTCGGAACGCGCGCCTACGATCTTGTCGGTCTCCTACGCGATTCGTATGTGGCGCTCTCGCCGTCGCTGCTCGACGGACTGGTCTCGCATTACGTTGCCGAGGCTGGCGCCGAAGCCGCGAAGTTCGGGCGGCTCTTCGATCTCCAGGTCGTCCAACGAAAGCTCAAGGACGCCGGCCGTTTCGTATTTATCGATCGGGTCAAGAAAAATCCCTCGTTCTTAGCACATATCCCCAATAGTCTCGAGTATGTAGCTCGCTCCTTGAGTCGTCTTCCCGAGCTGGAATCTCTGCGCGAAATTCTTGCCCATCACCTCGAATGTTTCCGGTAAGATTCGGTACTAGAATATTCTTGTTGCGCATGTGATTGAGATTACAAAACATTCCAACGCACGGCCGCTTGACTGGACTGCAACCTCAGAGCTACAATGAGTCGTTCAACATGTCATTCCAACCCGTGTCCTTTGGTAAGTACGAGCTCGTCTCCCGCCTAGCCGCGGGCGGCATGGCCGAGATCTTCCTTGCCCGGACGAAAGGCATCGCGGGCTTCGAGAAGTATCTCGTCATCAAGCGAATCTTGGGTCACCGGACCCAGGATCCCGAGTTCGTCCGCATGTTCCTCGACGAAGCGCGCGTCGCCGCGACGCTCGACCACCCGAACATCGTCCAGATCTACGATGTCGGTCACGTCGACAACGAGTACTTCATCGCGATGGAGTACCTGCGCGGGCACAATCTCATCGAGATCGTTCGCGCCGGCGCCAAGCTCGGCTACGCCAAGCCGCCGCTGGAGCATGTCGTCTCGATCCTGACGCAGGTCTGCGCGGGCCTGCACTACGCGCACGACAAGCGCGACTTCGAAGGGCGCAGCCTCGAGATCGTCCACCGCGACGTGACGCCGCAGAACGTCGTCGTCAGCTTCGACGGCAGCGTCAAGGTCGTCGACTTCGGTATCGCCAAAGCAGCGACGCGCGAGGTCGAGACGCTCGCCGGTACGCTCAAGGGCAAGATCGGCTATATGTCGCCCGAGCAGTGCCGTGGCGCGCCGGTCGATCGCCGCAGCGATCTCTTCGCCGTCGGTATCATCTTGTTCGAGCTCACGACCGGCAAGCGCCTGTACCACGAGCGCTCCGACTTCGACACGCTCAAGAAGATCATCGAAGGCCCGGTCCCGTCGCCGCGCGATCTCCTGCCGTTCTATCCCGCGTTCTTGAACGCGATCGTCGTGCGCTGCTTGCAGAAGAATCCCGACGACCGATATCAGACGGCGCGCGATCTTCACGCCGACCTCGACGCGTTCGGGCGCGACAACCAGCTCGTCACCGGAACCGTGCCGCTCGCGCAGTACATGGAGCGCATCTACGCCGACGAGCTGGCGACGCACAAGTCGTCCGACGCGGCCGCGATGGCGACGGCAGCGCAGATGACCATGACCGGTTCGTCCTCGTCGTATCTCGGCGAGTCGTCGCGTCGCTCGTCGTCGCCGATGGCGACGCCGCTGGCGGAGGCTCGCCGGCAGCACATGGTTCGCGTCGGCCTGCAGGCGACCATCGCAGTGCTGCTGGTCGTTCTCGGCGGTGGCGTGGTCTTCTGGCAGACGCGTGGACATCAACAGGGTCCGACGCAGCCGGCGCCGATTCTCGCCGCGGCACAACCCGCCGCGCCACCGACGGGAGCACCGGTCGCGCCGAAGACGGCGGCTCCGGCCGCGCCCGCGTCGGGTGCACCGGCGACGGCAGTGGCCTCGCCCATCGCGGCGGCCACGCTGCCGGGCGGGCTCGCTCCGCGTCCGCACCTGCAGGCCAAGCCCGGCGATGCGCACATCACGGTCGCCTCGGAGCCGCGTTGCGAGCTCCTCGTCGACGGAACGCCGTATGGCTCGACGCCGATCATCGATCTGTCGGTTCCGGCCGGCAAGCACACCATCGTTCTCTTGAACTCCGCGGTCAGCGTTCGCGAAGTCCAGAAGGTGCAGCTCCGCGAAGGCGAGCTGTGGACCCGCTCGTTCTCGTTCGACGCCGGTGGTAAGGCGTCCGTGCAGAACAGCCTCTCGGCCAAGATGCTCGGCTCGCACGACGCGCCGGTCGCCAAGGCCGAGCCGCCCGTGGCGGCCAAGCCGGCTGCGGCCCCGTCGTCGCCCAAGCCGGCAGCACCGGCTCCGTCGGCGACGGCGTCCGCTCCGCCGAGCGCGCCCAAACCGGTCGATGGCGCGGCCTCGGGCGGAAAGCCCGCGGCGGCTCCTACTGCGGTGGCGTCGATGGCCCCGGCGCAGAAGCCGAAGAACGTCAACGCGCACACGCTCGATTCGCAGCAGATCAGCCACGCCGATCCGCACCTTCCCGAGATCGTACGCATCCAGCGTAAGGGCACCGGTGACGCCCGTTTCGCCGCCAAGGTCTGCATCAACAACGAGGGCCGCGTCTACCAGGTCAACGTGCTGCAGAGCATCCCGGGCGCCGACGACGCGGTGGTCAACGCCATCAAGCAGTGGTCGTACAAGCCGCAGCCGGTGTCGGTGTGTTTCGTCGCCAACATCATCTTCGACCTCTAGTAGCGTTTTACCCCTTTCCGATCTAAGCTTTACCTCCCTTTTCAGGTGGGAGCGTGGCCAAGCAGAGCCTTCTTCTCGTGGACGGCGACACCAAGAGTCTGCGCGTCCTCGAAGTCAGCCTGAAGAAGGCCGGGTTCAACGTCACGACTGCGGTCAATGGCGCTGACGCGCTGGCCAAGGTCGAGACTTCGGCGCCGGATCTGATCATCTCCGACACCAAGATGCCGGAGATGGACGGCTTCGAATTGGTCGAGCGCCTCAAGCAGAACACCGACTGGGCGCAGATCCCGTTCATCTTCCTCACCAGCCAATCGGACGTCGAAGACAAGATTCGCGGCCTCGAGCTGGGCGTCGAGGACTACCTCACCAAACCGATCTACATCAAAGAGATCGTCACGCGCGTGAAGATCCTGCTGCAGAAAAAGCAGCGGGTCGCCCTCGAGGAGGGCAAGCGCGAATCGCGCACGAAGTTCACCGGACAGCTCGCCGACATGGCGGTGGTGGATCTCATCCAGACGATCGAGATCAGCCGGAAGTCCGGTGTCATTCACTTCGTCCATCCGGATGCGAAGCGCGGGGCGATCTATTTCCGCAACGGCAAGGTCATCGATGCGGAGCTGGGCCGCCTCGGTGGCGAGGACGCTGTCTATCGTCTGCTCGTCTGGAGCGAGGGCGAGTTCGAGGTCGAGTTCAAGAACGTCCGACGCAAGGACGTGATCGAGCTGTCGTCGCAAGGCCTGTTGATGGAAGGCATGCGGCGCGTCGACGAGTGGGGGCGGTTGTGCGAGCAATTGCCGCCGCTCGAGACGGTATTCGAAGTCGACTATCGCGAGCTGGCCGAGCGGCTGGCGGAGATTCCCGACGAGATCAACGGGATCCTGCGGCTGTTCGACGGGCGGCGCTCGTTGATGCAGGTCGTCGATGACTGCGACTTCGCCGACCTCGAGGCGCTCAACGTCGTCTCCAAGCTCTACTTCGAAGGGCTGATCTACGACGCCACGACGGGCAGCGCGCCGTCGGAGGGCGAGGCCGATCAGCCGGATCTCGAGGGTTGGCTGCAGGAGCCGACCGCGATGCCCGAGCCGGGCCAAGCAGCGCCGATGGTCGATCATGTGGCGGAGACGGCGACGCCGGTCGCGGCCGAAGAGCCGCCCGCCGTCGAGGCCGAGAAGCGCGACGCCCCCGACGGGTGGGGCGGTACGTTCGAAGAGCCGGCTTCGGTGTCGGCGCCGTCCGAGTCACCGTCGGCGCCGACGTCAGCCGCCGCGTCTTCATCGGCGTCGCACGGGGCCGCGAATGGGGCGTCGCCGTCGAGCGTGGAACCTCCGACGCTGACGCCCGATGCGCTGCTGGCGGAGGCGGCGCGCCTGGAAGAAGAGCTCGCAGCCGATATGGCCGTCGAGCCGCGCACGTCGGAGAAGCCGGCGCCGGTGAATGAGGGCGTGGTGCTTCCATTCCCGACGGCGCAAGAGCCGCAGCGTCTGGCGCGCGTCACGCTGCGCAAGATGCCGCGCATGCCGCTGCCCCATTCACCGAACGACACGCTGCAGCCGGTGGCGGGCGAGACCGCAACCGCACACACGCCCGAGCCGGAGGTGGACGACGCGCCGGCGGTGGTGCTGTCCGACGATCTCGAGGCCGAGCGGCCTGTGGCTGCCGATGCGATCAACGAATTCGATGATCCGTCGGCGACGCCGCTGCCGTCGCCGATGCCGCCGCCGTTCGACGGTAACCCGTCAATCCTGCTTCCGAGCGGATCGCTCGAGGTGCGCGCGCCGTCGACGCCCGCGACCGTCGAGGATGACGACTACGACGAGGAGATGCCGTCGCGTCGCGGGCTCCTGATATTCGGCGGCGCGCTCGCCATCGCCGCCGTCGGTGGCGTGGTGCTCATGCTCGGGATCAACGGTAAAAAGCCGATCGACACGACGCAGAAGAGCAATCCGGTTCCGGCGATCGCGGCGGCGGCGGACCTCGCCGCTGCGCCTGCGGCACAGGTGGCCAAGAGCCCGCCGATAAAGGTCGACGAGCCGAAGCCGGCCGTCGCCGCGACGACGCCGCCGCCAGCGACGACTCCGCCGCCAACGACGACGCCGCCGCCAACGACGACGCCGCCGCCAACGACCACACCGCCGACGACGACGCCAATCGTCACGGTGAAGCCGGTCAGCGACGACCAGGAATATGCGGCGCTGCTCGCAGAGGGGCGCGCGCTCTACAAGAAGGGCCAGGCGAAGAAGGCGATGGTGCCGCTCGAGAAGGCCGTGTCGCTCAAGGCCGACGGCGACGAGGCGCTCGTGGTGCTTGCCAATTGCCACCTCGATCGCGGCAACATGGACAAGGCGGTCGCGGCGGCGCAGCTCGCGGTCGCAGCCAACGCCCAGAATGCCGACGCCTACCTCGTCATCGGCGCCGTGCAGCAGCAGAAGGGGCACAACCCCGAGGCGCGCACCGCGTACGAGAAATATTTGAAGCTGTCGCCGAAGGGCGAATTCGCAGGCGAGATTCGCTCCATCCTCGCCTCGCTGCACTAGACGATGCTCGTCCTCGGCCTCGAGTCGTCGTGCGACGAAACGGCGGCTGCGCTCGTCGAAGACGGTGTGCGCGTGCGCGGCGATGCGGTCGCGTCGCAGGTGGCGGTACATCGCGAATGGGGCGGCGTGGTGCCCGAGATCGCGTCGCGCCATCACGTGACCAACTTGATTCCGGTGCTGGAAACGGCGCTGAAGGAGTCGGGTGCGACGCTCGCCGACGTCGACGGCCTCGCCGTGACGCGCGGGCCGGGGCTCGTCGGTGCGCTGCTCGTGGGCGTGCAGGCCGCAAAGGCGATCGCGTGGGCGCGCGGCCTTCCGCTCGTCGGAGTGAACCACCTCGAGGGACATCTGTCGGCGGTGTGGCTCGATGGCGACCGCGGTCCTGCGTTTCCGCATCTGGCGCTGCTAGTATCGGGTGGTCACTCGGAGCTGGTGATCGCGCGCGACCACGGCGTCTACGAGCTGCTCGGTGCCACCCGCGACGACGCCGCTGGCGAAGCGTTCGACAAGGTCGGTAAGATGCTCGGCCTCGGCTACCCGGCCGGGCCGGTCGTGGATCAGCTGGCAGCGACGGGAGATCCGAACGCGGTCAAGCTGCCGCGCGCGATGCGCGGGCGCGGGCTCGACTTCAGCTTCAGCGGCATGAAGACGGCGATGCAGACGCTGCTGCAACGCGACGGCGTGCCGGTGGGTCAGGCGCTCGCCGATCTGTGCGCGAGCTTTCAGGCGGCGATCGTCGACCAGCTCGTGCGCAAGACGCGACTCGCGCTGGAGGAGCAGGGGCTCACGCAGCTACAGGTCGCCGGCGGCGTGGCGGCGAATCGCGGGCTGCGCGCGGCGCTGGCAGAGCTGACCCGGGAGCTCGGCGTCGACCTCTTCATTCCGTCGCCGAAGCGCTGCACCGACAACGCCGCCATGATCGCGGCCGCCGGATACTGGCGCCTCCAGCGGGGCGAGCGCGCCGACCTCATGCTCAACGCCACCGCCTCGCTGCCGCTCGCATGAGCGCCCGATGAGCGAGCTACCGACCGCGCGCGCGCTGCTTGCCAAATACGAGCTGCGTGCCAAGAAGAGCTGGGGACAGAACTTCCTCGTCGACGAACGCGCCTACCGCGAGATCGTTCACGCCTGCGCCATCGGGGACGGCGATTGGGTGGTCGAGATCGGCGCCGGCCTCGGCACGCTGACGGCGCGCCTCGGGCAGGTGGCCGCGCACGTGGTGGCGATCGAGCGAGAGCGCGACATGATCGACATCCTGAAGAAGGAGCTCGGCGAGCATCCACGCATCGAGATCGTCGAGGCCAACGCGCTCACGTTCGAGTATCCGTCGGTGGCGGAGCGCGCGGGCCGACTGCCGGTGGTGGTCGGCAATCTGCCCTATCAGATCGCCTCGCCGATCTTGTTCCGGCTGCTCGACGCGCGGCGCAGCATCGCGCGCATCGTCGTCATGTTGCAAAAGGAGATGGCCGATCGCATCGTGGCGCAGCCGGGCACCAAGGAATACGGCGCGCTCTCGGTGATGGTGCGCTACTACGGCGAGCCGAAGCTCGTCTGCCGGGTGCGCGCCGGCGGCTTCGTCCCGGCGCCGCGAGTCGATTCGGCGGTGCTGAAGATCGTCCCCTACGAAGGTGGCGCCACGCGCGTCGCCGTCGATGACGCGCGCTTCTCGAAGGTGGTGCACGCCGCGTTCAATCAGCGCCGCAAGACCTTGCGCAACGCGCTGTCGGCCGTCTTCGAGATGGCCGCGGTCGATCGCGCGCTCGGCGCCGCCGAGATCGACGGTATGCGGCGCGGCGAGACCTTGAGCGTCGAGGAGTTCGCGCGCGTCACCGAGGGCATCGGTGCCTGAGCTGCCCGAGGTCGAGATGGTGGTGCGGACGCTGCGGCCGCGCCTCGTCGGACAGAACATCACGGCGGTGGAGACGAGCGGGCTGGCGCTGCGACGGCCCATCGACCTGAAGATGCTGAAGCGCGCCTGCGTCGGTGCGCGCGTCGACGCCGTGCGACGCATCGGCAAATATTGGCTCATCGATCTGTCGACGGAGCACGTGCTGCTCGGACATCTCGGCATGACCGGACGCCTCGTCTTCGCCGACGCCGACGCGCCGCGAGCAGCACACACGCACGCCGTCTTCCGGCTCGCTCGCGGAGACGAGCTGCGCTACGTCGATCCGCGTCGCTTCGGCGTCTTGCGTGCCTACGCCGCCGCCGATGCCGCGCAATCAGCCGAGCTGGCGGTGCTCGGCGTCGATCCGCTCGAGCGTGGCTTCACCGTGCGCTATTTCGCCGATTCGCTCGCCGCCTCCAGGCGCGACATCAAGGCCTTCCTGATGGACCAGTCGCGGGTGGCCGGGCTGGGCAACATCTATGTGTGCGAAGCGCTGTTTCGCGCCGGCATCGCTCCGACGCGGCGCAGCGACCGCGTCGCCAAGAAAGCCGAAGCGCTGCATGCCGCGGTCGTCACAGTGCTCAAAGAGAGCATCGAGAACCGTGGCACCAGCTTCAGCGACTACGTCGACGCGGACGGTCAAAGCGGCGGAAACCAGCGCTCCCTCTGGGTCTACGGCCGCGAAGACGACCCCTGCCGGCGCTGCGCCGGCCGTATCAAGCGTCGCGTACAGGCCGGACGTTCCACGTTTTTCTGCCCTCGCTGTCAAAAGTAGAGACCGAAACTGGGGGGTCCTGCGTAGATTGCTACGTGCCCTCGCTTCAGTTACGATCCGGCGAGAGATTCTGGCGACGGGCGCCGCGAGGGGAGTTGGTGCGGGACGACTCGGACGAGTCGCTGATGTTTCGATATCGCGACGGCGACGTCCGCGCCTTCGAGCTATTGGTCACCCGCCATCGGAAGCCCGTGTTCAACTTCATCCTGCGCTTCGTGCGCGATACGGCGCAGGCGGAGGATGTCACGCAAGAGACGTTTCTCAGGCTGATCAAAGGCGCGGACGCTTACGAGCGACAGGCCAAATTTACCACCTGGTTGTATACGATCGCACGCAACCTCTGCGTGGACGCGGCGCGGCGCGGCAAGCATCGCAAGGCGGCTTCGCTCGATGCGCCGGTGGACGAGGAGGGCAGTGTCTCGTTGCTCGACCTCGTCCCCGATGGTGGTGCGGCAGTGGATCGACAAGTGCAGAGTCGAGAATTGGCAGTGCGGCTGCGGCAGGCGATCGAAGCGCTCCCAGACGAGCAGCGCGAAATTTTCTTGTTGCGTGAAGTGGCCGACCTGCAGTTCAACGAGATCGCGGCCGTGGTCGGCTGCCCGGAAAATACGGTGAAGAGTCGGATGCGCTACGCGCTCGAGAAGCTGCGCGAGGCGCTCGAGGAATATCGGGACCTGGCCAGGGCAGTTCAATGAGCGACACGACGACGCCACATAGCACCAACGACGCCTGCGAGCAGCTGCTCGACTACGTCTACGGTGAGCTCGACGAGGCGCGTAAACGCACGTTCGAGGAGCACCTGGCGACGTGCGCGCGTTGTCAGACGGAAGCGGCGTCGTTCGGACGGGTGCGCAGCGCCGTCAAGCGGGTCATGCCGGCGGTCGAGCCGTCGGGCAACGTCAACGGTGCGCTGCACGCGCAGCTCATGCATGCGGCCGCACAACGCAAGCCACGTCGCGGTGCGCTCTTGTCGTTTCCGCGCAAGATCGTGCAGCACCCGGCGTGGGCCATGGCGGCGATGTTCACCATCGTCGGTGGCGCCATCGCCATCAACTGGTCGCGCGGCAAGATGGCCATGCCGGCGATGAGCGAGAGCGATCAAAAGGTGGCCGCGGCGCCGCCGATGCCGGAGCCGATCGCGGCCGAGCGGCAGTCCGACAAGCCGATGGCAGCGGCCGAGGCTTCCGTCGAGAAGAATAAGTACAAGGAGCTCCAGACGCCGAAGACGGGGCTGCTCGAAGATGGCAAGAGCCGGCTCAAGGGCGGCGATCTGGCGGCAAAGGCGAAGGACGAAGAGGTCAGCGCCGACAAGCTGGCGCTCGATACGCCGACCGGGACGTTGACCGTGCAGCGGCCCGCGCCGCATCGCGCCGTCGCGACGGCGACGCCGGCGAAGGAAGCTCCGCCGAAGAGCAGAAAGGTGTCGAGCAACGTGGGCGCCAAGTTCGACGACGCGTTCCTCGCCGACGGAACCACCGATCACGGCAACGTCAATGGAGTCATCGGGGGCGCGGGTGGCGCGTCCAGCGGCGCGCTCGGCGGTGAAGGAGCGGCCTCCAAGTCGTCGGCACCCGATTCGCTGTCGCGAGCGGGAAAGGCCGAGCTGCAGGAGCAGGCTCCGGGGCGCGATCGCGGCTACGCGGCGGCGACGCAGCCGCCGAAGAAGCAGACGTGGGGCGCGCAGAACGGCGCGCCTGCGCAGGCGCCGCCGCCGCCGCCCGCAGCGACGGTGCCGGCTTCGCCGTCGCCGGTCGTGTCGTCGAGGTCGGTGCAGGCGCCGACGGGGCCCAACAAGGAAACCGAGACGCTGCGCAAGAAGGCAGAGGAGGCGGCCCGTTCAGGCCGATGTGACGAAGCGATCAAGATGTACCAGGAGCTCGACAAGCTCTCGCAGTTCATCACGCCGACCGAGCGGCTCAACTACGTGCGCTGCTTGAGCCAGCGCGGCCGTCAGGAAGAGGCGCTCAAGCGGCTCGACGAGCTGAAGAACGACAAGCGGATGACCAACTCCGAGCTGCAGAAGGTCGAGACCGAGATCAGCGATGCGCGTCGTCGTCAGGAGCCGCGCGCCGAGAAGAAAGCGGCTAAGAAGCCGGCGGCGGCTCCGGCCGCGCGCGCCGTCGAGCAGCAGCAGCAACGCGCGACGGACGCGGCGCCGGCGGAGTCGGCTCCGGCGCGACCGACGGATACGAAGACTCAGAAGGCGTACTGAACAGCGCCAGCTGCGGGCGATCGTCGGGCACGTCCCACCACGGATCGAAGCTCTTGCCGAGAAGATCGCGCGCGAAGTCCCACGGCCAGCTGCGGCGCGCTTCCGGCGGCAGCCGCTTGTAGCGCGCGATGTAGGCGCGCAGGAACGCCTTGGTGGGCGGGTTGCAATAGCCGCCGCCCGCGCCGACGATCTCGTCACCGAACTCCGGGGCGTAGCGACGGCAGATCTTGCCCCAGATCTCGTCGCGACGGACCTTGGCGACGATCGACGCGGCCGCGACCGCGGCGTGCTTGAGCTCCCCGCGATCGAGCGCCTCGAGGTGCGGCCAGCGCGCCTGCAGCGGGCGGAACAGCCGCTCGCCGTCGCACACGATGCGGCGCGCGATGGGTGCGCGCTCGATCATCGAGGCGGCGCGCTCCTGCTCGAGGCGGTTCAAGCCGTTCTCGCGGCAGCGACGGTCGATCTCGGCGACGTCGACGACGATGATGGCGATGTGATCGGCGCATTCCTGGATCTTCGGGATCAGGCGCTGCCGCTCCTCGTGCGCGTTGAGCCCGGCGAACGCCTTGGAGTCGGTGACGCCCGCGCGGGTCAGGCTGGCGGCCTTGCGCGGGCGCAGCGCCACACAGGCCATCACCATCGGGCCGAGGATCGGGCCGCGGCCGGCTTCGTCGACGCCCAGGATCAGTTCGTCGTGGATGAAGGGCGCGGCCATTACGAGAGCGAATCTAGCGCGTTCGCGAGCTGTTCAACAGGGGCGTGTAGCCGCTCCTCGATCTCCAGGCGATCGAGCTCCGCCGCGGTGCGCAAACGCTGCAAGCGTGCCAGGAGCCCGCCGTAGAAGCGCTCGGCCCATTGGCGGAGCGGCGCGCGCAGCTCCGCCTCGGCGACGTCGTCGGTCCAGGGCGCGTCGCGCTCCAGCGCCCGTCGGATCGCCGGCTCCGACAGCTCGAGCTTCGGCAGCACGCGGGTGAAGAAGTCGTCGACGCGGCCGCCGCGCAGGTAGCCGCGCGCGAACGCGCGAAAGCGGCCGAAGACCTGCTCGCCGAGGAGCGAGAGCTCGGCATCGAAGCGCGCCTCGGGCTCCAGCGCCCGCACGACCGCGATGGCGCGCTCGGCCTCGGCCGTGGCGCGCGCGCGTGCGGCGTCGAGCAGCGCGCCGAGCCGCTCGTCGAGGAGCTGGATCAGAAAGTCGCGATCGGCCGGCGCCGCTTCGTTCGATCCGAACGCCCAGCGACGAGGACGCACGAAGTCGAGCACCTCGCGCGCACACTGCGCATAGACCGCGTCGGCGGCCTCGTTGAGCCGGCGCCGCTCGACCACCATGAACTCGCGCTCGAACGCGAGCTTCTCGCCGCGCACGTTCGCCTCGGCGCTGGCGATGGGCTCGACCGCGTGACGGTCGAGCTGCGCCTGCCCGATGGTGCGCGCCTGGGCGAGGAGCTGCTTGAGCCGCGCCGTCGCGGCTTCGCGCTTGATGGCGCGCGAGCGCGAGAAGAATCGCTCCTCGAGCGCCTGCGCCAGCGCCGGATAGTTGGACGCGTTCAGCTGCGCCTGCACCTCGGGCGAATCGGCGGCCGCGGCCGACTTGCGCGCCTGCAGCGCCTCGCGCGCGGCGAACGGCACCACGGTCTCCAGGTGCTCGCCGAGCGCGTCGCGCACGTGAGTCATGATGCGCTCGAGCTCCTCGGGGCTGCAGCGATCGATCTTGTTGATGACACCGAGGATCTTCTTGCCGGCCGCCTTGATCTTCCCGAGCGCCTCGCCTTCGGTCGCCTTCGCCGCCTGGTCGACCGTGAACAGCCACAAGACGGCGTCGGCCTCGCCGATGAACTTGCGCGCGGTCTCCTCGTGTTCGGGATGAATCGAGTTCAGCCCCGGCGTGTCGACGACGTTGACCCGCTGCAGCGTCTCGAGCGGATACAAGACTTCGACGACGCGAATGCGGCGCGCCTCGGCGGCGTCGAGCCCCTTCAAGAGCTTGGGCACGTCGGCCCATGCGATCTCGCGGGCGTCGTCGTCGAGGTAGACGACGCGCCCCTTGCGCTCGGTGCCGTACTTGAGGACGTTGATGGTCGCCGTCGTCGGGGTGATCCCCATGGGCGCGACCTCTTCGCCGATGAGCGCGTTGACGAACGTCGACTTGCCCGAGTTGAACTCGCCCATGACGGTCACGAGCAGCGGGCGATCGAGCACCTCGACGAGACGTCCCGCCTCGGGGCTGAGCTCGGCCAGCTCGCGCGTGCGTGCGAACAGACGATGCGCCTGGTTGAGCAGCGAATAGAGATCGTGCGAGGTCGTCGCCGTCGTCTCGCGATAGACCGCTTGCAGCCGCTCGCGCGGACGCGGATCGTCGGGCGCCAACTGGGCTGCACGCCTGAGCGACGTGGCCGCCTGCGCCGGCTGTCCGCGACGCACTGCCACGTCCGCCGCCGCCAGCCGTGCCTCGAGCGAATCGCGAGCGGCGAGCGCGCGATCGACCAGCGCGCCGGCGCGGTCGAGCTCTCCGGCCTCTGCCGCTGCCCGCGCCGACGCCGCCAGCGCATCCGCATGCTCGGGATCATCGGCCAGGAGCGCCGACGCATAGGCGTTCGCGCGCGCCGTCACGCCCGCGCGCAGCGCCACGCGCAGCGCCTCTTCGAGGAGCCCGCGCCGATCGAACAGCATGAGCGCACCGCGCTGCGGCGACATACCACCGACGAGCGCGCGATCGTAGGCACCGAGCGCGTCGCCCCACTGCTCCACCGACGCATACACGCGGCCGAGCAAGGTCAGCACATCGGGCCGCACCGGATCGCGCTCGAGCGCACGCAGCGTCTCCTGCTTGGCCGCCTCGGCATCGCCGGCCGCGAGCGCCAGTCGCGCGATCCCGAGCCGCGCCGTCACCTGCACTTCGCTGTCACCTGCCGCGTGAGCCTCGCCGGTGCTGATGGCGCGCTGATAGGCCTCGCGCGCCTCGGCGACGCGACCGAGCCGCTCGAACAGATCGCCCAGCGATGCCAGCCCCAGCGGATCGGGGCGCGCCGCCTGCGCTGCGCGCTCGAGGCAGACCCGCGCCGTGTCGTAGTCGCCGCGCAGATAGAGCGCCCGCCCGAGCAGCCCCTGGGTCTCCGCGTCGTCGGGCGTGGCCGCCACCGCCTTGCGCAGCTCGCGCACCGCCTTGTCGAAGCGCCGCTGCCGCAGGTACACGCTGCCCATGCCGCGATAGATCTCGGCGCGCGTCTGCGAATCGCCGACCCCGGCGTCGAGCGCCGCGCGATAGGCGTCGATCGCCGAGTCGTCGTCGCCGCGCCGCCGATGCACATCCGCCAGCGCCAACCAGGCCTCGGGAAATCCCGGCCGGTCGACGCCCGTGCGCCGCGCCGTCGCCGCCCGCTCGAGGACGCCGATGGCGTCGCTCTCGTCGCCGCGCCGCGCGTACGCGACACCGAGCAGATAGAGCGCCCGCGGATGATCGGGCCTGAGCTCGACCGCGCGTGCCAGCTCCGTCACCGCGGAGTCGAGATCTCCGCGATCGAGATAGGCCGCGCCCAATTCGACGTGCGCGCGCACGTCGTCGGGTACGATCAGATCGCCTAGCTGCTCGGCGATGCGATCGATTCGGTCGAAGATCCCCACAGCCTCTCGCGCAGCGCCGACAGGCGCGTCTCGATGTCCGCCAGCCGCACCGCCTGCGCGTCCAGCTCGCCCGCCCGCGCCGACACATCGACGCCCTGCTCGCGTCGCTCGGCGAGCGCGCGGTCGAGCACCTCGCCGATGCCGCGGTGGAGCGCATCACCGGCTGCGGTGACGAAGTCGCTCAGCCGGCCGGCAAAGTCGTTGACGATCTGTTCGAAGCGCGGCGCCACCGCCGCCGACGCCTTCTCGATCACCTCGGGCGCGTTCTTCTTCGCCTGCGACTTGATTTCGCCGGCGAGCCGCTCCTTGAAGATGACCGCCAGGATCGGCGCCGCCAGCGTCAAGAGACCACCGACGAGCGTGTTGACGAACAGGAAGATGCCGGTGCCGAGCGCTCCCAGCGCGAACACGCCCACGTCGTACTTGAGCGAATCGACCTCGAGATCGATCTTGGTATCGGCCGGCCCGAGCTCGCGCGACAACGTGGCCATCGCCGCGGCCACGTCTTCGTTCGTGACCTGGATGATCTCTTCGGCGAGCCGCTCCAGCTGCGCCGCGACCTTCTCGCCTTCCGCTTCCGCCCACGACTTCCAGGTGTCCTGGATGAACGGCCCGAGGTAACGCTTGATCTCCTCGCCCTCGGCGCGGTCGATTTCCTGCGGCAAGCGCACTTCGAACTCGCGCACGAACTGCTCGAGGTCGAGCCGCACGCCGGCGTTGATGGCGTCGGCCTCGGCGCGAATCTTGGCGTGATGCACCTTGAGCCGCGACTGCGCACCGTCGAGCTGTACGCGCACGCGACCGATGCGCTCCTCGAGCTCTTCGAGCGCCAGGTCGAGCGAGCGCCGCTTGATGCCGAGGTTCGACGACAGATAGCCGCCGGTGCGCAGCCCGTCGGCCACGCCGTTGTCGAGCATGACGCGGCCGCGCTCGTCGGCGAGATAGCGGCGCAGGTGCGCGAGCAGCGGTACGAAGCCCGACTGCGCGCGCTCCGACTCCTTGTCCGAGAGCTGTCGCTTCGCCGAGACCGGAAAGATCTGCGGCTCCTCGACGATGCGCGCCAGGTTGTCGCGACAATACTTGAGCGCCTCTTCGCGCTCGTCCGGCGCCAGCAGATCGATCTTACCGAGGACGAAGATCAACTTGTCCTTCGAGCGCCGCAAGATGCGTTGCTCGAGGAACGCGCGCTCCGACTGCTTGAGCACCTGTGCCCCGTCGAGGAGGAAGAGCACCGCGTCGGCGCGCGGAATGTAACCGTAGGTGATCTCGGCGCGCTGCTCGTTGATGTCGTTGACGCCCGGAGTGTAGACCAGGGTGACCGTGTCCTTCAAGATCTCCGCCGGCCAGCCGACCTCGACGTATTTGACGTGCGACGCCTCTTTGCCTTCGATCGTGACCCAATCGCCCAGCTTCTTCGGATCGATCTTCTTGGTCGAATCGTCGATGAGGTGCGCCGTCGCCTGCGGCTCTTTGGCCCAGACGAGATGATTGATCGTCGCCGTCGTCGGCGTGATGCCGGCAGGCAAGATGGCGGCGCCGCACAGCGCGTTCACGAACGTCGACTTGCCGTGGTTGAATTCGCCGAGCACCACCAGCGCGAAGCGCTCCTCTTCGAGCTTGGGCATGCGCGTGCCGCGCAGATCCTTCGACAGCGACGACATGCCGACGTCATCCGCGAGCGCCGCGATCTGACCGAGCGCCTCGAGCAGCTCCTTCTTGATGGCGATGAGCTCGCCGGAGATCGCGCTCATGATTCCACCGGCTCTTCCGCCGTCCCCGTCGGTGGCGTCGGTGGCGCCGGCAGCTTCTGCTTCAAGATCTCGGCCACCCGTTCATCGCACGCCTCGGACGTCATGCCGCCCTGCTCGCCTTTGATGGCGCGAAAATACTCGCTCTCGGCAAACAGCCGCAGCGCCTCGACCCGCCGCGGATCGGCGCCCGTCTTCTCCAGCGCCGTCGCCGATACGTCGACGTCGCGCGTGCACAGGAGGCCGGCGCGATCGCACGTGACCAGCGCGCGCGTCGACCAGCCGCGCAGCGCCGCCAGCGCTGGCGACACGATCCAGCGCACGTAGCGGCTGGCGAAGTTCTCCAGGTAATAAAGCGCCGTCGACGGCAACACGTGCTGGTTCTGAATCTTGCCGAATTGCCGGCCAATGACGTCCGCCAGCTCCGCCTCGTTGAGCGCCTCGACCAGCCCGCCCGAGAGCACGACGTACGCCTCGTCCTCGGTACCGAGCGTGTACGCCTCGCGCGCGAGATTGTTCGGCGCCACATACATCGTCGGCAGCGCGATGTGCAGCCGCTCGGCACAGCGCTGACCGAGCAGGTGCACGGCCGGCCGCTCCTTGGCCGTCGCCTTGACCGCCCCCGCCAGGAGCTCGGCGCGCGCCGCCGAGCGCCACAAGCGCACCGTGGCCTCGAGCGCCATCTTCACGGGCCTCAGCCGATCGAGCGTGCGCAAGAGCCGCAGATCGCCCGCGTACGCATAGGCGGCGCCCTCGCGGGCCTGCGCCTCGCGCGCCCCTTTGCGGCGCTCCACGTAGCGATGGAAATCGAAGTCGATGGTCGCCATTGCCGTCGCTGACATTAGCACAACAAACGGAAGGGGCGGACACATGCCCGCCCCTTCCATATACGTGCCGACCGACCGGATCTAGTGCGTCGGGCTCGAATTTCCGGAGCTCTGCTGCTCCGAGTTGTTGCCGCCCGAGCCCGTCGGGCCCGTCGAGGAGCCGGCCATGTTGCCCTGGCCGGTGCCGCCAACCGCGCTGCCGCCGCCGTTGGGGTCGCCCTGGCTATTGGTGGTCGTGCTGCTCTGCCCGGCGGCCGTCGTCGTCTGACCGCTCGAGCCTTCCTTGGTTCCGCTGCCACAGGCAGCGGCGAGGGCGCCAGCCAGCGCCAATCCGAGAACCTTCTTCATGGTGGAACCTCCGTATGGGCCAGTTCTAGGGCTCACACGCAGGGTGGCAATCAGGCGGAGGGTGACTTTTGCTTCTCGACCCAGCGGCGGGTGGTCTTGGCCGCCTTGTCGTAGGAGTCGCGCAGCTGCTCCATCATGAACTTCTCGATCTTGCCGCCGATGAGCGGGATGGCGACCTTGACCTCGCCCTTGAACTCGCGGCGCGTGCGCTTGCCACCGTCGAGCGGCGTGACGATGTAGTCGCCTTCCATGCGGAACTTGTCCTTGAACATCTGCGTCTCGATCTTGATGCGCATGATGTTGGTGGCCCAGTCGAGCTCGTCGATCTCGGTGTAGCCCGTCGACTTCACCACCGACTGCAAGAACCCCGGGATCGGCGTCGACGGCTCGCACTTCTGCACGCGGTGGAAGTGCTTGCCGTCATCTTCCTGCTCGAGGACCTTGTACTCCTTCATGTTCAAGTCGGCGAACATCTCCTTGTTGAACTCGGGAGAGAGGAAGATCTTCCAGTACCCTGCAGGATCGATGTCGAACTCGTGCACGAAGCTGAAATTCATTGCGCGCCTCCGCCTCGGAAACCTAGCACAAGATCAATCGCGCGGCGGCCAGATGCCCTGCGCGCGAAACCAGCGCGGCACCAGATAGAGCCCGCGCGCCGGACGCTCGGGCGAGCCGGCGGCGGTCTCGACGATCCAGCCGTCGTGCCACATCGCGGTCCAGGTCTCGAAGGTGAACTCGTGCGCGTGATGACCGGCGATGAAGAAGTCCTGCCCGCGCGGCTCGACGAAGACGAAGAGGATGCGATCGCACTTGTCGAGCGGGTTCGAGCGCGGCGACAAGACCCCCAGCTTGACCCGCTCGACGACGCCGTCACCGGCGACCGGCACGCTCTTGATCTCGGCCGCGGGATGATCGGCCGCCATGCCCGCGACCTTGCCGCCGACGAGCAGCCGCTCGACGCCATCGCCGACGCGCCCCTTGTGTCCGGCCGCGCCGCGCAGCGGGATCTTCCGGCCGCGCAGCTTCGACGCGCGCTCGAGCAGCCACGCCAGCGTGTGCTCGGGCAGCACGTACTCCGACGGCGGCAGCGGCCGACCGAGCGTTCGCGCCACCGCCAGCAGCGCCTCGGCGCGACCAGGGAACGGCTCCTGCGAGCGCTCGCGCCACAGCCGCGCCAGCGTCGAGTGATCGTGTTGCACGACGAGGAGGAAGCGATCCGCCTCGTCGTCGGTCATTTCTTCAGCGCCGCCAGATCGACCTTCACGCGCCGCTGCATGACGAGGAGCGCGACGACGCCGACGACGACCGCGAACCACAACGTGCACAGGCGGGTCACGAAGGTCGCGGCGGCGGCCATCGGCTCGCTGACGCCGTGCGCCTGCGCCACCAGGAGCTTGACCATGCCGATCTCCTGCACGCCCAATCCGCCGGGCAAGAACGACAGCGCGCCGGCGATGGTCATGGTCGCGTAGATGAAGGTGCACAGCTTGAGCGAGGCGTCGGCGCCCGAAAAGCCGCGCAGCACCAGCCAGAAGGCGACGCACTCGCACAGCCAGGCCACGAGCGAGAGCAGCGTCGCCAGCACCAGCGGCGTCGGCGCCAGCAGCTCCTTGGTCGCGCCGTAGAACTCGCGCAGCTTCGGCGCCAGCTTGCCGACCCCGGGCAGACCGCCGACGAGATCGATGATGCCGTGCGCCAGCCGCTCCGACGCCACGCACAAGACGGCCACGCCGACCAGCGCCAGCGCCACCCAGGCGATGCGCTCCCCGCCCGCCAGCGCGCCGACGCCGATGAGCGCCAGCGCCGCCAGCGCCACGAGGTCGGTCAGGCGCTCGGCGACCACGATGGGCGCGGTCCGCGCGATCGGGACGCCGTGTAGCTCGCGTAGGAGGTACGACTTGAGCACCTCGCCCACTTTTCCCGGCGTCACCGTCAGCGAGAAACCGGATAGGAAAATTCCGAAACTATCGCGTAACGGGATACGCACCCCGAGGCGGCGCAAATACAATTCCCATTTCAAAAAGCGAAGGAGATAATTGATTGCGGCGAGCGCGAGCGCACCTGCGGCCGTGGCCCACGCGTAGTGCTGAAGCGCGTCGACGACCTTGTTGAACCCGCTGTAGGCGGCGAAACCGACGTAGAAGAGCGCGCCCGCCGCTGCTGCCAGCGCAAGCGTGCGACCGAGGCGCATCTAGGCGCGCGCGGTCGCCTGCGGCTCAACGGGCGTTGGTGCCGCGAACGTCGGCGGGCCCGACACGTACTGATCGAAGAGCCGCCCCCACTCGGTCGACTGGCGCCACTGGTCGAACACGCGCCGGTCCTTGAAGCCCCAGCGATAGTAATCGTGGTAGGCCTCGGAGATCGCCACCGCGATGTGCACCAGCGGCGTGTGGAACAGGAGCTTCTGGAAGCGCTTGAGCGGCCCGAACCAGACCAGGTCGCCGCCGAGCCGCCGCATCAGGTTCTTGCCGACCGAGAAGTGCCAGTTCTCGCGCGACACGTCGTCGCCGACGATGTCAATGTTCTCCGGCCGCCCGTTGCCGAGCCCGTCTTCGTCGGCCGCCGAGATGTACTGCAGCGACATCGGATCGAACCCCATCATCTTCGCCGACACCGCGTCGATGGCCACCTGATCGGCCGACGCCAGCATGAAGTTCTTCACCACCGGGAACATGGTGCGCGGCCCCGGGCCGTTGCCCGCGGTCGTGCCGTCCATGATGGCGAACAGGCCGGTGTGGATCTCCTTCTGAATCGCCAGGAGATCGACGAGCGTCTCGTGAATCCACGAGTGCGTGTAGTGACGATGCGTCGACAGAAGACCGCCGAAGGCGTTCTTCATGGCGCCGGTCGTCGTCGTGTAGATGTGGCACTTGGTCGTCGGCAGATGGACGATGTTCTTGCCGAAGAAGTAGTCGGGGACGTGGATGCCCTCGGGGAAGATCTTGTCGAGGACGCGCATGCGCGCCTTCGGCTTGTACTCGATCCACTTCATGTCTCCGTCCTTGAAATTGAACAGGACAGGGACGTCATACTTCTTGAAGATCGGCTTGTAGTGGTTGAGGTCCTCGCCCTTGAACGCGTCGGTGACGACGGTCTTGTTCTGGACGCAGGTGACGTCGCGGTACCCACTGCCGCGCAGCGCTTGAATCGTCCCCTCGAGTTGCCAGGGCGTCGTGTTCGCTGCGGGGAAGGGGTAGTGCCAGCTGATGTTGTCTTTGAGGATGGTGGTGGCGCTGGGGTCGAGCGCGGCCTGCATGCCCGCCAGCTCACACAGACGATGAATATCGGAGAGTACAGTGCTCGGCGTGACCCTCAGCACCGCCACCTTGGAGCGTTTCGCCATGCGGGAAATCTACATCTAACCGTCGCTGTGCGCCATGTCGGGGATCTTCGCGAGATCCGGCGCCTTCATGGTCATGTCCGCCGGCACCGACGTGTCGTCGTCGCAGCCGGTTGCCATCGCGCCAAGCGCGAGGGCGGGGATCAGGGTCAACATCGCGATACGGATGATTCGAAGCACGGTTATCCTCCAAGCCAATTGACACTGGCGGATATAGCAAGCGCGGTGCCGCAGCCCAGATAGCCGGAATCACTTGCGCGCCTCCCCTGCTGGTCTGACATCCGTGTCTTGACGGGCTTCACCTGGCCGGCTAGCGTCGTTGCAATGTCGACCAAAAAGCCCGTCATTCTCATCGCCGACGACGATCCGGAAATTCTCACCATGCTCGGCATCCGTCTCAGCAAGAAGGGCTATCAGGTCCTCGAGGCCGTCGATGGTCATCAGACCATCAACCTCGCGCGCAAGCATCATCCCGATCTCGTGCTGCTCGACGTGATGATGCCCGGCAAGAACGGCTGGGAAGTGGCGAAGGAGCTGCGCTCCGACGAGCAGTTCGGCAATCTCGGCATCGTCATGCTCACCGCGATCGGCGAGAAGGTGAACGAGATGACGTCGCCGCTCTACGGCGCCGACGCCTACGTCGACAAGCCGTTCGATTTTTCGGAGCTCGAGGAGAAGATCAAGATCGTGCTGGCGGAGCGCGCCGGCCGCTCGTAGCTACGCGGCGCGAGTAGAGCTGCGGCGCCGCGCGACGACGAGCGCGAGCGCCGCGAGCAGCATCCAGCCCACCGACGATGACGACGACGCGCTGCCCGTGACGGTGCAGCCGCCCTGCGATGCGCCCGTCATCGGATCGTCGCCCTTCGGCGTGGCGTCGTCGTTGGCGCCCGGGGTGCCGCTGACCTGACCGACGCCACCGTTGCCGCCGGTGCCCGTGCCGCCGCCGCCACCGCCGCCACCCGAGCCGCCGCCACCCGCCGGCGTCGACATGTTGCAGACGTCGTTGGTGCCGATGGGCTGCGACACGCAGCCCTTGTCGCACTTTTCGATCTCCACCTTGCCGTTGTTGCAGCGCACGGCTTCGGTCTTGTCGGTGGTGCAGTTCCACAGCGGGTAGGCGTCATTGCAGCTGCAGCTGCCGCCGAGCTTCTCCATGTACTGGCACCACTCCCAGTGGTATCCCGGGTCGCGGTGGTTGGCGGAGCCGCCGTAGTTGGCGCTGGTCTCACACGCGTCGAGCGTGTCGCTGCAGGGGGCCGAGCTGTCGGTGATCTTGGTGCCGTCCGGAACCTGGTAGTGGCCGAAGATGTGCGCGCGATCGAGTGGCACGTTCCAGCGCGAGCGGATGCTCTTCACCAGCGCCGCGGACTTGTCGTAGAGGCCCTTCTGATACCCGGCCGCGTCACCAGCGAAGCCGACATGCTCGATGCCGACCGAGCGCTGGTTGACGTAGTAGTTGCCGGCGTGCCACGCGGTGTAGCCCTCGGGCACGAACTGCCCGACGCGCGAGCCGTCGGCGTCGACGATGTAGTGCACCGACTTGCCGGCGTCGTTCTGTAGCGTCGCGACCGAGGCGTTCCAGCCGCCCTCGGTGTCGTGAATGACGATGCTGTTGACGGCCGCGGTGCCGGCGGTGCGCGACGTATCGCACTTGCCGGAGCAGCTCGTCGTGTACCAGATGGCGCCGGGAAATTCGGGCGAGCCGCCCACCGCTTCGACGAGCGGCCCCGGCGCAGCGACGGTGAGCTCGGGATGCGCGGAGATCGTGATGGTCTCGCCGTCCCGCGCGGGGAACGGTCCGCCGGCGCGCAGGATGGTGAAGACGTCCTCGGCGTAGCGCGCACGCGAGAGATGATCGTACATGCCCGAGAGCTCCTCGAGCGCGCCGCGCCAGCTGGCGAGATCGCTCGAGCGCGCGCCGGTCGCGCGGCCAAGCTCGCCGAGGACGCGGGCGCCGGCTTCGGTGGCGAGGTCGGTGTCGCTGCGCAGCGTAAGCTCGTCGACGCCCATGAGCGTGGCGCCGTGGGCGAGTGAATCGAAGGCGCCGTGACGAAGCTCGAGGATGCCGGCGACGGGAACGTGGTCGGCCGGATCGGGCAGCCGAACGCGCGAGAGCATGACGCCGCCTTCGACGACGCCGATGGCGAGCATCAGCTCGCGCGGCACGTCGTTGCGGTCGGCCGAGACCGCGACCGACTGCGCGACGGGGCCGGCCGGGGCGGCGGGATGCGTCGTCGAGCAAGCCGTCAAGGCCAGCGTCAAGCCAAGTGAATAGGGTCGCATGGACGCACCTCTGTGCAACCGCCGTGCGCGATTTCGAGCCGAACGATTCCGCACGGGTGCGCGCCACCTACATGGGCGCCTGCGCACCACTTGGGGCGAATTCGCAACCTCTAGTCCTCACCTGCATGGGTGGTCCCGAACAGGGCGTCCATGATGGGGAACGTGATGTTGAAGTTGTACTTCTGCATCTTGGCGATGTCGTGATGGAGCGTGTGGTGCGCGCGCAGCCGGCGCACCGGCCACAGCCGGCCGACGAAGCTGTCGGGCCGCTGGTGATACGACCAGTGCAGCCACTCGTACGAGAGGTAATAGCCGACCGCGGTGGCGACGAAGAGGCGCGCTACGTTGGCGGTGGTGAGCCACGCCAGCGCCAGGCCGACCGGGAGCGCGAAGAGGCCGAAGAAGAAGGCGAGCAGCACGGGCGGGAACAGCACCATGTAGTAGTCGCGCGGCGTCTCGGCGGCCATCGCCTCGTGCGTGTAGAAGTGGTGATGCGAGGGCGTGTGGCGATCGAAGACGAGGTGAAACGGCTTCGTGCGGTGGTGCATGACGCCGCGATGCGCGCGGTACTCGACGAAGTTCGCGAACAAGAAGGTCGCCGGAACCGTCAGGAGCTCCCACCACGCGGGCGCGCGCACCGTCGCTGCGCACCAGGCGACGATGGTCAAGGAGACGATCGACGTGAATGCGAAATGGGCGACGCCCGAGTAGCGCCGGCCGATGTAGCGGTCGCGAAACTCGGCGCGAAACTGCGCGACCTTCTGCGGGATCGGCTCCGGGGTCGTGGGCACGCGCGTCGTCATGCGGCCTCCCGCTCCTCGCTGCGCTGTTGCTTCCAGGCGCCGAATACGGTGAAGAGCACGCTGAGCGCGACGATGCCGAGGACGTTGAGGCCGGCGTCGACGCCGAAGAGACCGCGCGCCCCGTGGTGCTCGTGGAAGCGCGTGTCGATCCAGCCGACGTACATGATCGCGGCGTTGCCGGCCGAGACGAAGAGCGCGTACTGCGTGCCGGCGGCGGCGCCGGCGCGGCCGATGGTCTCGAGCACCACCGCCGAGAACGACGCGTAACAGAACCCGGCGACGAGGAGGTAGACGCTGACGCCGATGGCGTACGTGGTCGGCGTCATCGGCAGCGCCAGCATCGTCAGCCCGACGAGCGCGGTGAGCGCGCCCGACAAGAGGTACATGGCGCGGCGATTGGTGCGATCGCAGACATAGCCGCCGACGAGCGCGCCGGCGGCGGTGACGAGGCCATTGACCGGTCCGTTGACGAACGCGACCATGCCGACCGACGCGTGATAGTCGCCGGCGAACGCGGTCGCGTAGTTGAGGAGCGCGGCGGTGCCGACGGGCGACATGCAAAACAGGATTCCGGTCCAGCCCTGGCGTGAGCGGGCGACGCGCGCGACGTCGCGCCACAGCGTCACGAACACGTCCTTGGCGCGCCGCCGCCCGACGCGATCGGGCTCGTCGACGATGAGCACCGCGAACGACGGCGCGATCATCAAGATGGCGACTTCGATGCCGACGGCCCACGGCGGCAGCCACGCCGAGGTCGCCATCGTCAGCCAGGCGCCGAGTGCCGCACCGACGAGATTGCCGAGATTGAGCCAGCCCGCGGCGGCGCCGCGCAGCCGATCGGGCAGCGTCGAGGCGAGCAGGCCCCCGTTGCACGTGCCGACCAGTCCGCTGATCAGCTGACCCGCGAAGGCGAACCCGAGGAACGGCCCGATCTTCGACGGCAGCGGCATCGTGAGCGCGATCGCCAGGCAGAGCGCGCCGAGCGCAGCGACGATGATGAGCCAGTGTTTGCGCTTCGGTCCGATGTCGACGACCGGCGCGTAGAGGAACTGGACGATCGGCGGAACGAGCAGCGCCGCGCCGTACCAGCCGATGTCACCGACGGAGATCCCGGCCTTTCTGGCGAGAAACGGCATCGTGCCCGCGACGAAGCCGCCCGACACGCCGTAGGGAACAGCGGTGAGGCCGAACAGCCAGGGGGGCGGATGCTTCGGGTTGTCGGCGCGCATCGCGGGTGTCATGATGAGGCGTCACCGTACCGATGAGCAAGCATCCGTCATGAGCACGAAGGATCCCAAAGCGCTCTCGCGTCGCGAGCTCTTGAGCTTCTGGCGCAAGCCGCTCGAGTCCGCCGTCAAGACGATGAGACCGCCGGCCCCGCCCGAGGCGCCGGCATATCGCCCCCCGCCGCTGCGGCCACCGGGGATGCTGCACGAGCTGCTCCTGGCCAAGCACTGCATCCGCTGCGGCAAGTGCGTCGAGGCGTGCCCGGCCGATGCCATCTTCCCGCTCGGCGCCGACTGGGGCGCGGCCGCCGGTACGCCCGCCATCGACGCGCGCAAGCAGCCGTGCGTGATGTGCACCGGGCTCAAGTGCACCCACGTCTGTCCGTCGGGCGCGCTCCTGCCGATCTACTCCAACGTCGACGTGACGATGGGCAAGGCTGTGGTCGACGAAGCGCGCTGCATCACCTACGCGGGGCAGGCGTGTACCGTCTGTCAGGAGCATTGCCCGGTCCCGGGAACGCTCGGCTTCGACGAAGCGGGCAAGCTCCACGTCGTCGACGCGCAATGCACCGGCTGCGGCCTGTGCGAGCACTTCTGCCCGACCGAGCCGCAGGCGATCCGGGTCCGGCCGAGGGCCTGATGCTGACGGTAGTGGACGCGCTGTCGCGGCCCTATCCGTGCGGCTGCGACTGTTTCCACACGCTCACGGTCGAGCAGCGCATCCAGGGAGTCGAGGCGCTCTACCGTTTCGACGATGCGCTGCGCGGCTGGGGATATCGGCCGATCTACGAGCTGGCCGCCGACGTCCTCTATCGCAAGGCGCAACAGGAGAACGATCCCAGCTTTCGCGGCATCGCCATGCGCGACGACGCCTGCGTCTATCGGCGGCTGGTCGGCTTTGCGGTGCACGAGCTCATCCATGCGCTCGAGGGCGACCCGTCGCGCGCGAACTACGGCATTCCGTGGGGCGCGCCCTACAACGTGCCGGCCGACCTGCCCGCCGGCGACGAGGAAGCCTTTCTGCATCCGCACAACGTCGGCGAGGCGCGCGCGTTCGTCGGCGTCGGCCCCGTCGCCCGGGCGCTCTTCGGGATCGACTGGGGCGTCTATACCGCGCGCGCCGTCGGGACCTACGGATTCGCCGGCGGCAACGCCGTGGTGCCGTCGCCGCGCGGCTGCCGGCCGGTTGCGCATTGGGATCCCGTGCACCACCCGCGCGAGTACTACGCGCGCGCCCGCGCGCTCGAGGAGGCCGAACGGGGCTACTTCACCGACGAGCGGCTGCGCGACTACGCGGCGAGATTTGGCGAGATCGAAGCGCGGGGTCGTGCGCTGCGCAAGACGAAGCGCCCGGCACCGGCGGAGCTGGCGCGCATCGCCCCCAAGCTGCCGGGCCGCAACGATCTATGTCTGTGTGGATCGGGGGAGAAGTACAAGAAGTGTTGCGGAGTCGCGGCCGGCTAGCCTTGCGGCCTGACCGTGGCGAGGAATGCCTCGGTGCCCTTTTTCAGGTAGGCGTCTGAAATTTTCGAGGCCCCTTCGCCGTCCTTGATCGAGATGGCCTTGATGAGGTCGCGATGATGCTTGCGCACCGCCGGCGGCGGCGGGTTGAACTGCGCGAAGAACGGCGCGTACGACAGCACCGCCGAGCGCATCGTGTTGATGAGCAGCTGCATCACGCGGTTGCGCGCCACCGACGTCATGGCCACGTAGAACTCGAAGTCCAGCTTGAGGAGCTCGTTCAGATCGAGCTGCGGATCCGTCGCCTGCTCGACGATGGCCTCGAGCTTCTTGATGTCTTCCGGCGAGGCCCGCTCGGCGGCGAGCCGCGCCACTTCGCGCGCGAACCAGCGGCGGAAGTCGAGGACGTCGGTCAGGACGTCGAGGTTGGGCATGCCGTCGCCCGGAATGAGATGCGAGACCAGCTCCACGCCGGCGGTCTGCATGAAGTCGAGGACGCGCGTCCCGTCGCCCTGCCGGGTCTTGACGAGCCCCATGTGCTCGAGCGACTTGATGGCCTCGCGCAACGACGCGCGGTTGACCCCGAGCTCTTCGGCGAGCTTCCGTTCAGGTGGGAGCTTGTCGCCTACCGCGTATTCGCCGCGCAGGATCAGTCCCCTCAATTGCGAGACGATTTCTTCTGCAACCCTCGGTTTTCCCACAGGTCTGAACATCGGACCGAGATGCTATCCCAAGTGCCTGGGGTTGGGAACTTGAAACCTGCGCCCGCCGTCCATTATAATGGAGGACAACGATGAGGCGCATTGGCCCCATTGCGTTGGCGTTTGTCTTCGCAGCGATCGGTTGTACCGGTCGCGACGGAGCGCGCGACGCAGGCGACACCGCACGCGGCCTGGTCCGCGTGGAGCTGTCGTATACGCACGTGTCGGGCGCGCCGTCGGCGATGGCGCGCTTCGACGCGCAGGCCCGTTTCGTCCGCTATCGCGCGTTCGACTCCGCCAGCGTACCGACCATCCTCGGCTTCGCCGACTTCGACGGATTGCCGCTCGACAGCTGCAAGGTCACCGACGGCACCGTGGAGCTCGACGAAGCGCTGGCCGCCGACACCGTCGCGCCGACCGCCGAGGTGTCGCTGCTCGACGCCGGCCGCCTCGAGCTGCGCGGGCCGATCGATCGCGCCGCCATCTCGCCGCGCCACTATCCGGAGCTGGTCCCCTTCGTCTCGGGCGTCGTCTACGGCGGCGACGAGACCTCGCCGGTCGCGCTGCAGCTCGGTCAGGTCTACCAAGTGTGGGGCGAGGGCGGCGCCGAAGTCGGCCCCTTCGCCTCGGCCGTCACCGCGCCGCGCTCGTTCCCGACGCTGGCTGTGGACGTCCTGCATCGCGGCTCGGATCTCGATCTGCGCTGGGCGACCGACTCGACCCCGACGGGCGAGCCGCTGCTCGTCGAAGCCAAGTGGTCTTCGCGCGCCGGCACGCGCACGGTTCGTTGCCGCGTCCGCGACGATGGCGCCTTCAGCCTTCCGCACGATGCCTTCGCCGAGCTCCCGGCCACGTCGCTGCTCTCGTCGGCGACGGTGACGGCGACGCGGTTGGCGCGCAGCCCGCTGTTCGCGCCTGGCGCCGGCAAGGGCGAGCTGACCCTGGCGCTCAAAGACGTCGCGGCGCTCCAGGTCACTCCGTGATCGCCAGCGGTCCTCGATGACGAACGCGGCCAGCCGCGGCAACAATCTACGTCAGCACGCGCGCTCGCCGGTCGAGCTTCCGATCACGGTCAGTGACGCGGCCAATCGCGTCGAAGGCCATATCGAGTTCAATACACAGGATCTGTCGGTGGGCGGAGCGTTCATTCGCTCCGACCTGTTGTTCGAAGTGGGCGAGGAGCTGCAGCTCGACTTCACCATGCCCGACGGGCAGGTGGTTCGGGCGCGCGGCAAGGTGGTGCGCGTGGCGCGCGACTCCGGCGACGATGTGATCCCGGGAATGGGCATCCAGTTCGTCGCCCTCACCGACGCCGACCGCGACGCGATTCGCGCGCTGTGCACGCGAGGGAGCCATGGCTGAGACGATCGAAGAGGTTTCGTACAACTACGAGGACGAAGGCAAGCTCGTCCGCAAAGAGATGAAGAAAGAGATCCTGACCAAGGGCGCCTGGGCCACGGTCATGTTTCTCTACCAGGAGCTCGATCGAAAGACCGAGGCCTGGGGGGCGCCGAAGGTCTCGATCGTCCGCTTCAAGAAATCGGGCGGCGTCTACCGGAAGCAGTCGAGCTTCAACATCTCGTCGGAGAAGCAGGCCCGCCAGATCGTCGAAGTGATCGAGAAGTGGTACGCGGAGGTCGGTCCACAGACCGGCGCCGCTGCCGAGACCGAAACGCCCGAGTCCGGCGAAGAGGGCTGAGCCCTACTTGTGCGGCTTGCGGAAGCGGTCGAAGAAGCCGCCTCCGCCCTTCTCTTTTTCTCTGCGCATGTTGATCAGTCGCATCTCGCGCTCGGCTTCGAGCATGCGCGAGTCGAGCTCATGCGCCTTGCGGAACATGTTGTAGGCGCGATCGACGTCCTTCTCTTCCTTGAGGCAGACGGCCAGGTAGTAATAGGCGCGCGCGCACATGGGGGAGAGCTTGATCGCCTGGTTCAAGAGGTTCTTGGCGTCGGGATAGGCGGTCTGTCCGGCGCAGACGCGCGCCCAGGTCAGATACGCCAGATGCTCGCCGTTTTGCGGATCGAGCGACGCCGCCTGCTCCAGCTCGCGGATGGCGCCGGTGAAGTCGTTCTTCTTGAGCAGGATCTCGCCGCGCCGCAAGGCCATGTCGGCCTCGAGCATCTTCATCGCCTTGGCGTGGGCCGCGGCGTCGTCTTCCTTGGGCTTACCGAGCGTCGACTTGTATTCGTTGCGGCGGCCGTCGTCGAAGAGCGTGCCGTACGCCTCGGAGACGCGGCGGAAGATCTTCTCCACATCGTTGCGCAGCGACTCGAGACCCATCGAGACCAGGCGGTCGGGATGGTAGCGCTTGGCCGCGACGAAGTAGGCCTGCTTGACCTCGTCCTTCGTCGCTGTCTGCGGCAGCTCGAGCACCTCGAACAGATTCTGCGTCTCGACGACGCCGGCCTTGGCGAGCAGCTGCTTGCGGACGCTGTCGACGTCGGGCGGTCCCTGGTCGAGACCGGTCACGCTCGGCGGCGTCGGCACGCGCACCCGCTGCGACGAGGCGTGCGGCGGCGACGGGAACTTGAACGCGCCCGACGGCATCTTGTACGCGCCCGACGACTCGGTCGGTCCCGGCAGCGGGCTCATCTGCGAGTGCGACTTCTGCGGTAGCGGTGTCACCTGCGACGGCATCCGGTACGCGCCCGAGATCTCGCGCATCGTGTTCATCGACTCGGCGGACGGCGCGCTCGCGTTCGGCGGCAACGGCGTATCCGATCGCTTGCGCAGCCGCGGAACTTCGGCGGCCGACTTGATGTCGAGCGTCTCGGTGATGTAGAGCGCGTAGACCAGCGCGTGCACCGGCTGGGGCGGCAACCCCGACGCTTCGACCAGATCGGGCAGCGTCCAGTAGCCGCGTTTCAGGAGCTCGGCGACGCGGCCGTCGTCGGGCCCGACCCCGTACCGCGCCACGCCCTCGTTCTCGAGCGTGCACTTGACGGCCCGGTTCTCGAGCAGGAACAGCGCGCCCTTGAGGCGGTCGGCGTTCCACGCGCTGCGCACGCCGTGATAGATCGCGCGCGCCGGGTGGATGCGCAGCGACTCCTGCTTCTGCAGACCCTGGTCATGCTCGCCGGCCTCGAACTCGTACGAGCCGTCGTTCAGGAAGAAGAGGCGATGGAGCTTGCGGCGCACCTGCGCCTTGAGCGCGAGCCGCATCTGATCTTCGGTGACCAGCCCCTTTTGCAGGAGCATGTCGCCGTAGCGCTGTCCCGAAGGTGGCGGCTCGGCGAGCGTCTTTTTGTAGGTGGCCTCGTCGAGGATGCCCATCTCGAACAGCACCTTGCCGAGCAGCTCCGCCGAGCCGGGCAAGACGACGGCGACCGGGTACCCGTTGCGCAGGTACACGTCGTGACGCCCAGCCCGGTTCAGGATGCGGAGGATCCCCGTCGCCTTCTGCCCGAACAGCTGGTGCAGAAGCGTCGGAAGCGGATCGTCCGCGAGGTTGCCGTTCACTGTCGCCTCCGAGAGGCCACATACCAGACCGCCGCGGTCAAGACCGCCATCACTACGATGCCGGTCGCAACCGGGTCGGCTTCGATTCCTACCATCGCGAAGGTACGATTCTGGCGCTGGAGCGGACGGGGGTCAATGCAGGAATTGTGAACCTGAGGAGCGGTTGTTGCGGGGCAGTTTCGTGCGGGTTACTGCGCGTCGCCGATGCGGTCGCCTTCGAACACCGACGGAACCTTGACCGTGGTGCCGGCGACGGTAAAGCTCCAATCCCACTTGCCTTGCGCGATGCGGTCGGACTGGTAGTCCTCCTTCGGCAGCGCCTGCGAGACGTCGAGCATCACCGCCGCGCCCGCCGAGACCTGGACGTCCTTGAAGACGATCTCGTTGATCTTGTTGGTCACGGCTCCGGCGAGGATGCCGACGCCGGCGTTGAGGGCGGACTCGATGGTGGCGACGCTGACGCCCGAGGGCAGGACGCCGGCGATCTGGACGGCAAGGTCGTGGATCGGCAGGAGGTTCTTGAGCGCGCCCGCCAGATCCGTCGCGCCACCGAACTGCGAGAAGAGGAGCGGACCGGCGGCCTGCAGCAGGAGCTCGCCGAAGGGCAGGGTCATCTTGCCGCCGCCGAGGGTCAGGTCGGCATCGGCGACCGGGGCGTTCGCGTGAGCCTTGAGCGCGCCGGGCATCCCGGTGAACGCCATCTTCTTTTCGTTGGCGTTGAAGGCGACCACGGTGCTCTTCGAGAGCAGGCGGAAGCCGACGTCGGTGACCTGCTGCTCGATGTTGACCGTGCCGTCGGCCGCCGGCGTGTGGATGGTCAGGCTGTTGTGGATCTCGATCGTCTTGGACAGGTCGGCGATGCCCGACACGATCGTGGCGATCTGATCGAGGACCGCGACATTCTTGTAGAGCTGCTCCTTGATGACGTAGTCGAGCGCCGCTTCGAGGCCCGTCTTGACGATGCCGGGGAGGCCGTCGACGAAGCCGGAGACGGGCGAGATGTTGGCGGCGATGATGAGCTCGATGACCGCCTTACCCGGGTGATCCTTGAGGTTCGTCAGCGCGTCGAGCGTCGGCCCGAGGACGCCAGGCAGCACGCCCTTCTGGGTCAGATCGAGCGGCGCGATGGCGGAGTAGACGCCGGCGTACTTGGCCTTGGGCGCGGGCGCCTGCGGGATCGGCTCACCGGGGCCTTGCGGCGTGGCGGGCTCCGAAGGTCCAGCGGGCGTGCCGGGCATGCGAGCCTCGGGCTCCGCGCTGCACCCAGCGACGAAGGCGAAGGCGGTCAGGGTTGCAAACGCGGTCAGCTTGAGGTTCGTTTTCATTGGCGTCTCCTTGTTGCGGCGGCCCAATTGCAGCGGCGGTGCCATAGGTCCGACCAAACGATCTCAAGCAGTTGAGAGGTACAATGTAGGATATCTGGAGACATCTGTGCCCAGGTGAGTGCGTGTGCGGTGGCGTCTGATGACCCCAGGCGTCATGAAACGCGCGTCGTCGTTGACGCGATTACGGGAGGGCCCGTGTAGAATCGCCGCGTGCCGGGGATCGGCCTGATCACCAATCCGCGCTCGCGCGTCAATCAGCGCGATCCTGGCCGCGCGCGGCGCTTGAGCTACCTCGTCGGCAGCCACGGCAACGCCGAGGCGACCAAGACGATCGACGATCTGTATCGCGTCTGCGAGGAGTTCAAAAAAGAGCGCATCGACGTGCTCGGCATCTCCGGCGGCGACGGCACGCTCCATCACACGCTCACGGCGATGATCAAGACCTACGGCGCCGAGCCGCTGCCGCCCGTCGCCATCCTGCGCGGCGGCACCATGAACACCATCGCGCGGTCGTTCGGGATCTTCGGCGAATCGCCCAAGCTGACCTTCGAGCTGGTCGACCGCCACCGACGGGGTCTGCTCGATACCATCCCGTCGTTCGAGCGCGAGATCCTGCAGATCGGCGACAAGTACGGCTTCATCTTCGGCAACGGCATCATCTACAACTTCCTGCACGAGTATTACGAGACCGGCTCACCGTCGCCGGCGACCGCGGCGCAGCTGATCATGCGCGCGGCCGGCTCCACGCTGGTGCGCGGGCCGTTGTCGAAACGGATCTACAAGCGGTTCCGCGCGCGCGTGGTCGCCGACGGCGATCGCTGGGCGTGCGAGGACTT
Organism: Myxococcales bacterium; assembly: GCA_028287105.1. GTDB lineage: Bacteria > Myxococcota_A > Polyangia > Palsa-1104 > Palsa-1104 > JAQBQH01. The sequence goes on from JAQBQH010000011.1 coordinate 34,525, forward strand.
CATCACCGTCGCCGCGGCGGTGGTCGAGCAGATCGGCCTCGGGTTCAAGCCGTTCTATCGCGCCAACGAGCGCTCCGACGCCTTCGCGCTGCTCGGCATCCACACCGACGCCGTCGGCTTCGTCGCCGAGCTGCCGCGCATCTTGACCGGCAATCCGATGCGGCGCGACAAGGTCATCGACCAGACCGCGCGCCACGTCGTGTTCGAGTCGGACGAACAGCTGGAGTACATCATCGACGGCGACACCTACGTCCAGGACGGGCAGCTGGCGCTCGCCGTGGGCCCGAAGGTGAGATTCCTAAAATGTAATGTGGTATGATTGCCCTGGGACCGACCCGTGAGCTCGTCATTTCCGATGCGGAGCATGCGCGTTCGCTTCAGCGGCGAGACCAACATCGGTCTCAAGCGCGCCCACAACGAAGACAACTTCTTCTTGCCCGAGGGCGACCGGCTCGCGATCGTCGCCGACGGAATGGGCGGACACGCCTCCGGCGAGGTCGCCTCCAAGATGGCGGTCGAGACGGTGGCGGAGCACTTCCGCAACACCGCGGAGGATGCCGAGCTGACCTGGCCCTACAAGCTCGACGGGCCGGATCGCTACGACGGTAATCGCCTCACCACGGGCATCAAGCTCGCCAACCTGCGCATCTACGACAAGGCGCAGCGCGACGACAACTGCCACGGCATGGGCACCACCATCGTGGCGGCCATCTTTCTCGACGACAAAGTGCTCATCGGCCATGTCGGCGACTCGCGCGTCTATCGCTTCCGCGACGGTCAGCTCACGCAGCTCACCGAGGACCACTCGCTGCTCAACGATTACATCCGCATGAAGCGGCTGACCGCCGACGACGTGGGAAAGTTTCCGCACAAGAACGTGATCGTGCGGGCGCTCGGGATGAAGGAGTCGGTGCAGGTCGACGTGCTGTCCGATCAGCATCGCGTCAACGACACCTATCTTCTGTGCAGCGACGGGCTCTCCGGCATGGTCGACGATCCCGGGCTCGCCTACGTGCTGCAGGAAGAGAACGATCTCGATACGGCGTGCGAGCGGCTCATCCACGCCGCCAACCGCAACGGCGGGCAGGACAACATCACCTGCGTGCTGGCCCGGCTGGAACCGCTGTAACGATTCCCTTCGGCGTCACGATCGCGTCGCTGAGCGTGCCGTCGACGGTGCAGTCGGGCCAGACGACGACGCGGTCGAGCCGCGCGCCCTTGCGGACGACGCTGCGCGCGCCGACGACGACCTCGGGGCCGAGGGTGGCGCCGGCTTCGACGGTGGCGCTCGGCGCGACCGCGCGAATGGGGCCGGGCGGATGCGCGAGCGTGACGGCGCCCGACAAGAGATTCCAGTTGCCCGAAAGGTAGCGTTCGGGCGTCGAGTGCTCGTGCCAGTAGCCGTCGTAGCGCACGCCTTCGATGCGCTCGCCGTCGAGGAGCGCGGGGATGTAAGCCTGGCGGATCGAGTCCGATTCGCCGGTCGCGGGTAGGCGCGCGATCAGCCTCGGAGAGAGGACGTGCACGCCGGTGAACATGCAGGCGTGCGTTGCCGGCTGGCCCGGCGCGACGAGGCCCTGGCCGACGATGCGCGTGACGCGGCCGTCGTCGCCCACGTGGATGGCGCCCCATTTTTCGGCATCGGGGACTTCGCGCAGGACCATCGTGGCGACGGCGCCCGAGGCCTGGTGGCGAGCGACGACGCTGCCGATGTCGATGTTGCTGATGATCTTGCCGTTGACGACGACGAACGGGTCGCGGCCGCCGCGCGTTAGCCAGTCGGCGATCTTGGCCAGGCCCCCGCCGGTGCCGAGGATCTCGGACTCCTCGGAGTAGTGGAAGCCATCGCCCAGCTCGGCGCGGATGAGGTCGCCGCGGTGGTGCAGGTTGACGGCGATCTCGTCGATGCCGTGACCGCGCAGCTGCGCCACGGCGTAGCGGATGAGCGGAATGTCGCAGACCGGCAGCATCGGCTTGGGCCGCTCGTCGGAGAGGGTGCCGAGGCGGGTGCCGAATCCGGCGGCGAGGATCATCCCGCGCGGTCGCGCGGTCGCGCTCATTCTTGCTCCAGGGTGACGAAGCGTCGATCGTCGACGGCGCCGACGGTCTTGGCGTAGAACATCTTCGGTCCGATCCAGGCGATGACGCCGGCGTCGGGCAGGCCGCGCACGTCTTCGAGGCAGCGCACGAGCAGCGCTTCGCCGAGGCGGCGGCCGCGGTGCGCGGGGTCGGTGCCGGCGGGGCCGAACCAGCCGAGGCCCTGGTTGTTGCCGTCGGCGGCGGCAAAGGCGACCGGCGTGCCGGCGCGCCAGGCGGCGTGCACTGCTCGTCGCGGACCGTCGAGCGCGCGGGCGACCTCGAACGCCCAGACGGGCGCGAACCGGGAGGCGATCCAGCCGAGCAGCGAGGCGCGCTCGGCCGGCTCGACGCGATGGATGGCGTAGCCTTCGACATCGGTGATGGTCAGCGCCGCGGTGAGCGGCGCGCGGATGTTCTCGACGGTGCCGAGCTCGCGAAAGCCGCGCGCGGCGAAGAAGGCGCGCCCTTCGCGGTAGCGCTCGTCGAGACCGGGCGCGAGATAGTTGCCGGGGTGGTCCATGACGCGGAGCTGGCCGTCGCCGCGGGCCAGGCCGAGGAGCTCGGTGCCGATGCCGCGGCGACGCTGGTCTCCGTCGACGGCGAGGAGCTTTATCCAGCGTCCGGCGGTGGCCATGACGCCGACGAGCGCGGACCCCTGCCAGGCGCCGAAGACGCGCCCTTCGCGCTGGCCATTGTCGCCGAAGAGCTTCTCCTCGGCGACGACGGCGATCGGATCGTGCGGCAGCGCGGCGGCCAGCAAGGCCTGCGCCTCGCCGAGCAGGCTCTGCGGCAAGGGCCCGACGGTGGTCACGTGGGGAGCGTACACGCTGCACGGCTCGTCCGCCATTCAGCTCCGAAGGCGCGAGCCGCCGACGCGCGCTATGCTGGAAGCTGTGAGCCACAGTCTCGAGCGCACCCACCTCGGTCGGCACGACTTCGATTGGTTGCCGCCGCGGTATCGCGCCATTCGCTGGACCGTGGCGGGCGGCATCTGGACCGGGATGGTCAGCGGCGTCGCCGCGCTGAGCTGGTTCGCGCATTTCAACATCGCGCTGTTCGGCAAGGGGCTGGCGGTGCTGGCGACGGGCGGCTACGTGGCCGGCGATCGCGCGGCGCGCGCGGTCATGCGCGGGCGGCTCAAGAAGCTGGCCCAGGGCGCGGTCGATCTGCAGCGGCTGCCGTCGGAGCCGGACGGCGAGCTGGTCCATGTGGTCGGCCGGGTGCGGCTGCGCACGCCGCTCGCCGGATTCGTCGCGACGACCGAGCGCGCCGCCTATCGCCGCGTCCTCATCTCGCTCGACACCTACCGCGTGGTGCACGAGGCGGCCGAGGACTTCTGGCTCGTCGCGGACGGCAGCGAGCCGGTGCTGATCGAGGCGGCGCAGTCGCGGCTGCTGGTCGCCGATCCGAATCCGCAGTGGTACGCGCCCGACAGCGAGGTGGCGCGGGCGGTCGAGGCGCTGCCGCTGCCGACGGAGCTCGATCGCACGATGCAGCGACGGAGCGAGCGCCGGCAGAAGGGCAAGAAGCTGGGGCGCGTGCGCGTCGGCGAGACGCTCCTCCGCGAAGGCGACGAGGTCGAGGTGGTCGGTTACAAGTCGCGGACCGTCGATCTCACGGTCGCGACGCGGCTCGAGCGCGACACGCCCTATCGCGCGACGCTACGCGCGGGCAAGAGCCTGCCGCTCCTCATCGCGCCGCGGACGTCGTAGCGCCGCCACGCCCGTCGCCGTCGTGGCGGCGGCGAGGAGGAGAAAGATCGCCAGCGCCACCTTCGGCCGGGGCGCGTCGCCGGTGGTGAATTCGAGCAGCCACCAGTCGATGCGCGTGCGGTTCCACGCCTCGCTCATGTTGGCCGGCTGCGGAACGAGCGACTTCCAGGGCGCATCGCGATCGAGATCGGGATCGTCGCGGACCAGGTGTCGGAGCAGCCACCACTGACCACGCAGCGGCGAGAACGCCGGCAGGTAGTGGCCGTGCGAGAGGTGCTCCTGGTACCAGGCCCAGGCGCCGGTCTGATCCTTGACGGCGATGAGCACGCGAATGTAGTGGTCCCAGTAGATCGACGCGCCCAGGAGCTGCACGCCGACACCGACGGTGACGAGCGCTCCCAGCGCGAATGTGCGCAGACGCGCGCGGCCGCGTTGCAGCGCTTCGGGCAGCCACGGAAACGCGAGCAGCAGCGCCAGCGGGGTGACGGCGGTGAGGTGCCGCGGGCCCCAGCAGTAGTCGGCGTGCCAGTGGCGGAACTTGGCGTTGAACAGGAGGCTGATGGCGATGATGCCGAGGAGAAAGAGGGTCTCGGCGCGGCGTCGATCCCACGCGGTGCGCACGCCGAGCAGCACCAGAAGGAGCGGCGGCGAGTACAAAAAGGCGCTCTTTCCCGTCGACAAGAGCAGGCCGTAGAGGCCGGCGAAGAGATCGCCCGAGAAGACGCCGTTCTTGATCTGATAGCCGCTGTCGACGAACGAGCCGGTCTTGAGATGGTTGTGCCACAGCGCCACCGCCATGAACTCGCCGAAGACGATGATCGCCAGCGGCAGGGCGCGCCAGACGCGGTCGAGCTCTCCACGCCGGCGCGCGCGGTCGATGACGTACCAGGCGACGAGCGGCAAGAAGAGGACGTTGACCAGCTTGGAGTTGACCAGGACGCCCGCCGCGACGGCGAGCCAGCCGATGCCGGCGGTGGTGGGGCGATCGCCCATGGCGAGCGTGCGCTCGACGAGCCAGACCAGCACCAGGGTCTGCAGCGCTTCGGAGTAGGGCGAGCGCGCGTACACGAAGACCAGCGTCGAGAAGGCCAGGATCATGGCGCCGCCCGTCGCCCAGCCGCGCGTGGCGCCGCGACGGCGCATCATCACGAAGAAGAGCGCGCAGGCGGCGGCCATCATTAATGATGGGGCGACGTGCGCGGCGAACGCGAAGATGGGCTTGTCGGGCAGGCCCGGGATCTTCGCGAGCAGCTTGTAGCTGAGATAGCTCGGGACCATCGCCACGACGTTGCCGAGCGGGAAGACGCCGTACTTCTTGCCGTCGCGATGGACGTAGAACCAGGGCGGCCCGCTCTCGAGATGGACGTCGAGCGCCGCGTGGTCGACGAAGTTTTGCGTCGTGTCGTAGACCACGTGCGCGTCGGCCCAGGGCGGCTCGCGCGAGGTGAGCAGCATGAATGCGAAGAAGAGGAACGCGAAGATCCGCGGTGCGGTCATCGGTGGCTCAACATGCCGACGGTGAAAACCCCGAGCGTCACGGCGAGCAGATAGAAGCCGACGCTGACGTGGATCTCCGTCCGCTGCACACGCCGACGATAGCAGATCATGTTAAGTTGCGGCGCGATGAAGCTCGTTGCCACGCTGCGAGGCACCACCTTCCGCTTCGCCGACCTCAAGGAGGTGCTCGCCAAGGCGAACGAGGAGAAGTCGGGCGACAAGCTCGCCGGTGTAGCGGCGGCGTCGGCGACCGAGCGCGTCGCGGCCAAGCTGGTGCTGTCGGAAGTGACGTTGCAGGAGCTGCGCGAGAACCCGGTCGTGCCCTACGACGAGGACGCGGTCACGCGGCTGATCCAGGATGACCTGAACATCCCGATCTACGAGGGCCTCAAGCGCTGGACGGTCGCCAAGCTGCGCGAGCATGTCATCGACGACACCGTCACCGGCGACGACCTCCTGCGCCTGTCGCGCGGGTTGACGTCGGAGATGATCGCGGCCTGCGCCAAGCTGATGTCGAACCTCGATCTGGTGGTCGCGGCGCGGAAGATCCGCGTGGTGGTCCACTGCAACAACACGCTCGGCCTGCCGGGGCGGCTGAGCTCGCGCCTCCAGCCCAACCATCCCTCCGACGACGTCGACGGCATCCTCGCGTCGCTGAAGGAGGGCGTCAGCTTTGGCGTCGGCGACGCGGTCTTCGGGATCAACCCGGTCACCGACAATCCCGAGCAGACGCGCAAGATCCTCGACATCACGCACCAGTTCATCCGCGAGTGGCGCATCCCGGCGCAGAACTGCTGCCTGGCGCACGTGACGACCCAGATGAAGGCGCTCGAGGCCGGGGCGCATCTACATTTGATGTTCCAGTCGATCGCGGGCACCGAAAAGGCGATGACCTCGTTCGGGGTGACCCTGCCGCTCCTGCAGGAGGCGTGGGACATGACGCTCAAGCTGGGCCAGGCAACCGGGCCCAACGTCATGTACTTCGAGACCGGGCAGGGCTCGGCGCTCTCGGCGGACGCGCACCACGGCGTCGATCAGCAGACCCTCGAGGCGCGCAACTACGGCCTGGCGCGTCACTTCGATCCGTTCCTGGTCAACACCGTGGTCGGCTTCATCGGACCCGAGTATCTGTACGACGCGAGACAGATCACCCGGGCCGGATTGGAAGATCATTTCTGCGGCAAGCTCCACGGACTTCCTATGGGATGCGACGCCTGCTACACGAACCACGCCGACGCGGATCAGAACGATCTCGAGAATCTCGAGATCCTCCTGACCGCGGCGGGCAATAGCTTCTTCATGGGCCTGCCCATGGGCGATGATGTGATGTTGAATTACCAATCTACGTCCTTTCATGATGACGCGACCCTTCGGCAGCTGCTTGGCCTTCGCCCTGCACCTGAGTACGAAGCGTGGCTCGAAGAGATGGGGATCATGAGGGACGGAAAGCTGACGGCGAAAGCCGGCGACCCGAGCATCTTCGGATGAAGCGCGTTCGCGCGCTCTGCATCGGATCGGTCGTCGCCATTGGCTGCGCCGCCGGTGTTCCAGAGATGAAGGTGGCCTCGTCCTCTTCGCGCGAAGTGGCGCGGACGCGCGCGCCCGATGTGGAGCTCTTCTTCAAGGGCGACCAACCGTGGGCGCGGCGCGGCGGCGAGGAGTGGAGCCTCGGGGACGTGCACAAGGACGAGATGGTCTTCTCGCCCGACGGCAAACGCTTCGCGTACGTGCGGCAGAAGACGGTCGCGGGCGCGCAGGCGGCGGCGGGCAAGGGCGTGGCCGGGTCGGCCCGCGTGCTGGTGCGCAACCTGGCCGGCGATCCGGTGAACGATTTTTCGGTCTATCGGCCGGGGACGCCCGATGCGCTCAGCTGGCTCGACAATCGGCGGCTCGGCTATCTCGCGCCCGCCGATCCGGTGCGCAAGCTCGGCAACACCTTCGTGGTGCACGACGCCGATACCGGCGAGGTGCTGGCCGCGCGCAGCGGGCAGGACTTCACGTGGGACCCACGCCATCGGCACGTCGCCTTCTTGAGCGGCAAGGCGGGGCAGCAGCAGCTCGTCGTCGACGGCAAGAACGTCTGGCCGCGCGCCGGCGTCACCAAGATCCACGGCGATCCGGTCTGGAGCTCGGACGGCCACGGCATCGCCATCGTCGACGAGGGCAACGGCTCGCCGCGACTCGTGGTCATGGTCGAGTGGGCCGATTCGCAGGGCGATCTGACCTGGCCGGTGCCGCGCGACGCGCTGGCGCCCGGGCTGCGGGTCTACTGGGCGAGCGACTCGAAGGTGGTCATCGGCGAGAGCGCGCTCAAGCCGAAGTTCGCCGCCGGTTGGGAGCGCCTCCAGTAAGTCGCGACGCTCTGTCGTCGTGATATGATGGAGGAATGGTTCGTCTTTTCTTAGTCTTAGTCCTCCTCGTCGGTACGGCGCGGTCGGCGGAGGCGCAGGATCAGAAGACCGAGCGCGCGCGCATCCACCTCAAGGCGGCCGTCGCCTACTACGACGAAGCGCGCTACGAAGACGCGGCGCGCGAGATGGAGGCGGCCTACGCGCTCAAGCCGCTGCCCGATCTGCAATACAACCTGGCGCAGTGCTACGAGCGGCTCGGTCGCTACACCGACGCGGCGACGGCGTACGCCAACTACCTCAAGGCCAACGAGGGCGCGCCTGACCGGCGGCTGGTCGAGACGCGGATCAGCAACCTGCGTGAGCGGGCGGCGGCGGTGACGGCCGGGTCGCAGGTGCCACCGCCGGGAAGCGGCTCGGAGAAGGTCGTCTTCAAGACGCTGGTCATCTACAAGGAGGCGCCGCCGAAGCCGGGGCGCGGGGTGCGGTTCGTCGCCTACGGGCTGGGCGCCGTGGCGCTCGGCGCGCTCGCGAGCGGAGTCGCGTTCGCGGTGCTGGCGTCGAAGGAGGCGGATACCGTCACCAAGGGCGGCTCGACGACGACGACGCCGAGCTTCGACGGGTCGGCGCGCGACGCGCAGAAGAACGGGCAGACCGACGTGATCGTGTCCGGCGTCAGCTTCGGTGTGGCGGCGCTGTGCGCGGGCGGCGCGGTGGGGCTGTACCTGCTCGGCAACCGCATCGACAAAGAAGCTCCCAAGCTGAGCTTTGCACCGTCGCTGTCGCCAGGCGGCGGCGGTTTCGTCATGGCCGGGCGCTTCTGATGCGCGCAGTCGGGTGCGCACGGAGCGGGGCGATCAGCGCAGCCATGGCCGCAGCGATGGCCGTAGGGACGGCGCTCGCGGGCAGCGGCTGCTACAATCCCTCGCCGCCGGCGGGTTCGTATCGCTGCGGCACTGCGGATCGGGAGTGCCCGAGTGGCCAGCACTGCACCTGCGGCCTCTGCGTGAAGTCTGACGACCAGGCGGCCTGCGCCTTCGGGGTCGACTCGTCGGCAGCGACGACCGTCAACGAGCATGAGGCGTTCGCCGTCACCATCACGGCCTATCGCGACGTGACCATGACCTCGCCGGCCACGAAGTTCAACGGCACCGTCAGCCTCTCGGCGAGCTGGGGCGACGTAAATCCACCGACGGTCGAGTTGGTCGACGGCCAGGCGGTGGCGATGGTGTCGCTCAACCGCGAGACCTTGCCGCCGCAGACGGCAAAGGTGACCGCCACGTTCGCCGGCAACAAGGGCACGAGCGGCAAGATCGCCGTCAAGGCGCCGCCCTTCGTGCGCGATCCAGTCGCGGTGGTGCCGCCGCCGACGGCAATGGCGACCTTCGGCTTCGCCGACGCCATCGTCGCCGAGCCGGCGGTGATCGTCACCAGCACCGGCGAGTACCGCATGTACTTCGGCGGCTACGCCAACGGCGCGCAGTTCAAGGGCTACAACTTCGGCTTCGCCACGTCGACGGACGGCGTGCACTTCACGCCCAATCCGGTGCCGGTCCTGCGCGCGCCGCCGATGCCGGACAAGGCGCAGATCAATTCGCCGTCGGTCTTCAACGTCGGCACCTCGTGGTATCTGGCCTACGCGCAGGGGACGAGCGGCGTCATCGACCAGCAGGACGCCTACCTCGCCGGACCGTCGGTGGACGGCATGGCAGCGTTCCCGGTGAGCGGCCCCGTCGTGCGCCGGACCGATTGCGCCTACTGCGATGCGACCGTCGATTTTCCGTCGGTGATCCCCGATCCGGCCGGCAACGGCTACATCATGTTCTTCTCCGCGGGCCACAAGATCGGCACTGGAACGATCGCCGAGGTCGGCCGCGCGTCGTCGCCCGACGGGCTGACGTGGGTGGCCGAGCCGGCGCCGCTCCTGTCGAGCGACATCACCGGCGAGCTGGTGCTGCTGGCGCCGCGCGTCTACGTCGACGGCACGGTCTTCAAGATGTGGTACTCGTATGCGCGCGGTCAGGACATCATGGATCTGCAGAACCTTTGCAACGACATGAACCGGGTCCAGATCGGCTATGCCACCTCGTCAGACGGGTTCTACTGGATCCGCTCGCCGTCCAATCCGGCGGTCGCCGTCGGTGGCACCGGCTGGGATGCCGATTCCCGCGCGCTGTTGCCCGGCTCGGTCGTCCCACGCGACGGCAAGAGCCCCAACTCGGGGTTCGCAATCTATTATACGACCTTCCGCGCCGTCAGCATCCTCGGCATCTGCCTTCCCAACGGTATCGGCCGCGCCACGCGCCCGTAAGTGTGATAGATCGAGGCGCGATGGAGCCTCTCATCGACCGCTCGCGAATCGAGCGGCTGGTGCGCACCACGCTCAAGGAGCTGGGCGACAAGCGCGCTGTCGACGACGGAGACCGCGGCCTTTTGTTGCCGCCGGACCGGGGCGTCAACCTCGACGCCTTCGACCCCGACGCCATGGCGGCGATGCTGCGCTCGACGCCGGCGCGCATCGGCGTCGGCCGCGCCGGCACGCGCTACAAGACCAACACGCTCCTGCGCTTTCGCGCCGACCACGCCGCCGCCAAGGACGCGGTCATGTCCGAGGTCGACGACAAGCTCGTCGCCCGCCTCGGCCTCGTCGAGCTGACCACGCGCGCGCCCGACAAGCGCATCTTCCTCGAGCGCCCCGACGCCGGACGCGCGCTCTCCGACGAGGGTAAACAGGAGCTCGCCGACAAGTGTCAGCGCGGCCCGCAGGTTCAGGTCTGCTACGGCGACGGCCTGTCTGCGGCCGCCATCAATGCGCACCTCGAAGCGTTCCACGGCGCGCTCGTTCCCGCGCTGCAGGCGCGCGGTCTGCGCGTCGGTACGCCGGTCTTCGTCAGGCGCTCGCGCGTCAAGGTCATGGACGAGATCGCGCGGCTCGTCGACGCCGAGTCGTGCGTCTTCACCTGCGGCGAGCGGCCCGGTCTCGGCTTTGCGGATTCCTTGTCGAGCTATTACATTTACCGTCCTGCGACCGGCGCTACCGATGCCGACCGCGAAGTGATCAGCAACATCAACCCGCGCGGGCTGGAGCCCACCAAGGCGGCAGTCGCCGTCGCTGAGGCCTGTGCGCGAATTCTGGCCGCGAAAAAATCGGGGGTAGTTCTGTGAGCGAAGGCGAAGCGCCGAAGTGGACCTGCCCGGTGTGTGGCTACGCCGGTCTTCGCGAGCCCCCGGTCGATCCGACCGGCTCGCCGACCTACAGCATGTGCCCCTGCTGCGGTACGCAGTACGGCGCCGACGATCTGGAGAAGCCGCACGCCGAGCTCCGTAAGGCGTGGGTGGAGACGGGCGCGCAGTGGTGGTCGCAGAACGAACCGGCGCCCGAAGGCTGGGACGCGAACAAGCAGCTCCAGGCGGCCGGCTTCGCCGATGGCGGTCCGCGGAACTGATTCGCGCGCGTCGGCCGACGAGCCCACCGGGCTCGGGCTGGTCGATCTGCCGCCGCTCAAGCCGCGCGTGCTGGCGCTGCGGACGATCCCGCGCGTCGACGAGCAGCTCGCGGCCGAGTGGAAGCTGCCCGACGGCCTGCGCGCCGCGGGCCTGGTGACCTGCACCAGCGACGACGCGCTCTACGTGGCGCTCGACGAAGGCACCAAGGCCGCGCCCGTCGAGGTGGTCTACGCACGGTCGTTCTACGCCGGGTCGAACCATGCCTCGGGGCCGCTCTCGGGTGAGGCGATCGGCGTGTACGCGGCGCGCGATCCCGACGAGGTACGCGAGGCGCTCGATGCTTGCGTGCGCACGCTCGAGCGGGAGGCGTGGTTCTATGCCGCCGACGAGGCGCAGGAGCTGGCGTTCTTCCCGCACGTGGTGCGCTCGACGGGGAGCTACCTGTCGCGTCAGGCGGGGATCGCCGCCGGGGCTCCGATGGCCTATCTGATCGCGCCGCCGCTCGAGTCGATGGTGGCGCTCGATGCGGCGCTCAAGGCGGCGTCGGTGCGGCTGGTCAAGTGGTTCGGTCCGCCGTCGGAGACCAACTTCGGCGGCGGCTATCTCGTCGGTGATCTGGCGGCGTGCGAGGCGGCCGCGCGTGCGTTCGCCGCGGCGGTGGTGGACATCGCGCGGGCACCGACCGACGTCGCGCGGTCGGCGCGCGCGGCCGGCGAGGCGCTCGGCGCGCGACCCAAGGGCGGTCGCGGTACCGGCAAGTACCGGGTGCTGGCGACTGGCGAGCGCCTGACCGACAAGCCCGAGCATCTGACCCATCTCCTCGACGACGAGTCGCTCGTCGACAAGGCGCATCCGCGGCTGCCGTTGCGCGGCAAGCTCGACACCTTGCAGGGGCTCATCCTCGAGGCGCAGTGCGCGGCCGATGGCGATGGCGCGCGCGGGCTCGTCGGCGAGCTGGGCGAGGCGCTCGAGCTGACCCGCGCCATCGTCGGTGCCGAGGTGACCGGCCGGCCGCTGGCGTCGTGGAAGCTGGCCGGGCTCAGCGCGTCCGAGCTGCGCTATCACACGCACCACACGCACGAGCTCTACGGCGTTCCCTTCATGTTCCCGTCGGTCAGGCAGGGGCCGGTGGTGGCGCGGCTCTACACGGCGCGGGCCTACGCGCGCGAGGCGGAGCTGGCGCTGTACCTGTCGTTTCCGTCGGCGGACGAGCGCGCGGACCTCAAGCTCGCCATGAATCGCCTCTCGAGCGCGCTCTATCTCATGACGATCAAATACGTCGCCGGCCGCTACGCGGGCGAGAACCTGCGACCCGGCCCGGTCAAGGGATGGAAGCCACCCAAGAACGCATGAAGCGCTCGTACAAAGAGGACAGGCTCGCCAAGATCTACGACGCCGAGATCCTGCCGATCTGGTCGCGTCGGTTCGGCAAGCTGCTCTTGCGCGACCTGGCGCTGCCGCCCAAGGCGATGGTGCTCGACGTCGGCTGCGGCACGGGCTATCCGGCCCTCGAGATCCTGCAGAAGATGGACGCCGAAGGTCGCATCATCGCCATCGATGCGTCGTCGCCGATGCTCGACGAGGCGCGCTTGAAGGCGGGGCGGCTGTCGGGGAAGCGCATCTTCTTCCGCAGCGAGAACGCCGCACCCAAGCTCGCCTTCGCCACCGACGTCTACGATCTGGTCGTCTGCAACGCCGGTCTCGACGAGTTCGACGATCCGGAGCGGGCGATCAAGGAATTCGCGCGCGTCGCCAAGCCGGGCGGGCGCGTGGCGGTCACGCTCCCCGTCGCTGGCACGTTCGTCGAGTTTTACGATCTGTTCCGCGAGGTGCTGGGCAAGCTCGATCGCCAGGACGCGATCGATCGGCTCGATGCGCACCTGACGCGCTTTCCGCCGGTCGAGCAGGTCGAGGCGTGGCTCGAGGACGCCGGGCTCGTCGACGTCAAGGCGGAGTGGGACACCTATTCGCTGCTGTTCAAGTCCTCGCGCGAGTTCTTCTTCGCGCCGGTGATCGAGTACGGCCCGCTCGGCGAGTGGAAGGCGATCGCCGGCAAGGGCCAGCAGATGCAGGACGTGTTCTGGCATCTCAAGGCGGCCATCGACGCCTACTTCGCGGGCGGCTCGTTCGCCGTCACCGTCAACGTCGGCGCGGTGCGTGGGCGCAAGGAGCAGGTCGCCGAAGGGCGCCTCCTCCTCGATCGCGACGCCTACGACGAGGACGATCGACCGACGGGCGAGGTCGAGCTCATCACCGGTGACTTCGACATCGTCGGCGAGCAGAAGAAGCTCGAGCAGCTCGACGGCGTCGACGAGGACGAAGAGCCGGACGAGCCGATCTTGTGAGCGAGGAGCGGGCCGAGGTGACGCGCGAGCGATACGAGGCGCTGGCGCGCGAGATCCAGGCGCACGATCGCCGCTACTACGTCGACAACGATCCCAGCGTCGCCGACGTCGAGTACGACCGTCTGTACAAGCAGCTCCAGGCCGCGGAGGCTGCGCATCCCGAGTGGGTCGTCGACTGGTCGCCCACGCGTCGCGTCGGCAGCGATCTGACGTCGTCGTTTCCCAAGATCGAGCGCAAGGTCCCGATGCTCTCGCTCGACAACACCTACGACGAGGCCGAGCTGACCGCGTTTCACGAGCGGGTCGTGCGCGGCCTCGAAGGCGAGACGCCCGTCTACGTCATCGAGCCGAAGATCGACGGCGTGTCGATCGAGCTCAAGTACGCCGACGGCAAGTTCCTCCTCGGCGCCACACGCGGCGACGGCGTCGTCGGTGAGGACGTGACGCCCAACCTGCGGACCATCAAGGCGCTGCCGCTGGTGCTGGCGGAGCCGGTCACGTGCGACGTGCGCGGCGAGGTGTACATGGAGAAGCAGGCGTTCGCGCGGCTCAACGCCGAACGCGTCGCCGCCGGCGAGGAGCCGTGGAAGAATCCGCGCAACTCGACGGCGGGCGCGCTCAAGCTGATGGACCCGCGGCTCTCGGCGAAGCGGCCCATGAAGCTCCTGACCTACGAGGTCGTCGGCGACGAGCGCGGGCGCACGCACTTCGAGCTCTTGGCGTGGATGAAGGCGCTGGGGCTGCCGGTGTCGGCGGACGTCAAGCGCGTGACGTCGCTGGCGGAGCTGGTCGCCTACGTGCAGGCGTGGCAGCACGGCAAGCGCCTCGAATTGCCCTACGCCACCGACGGGCTGGTCATCAAGGTCGACACCATCAGCCAGCGGCGCCTGCTCGGCACCACCAATCGCGCGCCGCGCTGGGCCATCGCGTACAAGTTTCCCGCCGAGCAGGCCACCTCGAAGCTGCTCGAGATCGAGCACAACGTCGGGCGCACCGGCGCGATCACGCCGCTCGGTCACTTCGAGCCGGTCGAGCTCTCGGGCACGACGGTCAAGCGCGCCTCGTTCTTCAACTACAACCAGATCAAGCGGCTCGACGTCGCCGTCGGCGATCGCGTCCTCCTCGAGAAGGCGGGCGAGATCATTCCCTATGTCATCACCGTCGTCGAGCGTGGCGCCGATCGCGTCGTCGTCGAGGAGCCGACGCACTGTCCCTCGTGCGGTACGCCGCTCATGCGCGAAGAGGGGCAGGTGGCGCTGCTGTGTCCCAACAGCTTCGGCTGCCCGGTGCAGCGCGCGCGCTCGATCGAGTTCTTCTGCAAGCGCGACGCGATGAACATGGAGAACCTCGGCCCGTCGTTGGTCTCGCAGCTGGTCGAGCATCGCATCGTGAGCGACGTGGCCGATCTGTTCGATCTCACCGTCGAGAAACTGGTCGAGCTCGAGCGCATGGGCCAGAAGAGCGCCGAGAACGTGGTGGCCGCGATTCAGCTCGGCCGCGAGAAGGCGACGCTGACGCGGCTGCTCGTCGGGCTCGGCATGCCGAAGATCGGCGAGGTCTGGGCCCACGAAGTCGCCAAGCGCTTCGGCGATCTGGCGACGCTGATGGCGACCGATCCGGAGCAGATCTTCGCCGGCCTCGTCGAGCTGCACGGCTTCGGCGACGAGCGGGCGCGCGCGGTCTCGGACTTCCTGGCCGACGAGCGTCATCGCGCGGTCCTGCACAAGCTGATGGCGCGCGGCGTCTCGCCGTCGGAGCCGAAGACGGTGCGCGAAGGGCCACTCGGCGGCGTGCGCGTCTGCGTCACGGGGACCCTGTCGCGGCCGCGCAGCGACATCCAGTCCGCCGTCGAAGGCGCGGGCGGGACCTTCGAAAAAAGCGTCAAAAAAGGCACCCACTACCTCGTCGCTGGCGCCGATGTAGGTGCCACCAAGCTCAAGGATGCACAGAAGAAAGGCGTGCGCGTCATCGACGAGGCAGGCCTGGAGAAGCTTTTGCGCGGCGAGGTTCTTGATCCGGTCGTCTGACGCTCTACAACCCGGACGTGGAACCGCACGCGCGTTTCGAAGAGCGCATCCGGGCGCTGAGAGAGAGTTTCATCGCCGGCCTACCGGACCGGCTGTCCACGATGCGCAACGCACTGCGGTGTGACGATCGCGCCACCCTGCATCACGAGGCGCACCGCCTGGCCGGCACCGGCGATACCTACGGCTTGCCGCAGCTGACGACCTGGGCACGCGCGTTCGACCACAAGATCAAGTCGGGCGCGACGCTGGCCGCGCTCGACAAGGAGCTCGACGAGCTGTCTGACTTTCTCGCCAAGCTCATCCCGCTCGGAGCGCTCGGATGAAATCGGCCGCCTGATCCCACGCGGGTCGGGCGCGATCGTCGAGCACCAGCCCCATGTGGTCGGGGTCGAAGCCGAGGCCGCTCTTCCGCCCGACGACGTGGAACTCGGCGCCCGGCACCTGCAGCGCCAGATCGCGCGCATCCGCGGGCGGTGACATGAGGCGATCGCCGGAGCCGACGATCCCGAGGAGCGGCCGCTTCACCGCCGTCAGCGCCGTCCAGTAGTCGAAGCCGTCGCGCGCGAGCCAGCGCGCGGCGCGCCCGTTGCGCAGAAAGTCGCGCACGTAGCCGCGCGGCTCGTCGTCGGTGCCGTAGCGCATGCGGCGCACCGGCAGCCGGCCGAAGATGCGCGTCAAGAGCCCCATCCCCTCGATGAGCGCCGCCTTCTGGTAGCGCGACAGCGGGCGCTCCTTCCAATGCGGGTGCGAGACGTTGCACGCGAGCATGACGAGGCCGTCGATGGGCGCGGCCGGATGGCGCGCGACGTAGGCGAGGGCGACGTGGCCGAAGAGGCTGTGTCCGACGGTGGCGAGCGGCAGGCCGGGGAAGCGTGCGCGCGCGAACGCGACCAGCGCCGGGACATCCTCTTCGACGAGATCGTCGTAGCCCCAGTCGCCGCCCTCGTCGGCGCGCGGGCCCGACTTGCCGTGGCCGCGCAGATCGGCCCAGACGCAGGCGATGCCGCGCGCCGCCAGATGCGAGACGAGGCCGCGGCCGCGCGGTCGGTCGAGCGTGCGGCGGTCGACCATCATGGCGTGCGAGACCACGGCGACCGCGACGGGCGGGGCGCCGATGACGACCTCGCCCCGGAGGGTCCAGCCGTCGGCACACGCGACGGTGAACGGCTCGCGGCTGTCGCTCGGGCTGCGCGCCGCGGCGCCGGAGGTGCTGACCATGATCAACGCTTACCACGACTTGGCTGGGTGCTATTGACAACGGCTACGCTTGGGTTATGAAGTTTCAGAAAGTTTTGAAACTTCGAGAGGGCCGCTGATGCGCGCGCACGCCGAGCTGGCAGCAACCACCGAGCGACTGGCCGAGGCGGCTCGCCGCGGTCCCGATGCCGACGCAGTGCACTCGCGACTCGGCGCCTTGAAGCTCCTGGTCGGCGACGTCATCGCCGACGTCGAGAGCGCGCTGCCGGCCATCGCCGAGGCCGGCCCGGGATTGGCGGGTCGCGCGGCGCGCCATCTCGTCGGCGCCGGCGGCAAGCGCGTACGGCCGCTCCTGGTCATCCTCGCGTCGCGCGCCGCGGGCGTGCCGGCCGATTGCGCCGACTCGCGCGCTTCGTTGATCAAGCTGGCGCAGGCGGCGGAGCTGGTGCACGCCGCGACGCTGCTCCACGACGACGTCCTCGATGACGGGCGCACCCGGCGCGGGCTGCCGGCGGCGCGCGTCTTGTGGGGCAACGCCGCGTCGGTGCTCGGCGGCGACTTCCTGCTCATTCGCGCGCTGGAGCTGACGGCGTCGACGGGCGTGGTCGGCGTGCTCGGCGATCTCTTGGCCTCGATCGGCCGCATGATCGACGGCGAGGCGCTGCAGCTGCAGCATCGCGGGCGCTGCGATCTCGATCCCAAGGCCTACGTCGAGGTCGTCGACGGCAAGACCGCGTCGCTGTTCGCCTGGTGCGGGCGTGCCGGTGCGCGGTTGGCAGGCGCCGACACGGCGACCGGCGACGCGCTGGCGGCGTACGGCCTGCATCTCGGCCGCGCCTTTCAGATCGTCGACGATGTGCTCGACGTCGAAGGCAATCCGCGCACGC
>JAQBQH010000015.1 GCA_028287105.1 Myxococcales bacterium
GGCAGCGCGGCCGTCGGGCGACCGGCGCGCGAGAGTTGCACGGCGGCACGCAGGGCGACGAAGCGATCGCCGGTGGCGCCGCTCTTCGCCGGCGCGGCCAGCGCGAGCAGGCGATCGCCGACCTCGCCGCGACCGAGGCGCACGAGCGCGCCGAGCGCCGACAGCCGCACGCCGAGCGATGGATCGTCGAGCGACTGCACGATGACGGTCATCGCGCCGCGATCGCCGAGCGCCGCCAGACCGGCGAGCGCCTGGCCCCGCACGCCGGCGTCCGCGTCTCCGAGGAGCTTCTCGAGGAGCGCGCGCGCGTCGGGATGCTTGGCCTGCACGAGCGCCGTCGCCACCCGCGCCCGCACGCGTACGTCCGCCTCGGCCGCGAGCGCGGACAGGCGCGGCACAGCGTCGGAGAGCGTGTCGATGGCGTCGATCGCGATGACGCGCGCCTGGAGGTCCGCTCCGTCGAGCGCATCGCGCAGGACCCCGGCGGCGAGCGGCGTGGCGCGGCTCAAGGCGACGGCGGCGGTGGCGCGCACCGTCGGGTCGCGATCGCCGAGACGGGCGGCGAGACGGCGGTCGAGCAGCGGATCGGCGACATCGGCGGCGATGCGGGCGGCCTGCACCCGCAGCGCCGGCGAATCGGCCTCGAGCGCGCCGGCGACCACCGCCTCGGCCCGCCCGCGCAGCCGCGCCTCTTGCTTCATCGACGCGCAACCACACGCCACCGCGAGGAAAACGCACGCGATCTGCCGCATGGCCGAATTATACGCGCGAGCGCGCGAAACGATCCATGGGCGCGGAGGACGCGGCGCGCGCGGTCGCGGCGCTACAGCTCGCCGCAGAGCGTCGGCTCGCTGAGCGGCTGACCCGGGGCGCGCGCCTGGCTCGCCTTGGCGAGGTCGGCGGCGGCGGGGTCGTCGGGGTCGGGGCGGCCGGAGCTGGCGTCGAACAGCGGCACCACCGGCCGCGGATTGTAGACCTCGACGTCGCGCAGCATGCGCGGGTTCTCGACCGCCGTGGTCACGCCGCCGACGATGAGCACGTTGCCGTCGTTCATGAGCGTCGAGGTGTGACCGTAGCGCGGGATCTGCATGCGCTCGGTCGTCGGCGCCAGCGTCGCCGGCGCGGTGAACATCGACGCCTGCGCCGTCGCGCAGCGGAAGTCGCTGCCACCTTCGCAGTCGACGCAGGTCCCGGTGACCGTCGGGGATCCGCCCGTGACGAGCACCCGACCGCGGCCGACCGCGACGGCGCTCTCCCAGCCGGCGGCGCGATAACGGGTCGGCATGTTGCAGCCGGCGTCATAGGTGTAGCTCGACAGCACCGGGCCCGTCGACGACACGCCGCCCCCCGGCGTCACGGTCAAGATGCGCACGGCCTGCATCGGCGTCGGCGGCTGCAGCGCCTGGCCATTGTTCATGGTGGTCTCGACGAAGCCGCCGGTGACCAGCAGCGTGCGATTGGGCGTGGCGCTGTCGGCCGGCAGGAGCGTCGCGGTGTGGAACTGCGTCGGCGGCGCCGTCGCCAGCGTCAGCGGCGTGACCTTCACGGTGCCGCCGGCGGCCAGCCCTGTGACCAGCTCGCCGGCCGGATCGGCCGGTGCGATCTGTCCGCCCCACACGAGCGCGCTGTCGTCGCCGAGCGCCGTCATGCTCGCACCCATGCGCGGCGTCGCCAGCGCGACGAAGCGCGGCGCCTCGAGCGCGCGCGACACTTCGGCGCGCTTGACCGTCGGGATCGTCATCTGCAGCGGCATGTTCATCCAATCGATGCCGCCGGCTACCGCGAGGCCGTCCGGCAGCGCGGTGGCGCCCTGATAGACGCCGGGCGTGAACCCGGCGAACGGCCCGCGCGTGGCCGAGTTGGTGGCGGGGTTGTAGATCATGAGCTCGGCCGTCGCCGCTGCCGTCATGAGCGGATTGGGGAACGAGCCCGACGTGTCGAATGGGACGATGCGCGTGCCCGGCGCGGCGCCGGTGTTGATGCCGAACGCCGCCATGGTCGCATCGGCGGTCGCGCCACCGACGAGGAGGAGCTGATAGTTGCCCTCCGGCGTGGTGCCGACGAAGGCGGCGTTGTGGTAGGCGCGCGGCACCGGCGCGTCGTCTTCGATGACCGGCGTGAAGGTGCCGTCGACGGGATCGTAGACCTCGGCTTCGGAGGTGATGAAGACCGCGCCGGCGCCGAAGCTCTCTTCGTTGGCGTCGGGCGTCGGGGTCAGCCCGCCGACGATGAGCACCTTGCCGTTTGGCAAGAGCGTCGCCGAGTGGAACGCGCGCGGGCGATGCAGGGCGCTGTTGCTGCAGCGGAAACGCTCGTCGGGATAGAGCCGCAGATCGGCGAGCTTCGAGGCGGTGAGCGACACGCCGAGCAGCGAGCCGACCGCGACCCGACGCGGCGCCGTCTCGCCCGATTGCAGCGGCGCGAACGCCTCCCCGTAGATGTCGATGGTCTGCGCCATGCCCTTGGGCAGCCGGATCGACGGCACGTCGCGCGGCACGTTGAGCACGCGATCGCAGGCGAAGGTCCCATCCGGCTCGCCCGCGGTGTGGACGCGGAGCGTCAAGCGCACCGTCGCGACCGTGAGGCCATTGCCGAGGTTGACGCCCTGGAGACCCTCGTCGGGCTGCGTCGCTCCCATCGGTACGACGCAGCGCGCATCGGCGTTGGTCGCGTGGGCCAGGACGATGCGCATCGGCGGCCCCTGGTTGCCGCTGCAGGCGGCGGCGGCGCACGCGACCAGGGCAGCCCACAGTCGACGGCAGCGCGGGGGCATTTCAGCAACCGTAACCGCTAGGGTGCAAAGCGTCAAATCCAACATATAAAAGGTATTGCGCGGGCGTTGACGTTTGTCGGGGCGTGCGTTATTCCCGGTCCACCGGAAGGAGCTCACGATGCGCGAGGTAGTCATCGTCGGTGCGGCACGTACGCCGATCGGCAGCTTTCAGGGCGAGCTGGCACCCATCAAGGCGCCGGAGCTCGGCAAGGTCGCAATCGCCGAGGCGCTCAGGCGTGCCGGCGTGTCGCCCACCGACGTCAACGAAGTCTTCATGGGCTGCGTTCTGCCGGCCGGCGTCGGACAGGCGCCCGCGCGACAGGCGTCGATCTTCGCCGGTCTGCCGAAAGAGGTGCCGTGCACCACGATCAATAAGGTGTGCGGCTCGGGTTTGAAGGCGGTCATGCTGGGCGCGCAGGCGATCATGTCGGGCGAGGCGGACGTGGTGGTCGCCGGCGGCATGGAGTCGATGTCGAACGTGCCCTACTACCTGCAGGGCGCGCGCTCCGGTTTCCGCATGGGCAACCAGACGGCCATCGACGGCATGATCCACGACGGCTTGTGGGACGTGTACAACAACTTCCACATGGGCACGGCGGCCGAGCTGTGCGCCAAAGAGAAGAAGATCGATCGCGCGATGCAGGACGCCTACGCCATCGAGTCGTTCAAGCGGGCGCTCGCGGCGCAGAAGTCGGGCGCATTCAAGGACGAGATCGTCGCTGTGGAGGTCGCGCAGCGGAAGGGTCCCGCCAAGCGCGTGGAGCTCGACGAAGGGCCGGCCAAGGGCGACATCGAGAAGATCCCGACGCTGAAGCCGGCGTTCCAGAAGGACGGCACGGTCACGGCTGGTAACGCGTCGACGATCAACGATGGCGCGTCCGCGGTGATCGTGTGCGGCGCCGACGTCGCCAAGGCGCGCGGCTGGACCGTGCTCGCCAAGATTCGTTCCATGGCGCAGGCGGCGCAGGCGCCCGAGTGGTTCACGACCGCTCCGGCCATCTCGATCGAGCGCGCGCTCAAGAAGGCGGGCCTCGGCGTCAACGACATCGATCTCTACGAGATCAACGAGGCGTTCGCGGTCGTCGCCATCGCCAACAATCAATTGCTCGACCTCGACCCCAAGAAGGTCAACGTGCATGGCGGCGCGGTCGCGCTCGGCCATCCCATCGGCGCCTCGGGCGCGCGCGTGCTGACGACGCTGATCTACGCGCTGCAGAACCAGGGCAAGAAGCGTGGCGTGGCGTCCTTGTGCATCGGCGGCGGCGAGGCGGTCGCCATGGTGGTCGAGCGCTAAGATGCAGGTCGCGAAGATTGGAGTGATCGGCGCCGGGCAGATGGGTGGCGGCATCGCCCAGGTGGCGGCGCAGTCGGGCATCGACGTGGTGCTGGTCGATGCGCAGCGCGAGTGGGCCGAAAAGGGGCGCAAGAAGATCGAAGCCGCGCTCGAGAAGCTGGTGCAAAAAGGCAAGCTCAAGGCGGAGGAGCGCGCCGGCGTGATGGCGCGCATCACCATCGCCGACAACTACGCCGGCTTCGAGAGCTGCGACGTCGTCGTCGAGGCGGCGACCGAGAATCAGGAGCTCAAGAAGAAGATCTTCCAGGATCTCGACAAGGCGGTGAAGCCGGGCGCGATCCTGGCGTCGAACACCTCGTCGATCTCGATCACGCTCCTGGGCGCGCAGACCAAGCGGCCGGAGAAGGTGATCGGCATGCACTTCATGAACCCGGTGCCGGTCATGAAGCTGGTCGAGATCGTGCGCGGTCTCGCCACCGACGAGGACACCTATCAGACGGTGCTGGCGCTGGGCGGCCGCTTCGGCAAGTCGCTGGTGACGGCGAAGGACATTCCCGGCTTCATCGTCAACCGCCTCTTGATTCCGTTTTTGAACGAGGCCTGTTTCGCGCTGCAGGAGTCGCTCGGCTCGATCGAGGACATCGATCAGGGCATCAAGCTCGGGCTCAACCACCCGATGGGGCCGTTCGAGCTGGCCGACCTCATCGGGCTCGACACCTGCCTCGCCATCAGCGAAGTGCTGCACAACGAATTGGGTGACGACAAGTACCGCCCGGCACCGCTTCTGCGTCAGTATGTTGCGGCAGGCTGGCTGGGACGGAAATCCGGACGCGGTTTTTACAAATACTAAGGACCCGACATGCCGTCGTACGAAAACGTTCGATACGAAGTCGACGGGTTTATCGCCACCGTCACGGTGGCGCGCGAAAAGGCGCTCAACGCGCTCAACCGCCACACGCTCAACGAGATCGCGTGGGCGCTCGGCGAGGCGGACGGCGACGCCCGCGTGCGCTGCGTGATCCTGACCGGCGCCGGCGAAAAAGCGTTCGTGGCCGGGGCCGACATCTCGGAGATGGTCGAGCAGGGCGCCACCGAGGCGCGCGGCTTCGCGCGGGCCGGGCGCGCCGTCGGTGACGTCCTCGAGAACATGGCCAAGCCGGTGATCGCGGCGGTCAACGGCTTCGCGCTCGGTGGCGGCTGCGAGCTGGCGCTGGCGTGCGACTTCATCTACGCCAGCGACAAGGCGCGCTTCGGTCAGCCGGAGGTGAACCTCGGCGTCATTCCGGGCTTCGGCGGCACGCAGCGGTTGCCGCGGCGCATCGGCGCCGGACGCGCGATGGAGCTGGTGCTGACCGGCGACCTCATCGGCGCCGACGAGGCGCTGCGCATTGGCCTCGTCAACAAGGTCTTCCCCGCGGCGGAGCTGATGACCGAAGCGCGCAAGTGCGCCGACAAGATCGCCTCCAAGGGGCCGCTCGCCATCTCGTACGCGCGGCGCGCCGTGCGCAAGGGCGCCGAGCTCAGCCTCTCGGCGGGCAACGACCTCGAGGCCGAGCTCTTCGCGCTGCTCTTCGCCACCAGCGATCAAAAGGAGGGCATGCGCGCCTTCCTCGCCAAGCGGTCCGCAAACTTCGAGGGTAAGTAATCGATGGATTTCGAGCTCACCGACGAGCAGAAGCTGGTCCAGAAGACCGCGGCAGATTTCGCCCGCAACGAGGTCCTGCCCAAGGCGGCAGAGATCGATCGCAACCACCGGCATCCCAAGGAGCTGGTGGCGCGCATGGCGGAGCTCGGGCTCCTCGGTGTGGCGGTGCCGGAAGAGTGGGGCGGCGCCGGCTTCGACACCGTCTCGTACGTGCTGGCGATGGAGGAGATCTCGCGCGCCTGCGCCTCGACCGGCGTCATCATGAGCGTCAACAACTCGCTGGTGTGCGACCCGCTGCAGAAGTTCGCCACCGACGAGCAGAAGAAGGAGTTCCTCGAGCCGCTGGCGACGGGGAAGAAGCTCGGCTGCTTCGCGCTGTCGGAGCCCGAGGCCGGCTCGGACGCGGCGGCGCAGAAGACCGTGGCCAGGGCCGACGGCGACGACTTCGTCATCAACGGCATCAAGAACTGGATCACCAACGGCCCCGTCGCCGACGTCTGCATCCTGCACACGATGACCGCGCCGGAAAAGGGGCACAAAGGGATCACCGCGTTCATCCTGCCGATGGACACCAAGGGCGTGCGCACCGGCCCGCCCGACAAGAAGCTCGGCATCCGCGGATCGCAGTCGTGTCAGATCTTCCTCGACGACGTGCGGCTGTCGAAGCACTTCCTCCTCGGCGAAGTGGGCGGCGGCTTCAAGGTGGCGATGTCGACGCTCGACGGCGGGCGCATCGGCATCGCGGCGCAGGCGCTCGGGATCGCGCGCGCCTCGCTCGAGGACGCGCTGGCCTATGCGACCGAGCGCAAGACGTTCGGAAAGCCCATCGCGCAGCACCAGGCCATTCAGTGGAAGCTGGCCGACATGGCGACGGAGCTCGATGCGGCGCGGCTGCTCACGCTGCAGGCGGCGGTGATGAAGGACCGCGGCCAGCGGCACTCGATGCAGTCGGCGATGGCCAAGGTGTTCGCGTCCGAGGTGGCCAATCGCGCTGCCAAGGAGGCGGTGCAGATCTTCGGCGGCAACGGCTACGTCGAAGATTTTCCCGTCGAGCGCCACTTTCGCGACGCGAAGATCACCGAGATTTACGAGGGGACGAGCGAGATCCAGCGGCTCGTGATCGCAAGCAACCTGCTCAAGGAGTGACGCCAATGCGCAAAACGTGGGGGGTCGTATGTGTGATGGCCTTGGTGGGCGGTTGCGCCACATCGTCGGGCACGCAGCAGGAGACGTCGACGACGCCGGAGTCGTCGACGGGGTCGGGCATGAACGGTGAGCCGACGGGCTCGGGCGTGACACCGGAGCAGAACGACTCGATCGACGCGCTCTTCCGTCGCAAGGCGCCGGAGCTGCAGAGCTGCTGGACGGCCGAGTACGAGAAGAACCACGACCGCAAGGTCGAGGGCGACATCACACTCGGCATGAACATCCAGCCGTCCGGCTCGGCGGCCAACGTGCGCATCTTGAAGTCCACGATCAACAACGCGAGCATTCAGGATTGCGTCAAGCAGGCCGTCACGGGCTGGACCTTTCCCGAGCTGAGCTCGGTGGTGCCTTACATGCGCACGGTTCACATCGGGGCGCAGTTCTGATGAAGCACGCCGTCGTCGTGGGGCTGATGGCCCTCGCAGGTTGCGCGCACGAGCGACCGGCGCCGCCACCGCCCCCGGCGCCGGTGGTGAAGCACGAGGCGCCGCCGCCGCGGGAAGAGCCCGACGACATGAAGGTCGCCGGAACGCTCGGCTCGCTCAACGACGACGAGATCGCGGGGCCGTTTCAGCGGCGCTGGGAAGACGTGACGCGCTGCTACGCGGATGCCTCGGTGCGCATGCAGTATCTCGGCGGCAAGATCGAAGTGAAGGTCCGCGTGGCGCGCACCGGCGATCCGAAGTCGGCCTTCGTGGTGTCGTCGACCTTCGGCAACTACGACGCGGAGCGCTGCATCCTCGGCATCACCCGCGGGCTGCACTTTGCGAAGCCGCACGGCGGGGCCGAGGCGGAGTTCACCTATCCGATCGAGTTCCGCGCCAAGCGGCCGGTGCAGGCGTGGGACGAGGCGCGCGTCTCGCCGTCGGTGGTGCGCCATCGCAAGGACGTTCACGAGTGCAAGGGGCGCTCGCCCAACGGGCTGCCGCCGTCGTTGTCGATGACGGTCTACGTGGCGCCGGGCGGCAAGGTGGCGTCGGCGGGCCTGGCGGCCGATGCCCCGCTCGACGACGCGTTCGCGGAGTGCCTGGTGCAAAAGACGAAGCTGTGGCGGCTCGACGATCCGCTGGGCAAGATCGCCAAGGCGACGGTCGGAGTCGCCGAATGAGCGTGACCGCGCGATGATCGACTTCGAGCTCACCGACGAGCAGCGGCTCGTGCGTGACACGGCGCGCGACTTTGCGACGCGCGAGCTTCTACCCAAGGCGGCGGCGCGTGACCGCTCGGGCGCGTTTCCCGTCGAGGAGCTGCGCGCGCTCGCCAAGCTCGGGCTCCTCGGCGTCAACATCCCCGAGCCGCTCGGCGGCGCCGCGGCCGGCGTCATCGCCTATTCGCTGGCGATGACCGAGGTCGCGCGCGCTGACGCGTCGGTCTCGGTGGCGATGGCCGTCACCAACATGGTGGGCGAGGTCATCGTCCGCTTCGGCACCGAGGCGCAAAAAGAGGCGCTGGTGCCGCTTCTGACCTCGGGCGATGCGCTCGTCGGCGCCTTCGGGCTCTCCGAGCCGCAGGCCGGCTCCGATCCGGGCGCCATGTCGACGACGGCGAAGCGCACCGCCAACGGCTGGCGCCTCGACGGCAACAAGCAGTGGATCACGTCGGGCGATCGCGCCGGCGTGTTCGTCATCTGGGCCAAGACCGATCCCGCCGCCGGCACCAAAGGCATCAGCGCCTTCGTCGTGCGCGGCGGCACGCCGGGGCTGTCGGCCGGCAAGCACGAAGACAAGATGGGGCTGCGCGGCTCGTCGACGGTGCCGCTGCTGCTCGACGGCTGCGAGGTCGGTGAAGACGCGCTCCTCGGCAAGGTCGGCGGCGGGCTCTCGGTGGCGCTGGCGGCGCTCGACGGCGGGCGCATCGGCATCGCGTCGCAGGCGCTCGGCATCGGACAGGCGGCGCTCGAGGCGGCGCGCACCTACGTCAAGACGCGCGTGCAGTTCGGGCGGCCCATTGGCGAGTTTCAGGCGGTCCAGTTCCGCCTCGCCGACATGGCGACGGAGCTCGAGGCGGCGCGCCTGTTGACGCTGCGCGCGGCCTGGATGAAAGAGCGCGGCGTCGCGTTCTCCAAAGAGGCCTCGATGGCCAAGCTCTACGCGTCGGAGGCCGCCTGGCGCGCCTGCGACGGCGCCATTCAGCTGCACGGCGGCTACGGCTACACGCGTGACTTTCCCGTCGAGCGCTATGCGCGCGATTGCCGCGTGACCCGGATCTACGAAGGCACCAGTGAAGTCCAGCGCATCGTCATTGCGCGCAGTCTCCTCCAGCAAGCGAGCAACGCATGACCGAACAGACGCTACGCCCCAGAAAGATCCGCATCCTCGTGGCCAAGCCCGGCCTCGACGGCCACGACCGCGGCGCCAAGGTGGTGGCGCGCGCGCTGTCCGACGCCGGCTACGAAGTGGTCTATACCGGGCTGCACCAGACGCCCGATATGATCGCGGCGGCGGCGCTGCAGGAGTCGGTCGACGCGGTCGGCCTTTCGATCATGTCGGGCGCGCACATGACGCTCTTTCCGGCGGTGATCGAGGCGCTCAAGGGGCGCGGCGCCGGCGACGTGCTGGTCTTTGGCGGCGGCATCATTCCCGACGAGGACGTGGAGTTGCTGCAGAAGCTCGGCGTCTCGGCGATCTTCAAGCCCGGCGCATCGACGCAGGAGATCGTCGACTGGATCGAGAGGAACATCCGCCCGAAGCACGAGGTCGCATGAGGGCGGCCGGCAAATCGATGGCCGTCGCCGCGCTGCTTCTGGCGGGCGCGCCCGCGTTCGCTGCCGACGACGACGCGGCCATGGGCAAGCGCGTGCAGGACGTCTTGCACGCGCACCAGCAGGACGTGTTCGGCTGCGTCCAGGGCGCGACGAGCAAGGTCGCCGGCGAGATGCTGGTCCGCGTGATGCTCGGCGAGGACGGCAAGGTGGCCAAGGCCGACGTGCTCAAGGATCAGTCGGGCGGCGGAACGCTGGGCGCCTGCCTCGTCGCCAAGATCAAGGCGTGGGACCTGACGTCGCTCAAGGCGGCGGCTGGTGATCAGGTGGTCTTCCCGCTCGTGTTCAAGCCGGAGAAGCTGGCCAAGGGGGAAAAGCGCATCCTCGTGCCGATGGCGGTGCAGGAGTCGCAGGGGCCGCAGCGCTTCTTGATCGACGAGGAGACCGTCGGCGAGGCGCCGCTGGCGACCATCGAGATGCTGACGCTGGCCGGCAACCAGGCGTCACCGCCGAAGTCGCGCACCGACTCCGAGGAGGAGATGGTCCTCTACGTTCTCGATGGCGGATTCAAGCTCGGCCCCGAGACGGTGGGCGCGGGTGACGTAGTGTGGCTGGGCGCGCATTCGGATCGCCCCGCGCTCAACCCGCTCGACAAGAAGCCGCTCAAGCTGATCGAGATTCGCGCGCACGGTGAAGGCAGCGGACAGAAGATCGTCCACGGCGCCGACGTGAAGAGCTATCCGATCGCGGGCGCCAAGGCGACGGCCAGGCTCCTCCTCGAGGGGACCGGCGCCAAGCTCGCCGTCCAGGAGATCGACGCCGAGCCGGACGCGACCATCCCGACGCACAAGCACACGGCGCAGGACGAAGAGCTCTATTTCGTCAGCGGGCGGAGCACCACCACCGTCGGCAAACAGACGTTCGAGACCGCGGCCGGCGATGCGCTGCGCATCCCGGCGAACGTGGCGCACTCGATGAAGATGGTCGATCAGGGGCGGGTGCTGCAGGTCTATGCGCCTGGCGGGCCCGAGCAGCGCTTCAAGGGCGGCGCAGACGAGAAGCCGGCAAAAAAGAAGAAGAGCAGCAAATGATCGACTTCGAGGATTCCGAGTCGGAGAAGATTCTCCGGCAGACGGTGCGCGACTTCGCCAAGAAGGAGATCGCGCCGCACGCACGCAAGTGGGACGAGGAAGAGACCTTTCCGGCGGCGCTGATTCCGAAGCTGGCCGAGCTGGGGCTGATGGGCATGAAGGCGCCCGAGGAGCTCGGCGGCGCCGGCATGTCGACGCAGGACGTCGCCATCGTCATCGAAGAGCTGGCGCGCGTCGACGGCTCGGTGGCGCTGACGGTCGCGGCGCACAACGGGCTCGGCACCGGCCACATCCTGCTCGCCGGCAACGATGCGCAGAAGAAGAAGTACGTGCCCAACCTGGCCACCGGCAAGTGGCTCGGCGCGTGGGGTCTGACCGAGCCATCGTCGGGATCCGACGCCGCCGGCGCCAAGACGCGCGCGGTGAAACAGGGGGACAAGTGGATCCTCAACGGGTCCAAGACCTTCATCACCCAGGGCTCCGTCGGCGACGTCTACGTCATCATCGCGTCGACGTCGCCGGAGAAGAAGCAGCACGGGCTGACCGCCTTCATCCTCGAGAAGGGGCAGAAGGGGTTCACCGTCGGCAAGCACATCGAGAAGATGGGCTGCCACGCGTCCGACACGAGCGAGCTCAACTTCGCCGACGTCGAGGTGCCGGAGGAGAACCAGCTCGGAGAGCTCGACCACGGCTTCATCGATACCTTGCAGATCCTCGATCGCGGGCGCATCTCGATCGCGTCGATGGCGCTGGGGCTCGGCCTCGGCGCGCTCGAGGCGGCGCGCAACTACGCACGCGAGCGCAAGCAGTTCGGCCGCGCCATCGCCGACAATCAGGCGATCCAGTTCATGCTCGCCGATTCGGCGACGGAGCTCGAGGCGGCCAAGCTGCTCATCAAGCGCGCCGCCTGGCTCTCGGATCAGGGGCGGCGCCACACCTACGAATCGTCGACGGCCAAGCTGTGGGCGGCACAGGCGGGCATGCGCGCCTGCGATCGCGCCATCCAGATCCACGGCGGCTACGGCTACACGCGCGAGTTCCCCGTCGAGCGCGCGCTGCGCGACTGCAAGCTCTGCGAAATCGGCGAGGGCACCAACGAAGTTCAGCGCATGGTCATCGCGAGGCACCTCATTGGCCGCGCCTAGCCTCGACGAGCGGGCGGCCGCGACCGCCAAGCTGGTGCTGGCGGGCGACGTGCGCGCCTCGGCGCGGCTGATGCGCGACCTCGACGACAATCGCCCGGGCGCGGTGGAGGCGATGCGCCTGCTCTATCCGCACACCGGGCGCGCCTACGTCCTCGGCATCACCGGCAACCCCGGCGCCGGCAAGTCGACCGTCGTCGACGCGCTCATCGATCTCTATCGGAAGCAGGGCAAGCGGGTCGGGGTCGTCGCGGTCGACCCGTCGTCGCCGTTCTCGGGCGGCGCCATCCTCGGCGATCGCATTCGCATGCAGCGCCACGCCACCGACGACGGCGTCTTCATCCGCTCCTTGGCCACGCGCGGCCATCTCGGCGGGCTGTCGCGCTCGACGAGCGACGTGGCGGCGGTGCTCGATGCCATGGGCTTCGACGTCGTCATCATCGAGACCGTCGGTGTCGGACAGGACGAGGTCGACGTCGTCTCGCAGGCCGAGACGGCGGTGGTCGTCACGGTGCCGGGGCTCGGCGACGAGATCCAGGCCATCAAGGCCGGCATCCTCGAGATCGCCGACGTCCTCGTCGTCAACAAGTCCGACCGCGAGGGCGCCGATCGCACCGTGCGCGACTTGACCCACATGCTGGAGCTGCGCCCACACGAGGCGGAGCCGGTCGAGATCGTCCGCAGCGTCGCCACCAACGGCAAGGGCATCGACGAGCTGGCGGCGGCGTGCGAGCGCCATCGCCTGCGTGGCGACCGCGCGCCCGAGGCCGAGGGCACCGTCACGCCGCGCCGCCGTCGCCGCGCCTTCGCGCAGGTGCGCGAGCATGTCTTCGATACGCTGCGCCGCGCCATCGACGAGGCGCTCGAATCGCGCGGCGACCTGGTGGACCGTGTCGCCCTTCGTGGGCTCGATCCCTACAGTGCTGCCGACGAGCTCATCCAGGCAATCACGAGCGTGCCGTCGCTCAGGTGATATACTTTCACCCATAGCGCAGTGTTCGCTTAGAGGTCCCGCAGCATGAAGTCATCGTCGTGGCTCGCACTGGCGCTCGCCGGTTGCGGGTTGGTCAATTCGAATACGCTCAGCTACGACTACGCATTCGATCCGCAAGAGTTCATGCAGAAGATGGCCGACGAGGGCACGGTGGCGACGGTGCCGACCGCCGCGTGCGATCCGGCCGTCTCGCCTGATCCCTGCGTGCCGCTGCAGGCGCAGCTGCCGGCGGGGTCGCCGGCCAAGATGCAGTGCGACGCGGTCACGCGCGCCTGCGCCGCGGTGGCCGACATCCGGCTGCCCTATCCGATCGATCTCTCGCAGCAGAACCTGCCGGCGCCGGTGGTGCAGTACGGCGTCGACAAGGTGAGCATCAAGAAGATGGCCTACTGGATCAAGAAGGACACGCTCAACGTGGCGCTGCCGCCCATCGAGGTCTACGTCGCGTCATCGGCGGCGAAGGACCTCGACGATCCGAGCGTCAAGCTCATCGGCACGAGCGCGATGCTGCCGGCACGCGCGCAGGCGTGCGCCGACGCGCGCGACAGCGACGGCGACGCGGCGTCGCTGGGCGCGGCGGTCTGCGACGTGAGCTTGAAGAGCGACGGCGAGTCGGCGCTGGCCACGTTCGTCAAGGACTACAAGACGCCGTTCCAGCTCATCGCGCATCTGAAGATCGTGGCGCACGGCGGCGATCCGCTGCCGGTCGGCATCATCGATTTCGTGCTGCGGCCGACGGTGACGTTCTCGATCCTGAAGTAAATCCGTCCGCGCCAAATGATGTTATAGAGCGAGGCGCGTGAACTACGACGTCGTCGTCGCCGGCGCCGGGCCGGCGGGAATCAGCTGCGCCGTGGCGCTCGTGCGTCGCGACCCGTCGCTGCGCCATCGCATCCTGGTGCTCGACCGCGCCGCCTTCCCGCGCGAGAAGCCGTGCGGCGGCGGGCTCACCGGGCACGCCGAAGAGGCCATGACGGCGCTGGGGCTCGAGCTGACCGTGCCGTCGGTGCCGTCGCCGCGCGCCGAGGTGCGCTTCTGGGATTGGCGGCGCGAGGTCACGCTCGGGCGGCCCGTGCGCATCATCCGCCGCGGCGACTTCGACGCCAGCCTGGTGGCGCAGGCGCGCGATCTCGGCATCGAGGTGCGCGAGCGCGCCGCGCTGCAAGACTTTCGCGTCGAGGGCGACGGCGTCGACATCGGAGTGGGCGAGGGCGGCACCGAGCGCATCCGCGCCCGCGTCCTCGTCGGCGCCGACGGCGTCGGCTCGCGCGTGCGCAAGCACCTGAACGGCGAATCGGACGGCACGCCCATCCGTCTCTTCCGCCTCGAGCTGCCCGCCAAGGGCGCCTGGCGCT
Organism: Myxococcales bacterium; assembly: GCA_028287105.1. Classification (GTDB taxonomy): domain Bacteria; phylum Myxococcota_A; class Polyangia; order Palsa-1104; family Palsa-1104; genus JAQBQH01. The sequence continues at coordinate 14,202 of JAQBQH010000015.1, forward strand.
CCGACGCCATGCTCTACGATTTTTCGCCGATGACCGACGGGCTGCGCGGCTATCTGTGGGTCTTCCCCGTCGCCGACGACTGGATCAACGTCGGGCTCATGCACGATCCCGGCGCGCCGCTCTCGGGCGGCGATCTCGAGGCGCTGCTCCGCCGCCACCTCGACCGACTGGGGATCACGCTGCCGCGCGCGGCGCGCGGCTGGCCCGCGTTCGGCTATCACCCGTCGGCGCCGATCGGCGGCCCGCACCTCGTCACCGTCGGCGACGCGGCCGGCATCGACGCGCTCACCGGCGAAGGCATCGCGGTCGGCATGGAGCAGGCGATCGTCGCTGCCGACGCCATTCTGCGCGCCTTCGACCAGAACGACTTCGCCTTCCGCGGCTACGCGCGCGCCGTTCGCCAGGCCACCGTCGGGCGCGAGCTGGCGCTCGATCGCTGGCTGGCGCGGCTGCTCTATCGCGGTGGTTGGAAGCGCTGGCTGTCGCTGGTGCTGCTCGACGAACGCATGCTCGAGCTCTACGCGGCGCGCGTGTCGGGCACGCTGGTGCTCGCCGATCACAAACGGGAGCTCGTGTGGGCGCTACTGCGTCACCTGGGCAGCCCCGGCAGGACCGCGCGGCTCACGCGCGCCAGCGCATCGGCGTCCTGAACGCGCTCGTGGAAGCAGACGTAGGCGGCGCCGTGAAAGCGCCGCTGCTTCTCGGGCACGACGCCGCCCGGCAGGATCACCGGCACCACGCGCGCGCCGTGCGTCTCGAGGACGTCGAGCTGGTAGTCGTGCCGCAAGGGCGGCCCGCTCGGCCCGTAGAGCACGAGGGCGACGGCGCCGCGACGCGCCGCCTCGACGACGCGCCGGGCATCGCGCGCCGAATCGGTCACGCGCGCACCCGCCTCGACGAGGTGCCGTAACACCGGCGCGGCCAGCTCCTCGTCGCTGGGATGATAGAGCGCCAGCACCTCGGTCATCGTCGCCGACGGCTGCGGAATGGTCGCGACCTGCGCCTCGGCCGACAGCTCCACGAGCGCCGTCGCCGCCGGCACCGCCACCGCGAAGACGCGCTGCTCGGCGTGCACCGCCACCGATCCGCCGGCGACCGCGACGCCGTGCGGCCAGCGCGCGACGACGTTGCCGCCGGCGGCGTCGACGATCACGATCGCGTCGGTCGCCTCGACGACGAGCGAGGATCCGAGCGCGAGCAGCTGCACGATGGCGCCCGCGCCGAGCGACACCGTCGGCCGCGCCGGCTCGAGGCGCTTGCCGTCGTAGGCGGCCAGCTGACCCTCGCGCGTGCCGACGAAGAGGAGCCCTTCGCACCAGGCGACCGCGGTGGCGCGATCGGGCAGCTTGACGCCCGCGACCCGCGCGCCGCTGGCGCCGTCGAGGATCACCACGCCGGCGCGACCGGCAGCGACGGCGAGCGTGTCGGAGCGCGCGTCGTAGGCGAGGTCGTGCGCGCGTCCACCGACGGGAGCGAAGGCGACCTCGAGCGTGGCGGCGCGCCAGATGCCGACCTTGCCGTCTTCGCCCGCGGAGAAGATGCGCCGATCGTCGTCGGAGAAGGCGAGCGCGGTGATGGCGCCGTCGTGGCGCTCCTTCGGCTCGCCCGGCCGCGGACGTCCGAAGCGCCACAGATCGACGCAGCCGCGCGCGGTCGCCGCCGCGACGTAGCTGTCGTCGGCGCCGCAGGCGAAGCCGACGTACGCGCGCGGCCAGCGCTCGACCTCGACGCCGGTGGTGCCGTCGACGATGACGGTCTCGGCCGCGCCGCCGACGATCAGCCGATCCCCTCGACGCGTCCACGCCATCCGTCCCGCCGGCTCGGCGGAGGCGCGCGCGCGCAGCCGCAAACGGGGCGGCAACGTCAGGAGGAGCGTCATGGCAAAAGGCTACGGTGGGATGGAGCGAAAGACCACATGGCGGCAGCCGCGAGGCCCTCGGCGCGAGCAAGACCGCCGTGGGCGCAGGGACCGGGGCGCGAGCTAGCCGCTGGCGGACATCGGCGTGGGCGGCGCCTGGTCCTTGGTGTCTTTCTTCTGTGCGGCTTCGTTGACGCGCTCCTTCAGCTCCTTGCCGACCTTGAAGAACGGCAAGCGCTTGGGATGCACGCCGACGGGGTCACCCGTGCGCGGGTTGCGACCCTCGTAGGCCTTGTAGTGGCGGATTTCGAACGAGCCAAACCCGCGAATCTCGATGCGCTCACCCTTTTTGAGCGACTCTTCCATCGAGTCGAAGACGCAGTTGACGATCAGCTCTGCCTTACCCTTGGGTAGGTGAAGCTTGGCCGCGACCGTTTCGATCAGGTCGCTCTTCGTCACACTGCCCTCTTCTTTACGCGTTCCCTGCATGGTTCAGCCTCCGAAGGCCCCACGATACCGCCATAAACCCGCCTGGATCAAGAGGAAAATCGGGCACCTCCGCCTACACCGATCAGTGACGCCCCTCACGGTGCTCGCCAAACTGAGCCCGCAGCGCATCCGAAATTTCCCCCACCGTGACTGAGGATTTCACGCAATCGACGATTCGCGGCAAAAGGTTGTCCGACCCCTGCGCGGCGGCCGTAAGGGCGCGCAACGCCTCGGCCGACTTCTGGCCATCGCGCTTTTTTCGCAGCTCGCCGAGCCGGGTCGTCTGCTCCCGCTCGAGGTTCGGATCGATCTTGAGGAGGTCGGTCGGCGGCGCCTCGTCCATCTGGAACTCGTTGACGCCGACGATGATCTTCTCGCGCTTCTCGATCGCGCGCTGGTACTCGTAAGCGCGCTGCTCGATCTCCTTCTGCGGCCACATCTGCTCGATGGCCGCGACCATGCCGCCCATCTCGTCGATGCGCTTGATGTAGTCGGCCGCGCGCGCCTCGATCTCGCTCGTGAGCGACTCGACCGCGTAGGAGCCCCCGAGCGGATCGACGATGTCGCCGACGCCCGACTCGTGCGCCAGCACCTGCTGGGTGCGCAGCGCCAGGCGCGCGGAGGTCTCGGTGGGCAGCGCCAGCGCTTCGTCGAACGCGTTGGTGTGGAGCGACTGCGCGCCGCCGAGCGTCGCCGCCAGCGCCTGCACCGTCGTGCGCACCACGTTGACGAGCGGCTGCTGCGCCTGCAGCGACGAGCCCGCCGTCTGCGCGTGGAACCTGAGCTGCCACGACTTCGGATCCTTGGCCCCGAACCGCTCCTTCATGATGTGCGCCCACAGCCGCCGCGCCGCGCGATACTTCGCGACCTCTTCGATGAGGACGTTGTGCGCATTGAAGAAGAAGCTGAGCCGTCCCGCGAACTCGTCGACGTCGAGCCCCGCCTTCATGGCCGCCTCGACGTAGGCGATGCCGTCGGCGAGCGTGAAGGCCACCTCCTGCACCGCGTCGGAGCCGGCCTCGCGGATGTGATAGCCGCTGATCGAGATGGTGTTCCACTTCGGCACCTCGGCCTTACACCAGGCGAAGGTATCGACGATGAGCCGCATCGACGGCCGCGGCGGATAGATGTACGTGCCGCGCGCGATGTACTCCTTCAAGATGTCGTTCTGGATGGTGCCCGAGAGCGTCGAGCGCGCGATGCCGCGCTCGTCGGCGACGGCGACGTAGAGCGCCAGCAGCGTCGAGGCCGTGGCGTTGATGGTCATCGACGTCGAGACCTCGCCGAGCGGCAGGCCGTCGAGCAGCATGCGCATGTCTTCGATCGACGCGATCGAAACGCCGACGCGGCCGACCTCGCCGCGCGCCAGCGCATGATCGGGATCGCGCCCCATCTGCGTCGGCAGATCGAACGCGACCGAGAGGCCGGTCTGTCCCTGCTTCAATAGATAGTGGTAGCGCTTGTTCGACTCCCGCGCGTTGCCGAAGCCGGCGTACTGCCGCATGGTCCAGAAGCGGCCGCGATACATCGTCGACTGCACGCCGCGCGTGTAGGGGAACTGGCCCGGCGCGCCGAGCTCCGCGTCGTAGTCGACGGCGTCCTCGGGCGGGCGATAGACGTCCTTGAGCGGGATGCCGGCGTCGGTCTCGAACTTCTCTTTGCGCAGCTTCGACTTCGACTTCGGTTTTTCGCTCACGTCACGTCCATGGTCTTGAGGTCGGGGGCGATGCGCAGGGGCGGCTCCGTCTGCGCTTGTACGTCCTCCTTTGTTACGTCGGGCGCCAGCTCGCGCAAGACCAGCCCTTCACTTGAAACATCCAGGACACAAAGGTCGGTGATGATGCGGTGGACCGCGCCGACGGCGGTGAGCGGCAGCGAGCACTCGTTGAGGATCTTTTTTTCGCCCTTTGCCGTGTGCTCCATCATCACGATCACGCGGCGGGCGCCGGCCACGAGATCCATGGCGCCGCCCATGCCCTTGACCATCTTGCCGGGGATCATCCAGTTGGCGAGATCGCCGCGCCCCGAGACCTGCATGGCGCCGAGGATGCACATGTCGATGTGGCCGCCGCGGATCATCGCGAACGACTCCGCCGACGAGAAATAGGCCGATCCGGCCAGCTCGGTGACGGTCTGCTTGCCGGCGTTGATGAGATCGGGATCTTCGTCGCCCTCGTAGGGAAACGGCCCGATGCCGAGCATGCCGTTCTCCGACTGCAGCACGACCTCCATGCCGGGCGGGATGTAGTTGGCGACCAGCGTCGGCATACCGATGCCGAGGTTGACGAAGAATCCGTCGCGCAGCTCCCTGGCGGCGCGGCGCGCCATCTGTTCACGCTCGAGCGGCATACGATGTCCTCGACTCCTCTTCCAAGAGCTTTTTGTTGAAGCGCGCCGCGAAGAAGGGCGCCATGACGATGTCGAGCCCCTTCAAGACGCCGATCATCGCCAGCGTGTCGCCGCTGCCGGCGGCGATGCCACCGACGAAGAGCGCGATGGTCAGCGCGAAGAAGCTCCAGCCGAGCCGGAAGGCGCGCGCGTAGAGGAGGCCACAGCCCGGCAGCGGGCCGACCAGACCGAGCGCGATGGCCCACGACACCTTGCGCGGGCGCTTGTCGGGCGGCGGCAGCTCGGACGAGCCGTGGACCGGGTCCGTCTCCGGCGGCACGCCGGCCTCGGCGAGCACCTGCTGCTCGAGCTCCTCCGCGAGCAACTCGAGGATCTTGTGCGCGTCGTCGACGCGATCGGCGGGCACGCGCACCTCGAACTCTTCGGCCGTCGGCGAGCCGAAGTAGGCGTTGGAGCCCAGGCGCTTGATCTCGACGGCGATGCCGTGATCGGCCAGCGCCTCCTTGGCGACGTCGGCACCGGCCGCGTCGCGCAGCGTGGTCACTGCAACCATGGTCATGCGGTTCGCTTTCGCACGGTGCGCTGCTCGATCGGTTTCTCGTAGCCGCTGCCCTGGAAGATGCGCTGCACGTAGATCCCCGGCGTGTGGATGCCGTCGGGATCGAGCTTGCCGACGTCGACGAGCTCCTCGACCTCGGCGATGGTGATCTTGCCGGCGGCGGCGCACATCGGGTTGAAGTTGCGCGCGGTCTTGCGATAGACGAGGTTGCCCCAGCGGTCGCCCTTCCACGCTTTGACGATGGCGAAGTCGCCGGTGATCGCCTCCTCGAGGACGCACCAGCGACCGTGCCATTCGCGCACCTCGCGCCCCTCGGCGCGCTTGGTGCCGTATCCGGTCGGCGTGTAGAAGGCGGGGATGCCGGCGCCGCCCGCGCGCAGGCGCTCGGCGAGCGTGCCCTGCGGACAGAGCTCGACTTCGAGCTTGCCGTCGAGGTACAGGCGCTCGAACACCTTGTTCTCGCCTACGTACGACGACACCATCTTCTTGACCTGGCCGTTGGCGAGCAGCACGCCGAGACCTTTGTCGGTGGTGCCGCAGTTGTTGCTGACGATGGTCAGCGCGTTGACGCCGAGCTCGCGGATGGCGCGGATGCAGTTCTCGGGGTTGCCGGAGAGGCCGAAGCCGCCGGCGAGGATGGTCGCGCCGTCGCGCAGATCGTGAAGGGCGGCGCGGGCGTCCCGGAACGTTTTGTCCATTGCCGGCGAATCGTAGTCGCTGGCCCTTCAAAGTCAACGCGCCGCGTCTTATACTCCTAGACATGCGGCTCGCCACAGCTCTGGCTCTCACGGTCGGCTGTCAGTTGGCCGCGGCCGGTTGCGGGCTGGGCGATGGCACCGGCACGCTCGCGGGGACCCTCTTTCTGAGTGGCTGCACGCACGAGGCTGACTACGGCATCGGCGGCGCGCCGGCCGGCTACGACATGAAGCCGACGTACTTCGTGGCCGACCCGATCAACGCGCTGGCTTCGTCGAAGCCGCTGCATCCAGTCAACAAGCTGATCCTGCGCGTCCAGCCGTCGGGCAACCGCACCGACGAGTCGGACCTCCTGTTCATCAACATCGCCGACGTGGCCCAGGTGGCGGCGTCGATGGGCTCGAGCATCGCGATCGGCGCGACGACGAACGTTCGCGCATCGCTGACGTTGAATCAGACCTGTCCGCGCGCCGAGGTTCAGCCGGAGCTCGACGGGACGATGACCTGGACCAGCTTCGGCGCGGCCAACGCGGAGGACGGTGTGCAGTTCGGCGATCGGCTCGCCGCGACCTTCAGCTTCGACGTGGTCGATCGCCGGCAGATCGCGATCGGCGGCATCGGGGGAGTGCCGACGACCCCGGCGGCGGCGGGCCACGTCGACGGCTCGTTCGACTTCACCGTGCGCCAGGGCAAGGCCGCCCAGGCCTACTGAGGCCGGCGGGCCGATGTCCGAGCCGCTGTCGACGCCGCTGTCGACGATCGAGCTGACGCTCGATTCGCTGGCGTTTGGCGGCGAGGCGGTCGGGCGCGACGCCGAGGGGCGGGTCGCTTTCGTCGCCGGCGGAGCGCCGGGGGATCGGGTCGTCGCGCGGGTCACCGAGAGCAAGAAGAGCTTCGTTCGCGCCGAGCTCTTGCGCGTGGTCACGCCGGGCGCGGCACGCGTCGAGGCGCCGTGTCCGATCGTCGACCGCTGCGGCGGCTGTCCGTGGCAGCACGTCGACCTCGGCGCGCAGCTCGCCGCCAAGCAGGCGATCGTCGTGCGGGCGCTGGGGCGATCGGGCGCCGACATCATGCCGGTCGCCGCGTCGCCGGCCGCGCTCGGCTATCGCACGCGCGTGCGCATGACGGCGCGCAACGGCGCGGTCGGGTTTGCCGGGCGGCGATCGCACGCCATCGTCGACGTGGAGCGCTGCATCGCGCTCGATCCGATCCTCGACGAGGCGATGCAGGCGGTGCGGCGCAGCGTCGGGGCGCTGGTGGGCGAGGAGGGCGCGCTGTCGGGCCTCGTGCAGGGCGGCGTCGTCGAAATAGCGCTGGCGAGCGGGCGGGGCGCCGATCAGGAGCGACTGCAAAAGAGCGCCCGCGCGCTCGTCGGCCAGCGCCATATCGCTCGCGTCAGCGTCGACGATCCGAGCGCGCCGGCGGCCGGCTTCGCGCAGGCCAACGCCGCGCAGAACGAAGTGTTGCGGCGGCTCGTGCGCGAAGCGGCGCGGGCAGAGGGCGCGCGCGTTCTCGAGCTCTACGCGGGCGACGGTAACTTCACGCGCGATCTGGCGGCGGCGACCGAGCGCGGCGTCGCCGTCGAAGGCGATCGGCCGGCGGTGGCGCGGCTGCAGGCGAAGCTGAAGGCGCTCCCCGGCTGGCAGGTGGCGGGGGAGCCGGCGGTGCGCGCCGTCGAGCGGCTGGTTCGCGACGGCGAGCGCTTCGACGTCGTGGTGCTCGATCCGCCCCGCGCCGGCGCCGCCGACGTCGTCGACGGGATCGCCAAGCTGGCCCCCGCACGCATCGTCTACGTCTCGTGCGATCCGATGACGCTGGCGCGCGACGTCGCCACGCTCGGAGCCCGCGGCTACCGGGCGCGCACGGCCTGGCCGGTCGACATGATGCCGCAGACTTGGCACATCGAGGTCGTCTGCCTCCTCCAGCGCGCGTCCGACGCGAACGGCTGACGCGAACGGCCGACGCGAGCGGCTGACGCGAGCGGCCAGGGGCGGTCGGACAGCCCCTACTCGCGATGCCAGTCGGCGGTCAGCGCGCGCACGCGCTCCCGCACCTCGTCGAGGGACACGCGCACCAGCGTGCGATCGCGAACGATCGGCTCGCCTTCCACGAAGACGTCGCTGATGGCGCGCGGCGAGAGCGAGTAGACGATGTTCTTGGCGAGCGTCTGCCCCTCGATCCACGGCCAGAGCGAGAGGTCGTCGAGGTCGACGAACGAGACGTCGGCGCGCTGGCCGACGGCGAGCCGGCCGATCGGCAGCCCGAGCACCTCGCCGCCCCAGGCCGTGCCCATGCGAAAGCAGGTCTCGGCGTCGATGGCCTGACCGTCGGTGCGCGCCACCTTCTGTAGGAGCGCGCAGGCGCGCATCTCGTCGAACACGCTGACCCGCGAGTTGGAGCAGCCGCCGTCGGTGCCGAGGGCGACGCGGGCGCCGCGCGCGACCAGATCGACCACGTCGGTGACACCGTCGCCGAGGAACATGTTGCTGTTGGGGTTGTAGGCCAAAGAGGCGCCGCGCTCGGCGAGCATCGCGCGCTCGTCGGCGTCGAACCAGCAGCCGTGCACGGCGACCAGGTCGCTCGAGAGCAGCCCCATCTTCTCGATCGCGCGCAGCGGCGTCGTGCCGTACACCTTGCGCGCGTCGTCGACCTGATACTTCTCCTCGGCCAGGTGGATGTGCCAGCGGGTGCCGACGCGCGCGGCAGCGTCGGCGCCGGCGCGGATCATCTCCTCCGAGGCGCCGTGCAACGAGTGCGGCGCCGGGCAGACGAGGACGTCGCGCGCTCCGGCGAACTCGGCGTGCAGACCGAGGAAGCGCTCGTGCGCGTCGGCCACCGACTCGCGGTACATCGCGGGCGCGCCGTCCCAGTCATAGAAGCAGCGCGCCATCACGATGCGCATGCCGAGCGCGCGGGCGGCGGCGATGACCGCGCGCGCGTTGTCGTTGCCGTTGTTGTTCAAGTAGAAGAAGTCACACACGGTGGTGACGCCGTGCAGCGCCATCTCGGCGAACGCGAAGAGCGCCCCGGTGTAGACGCCTTCGGTGTCGAGCCGCGGCGAGAAGCGGTAGAGCGCCTTGTCGCGCCACTCGAGAAACGGCAGATCGTCGCCGAAGCCGCGCAGGAGCGATTGGAACGAGTGATTGTGCGCATTGACCGTGCCGGGCAGCATGGCGCGGCGTCCGAGATCGGTGACCGGCTCGCCTGCGCGCGCCAGCTCCTCGCGCGCGCCGGCGGCGACGATGGCGCCGCCTTCGATGCGCAGGGCAAACCGATGGCGCACGGTGCCGTCCACCAGCGCCACGTCCGACGTCAGCAGCATGGCGGCAGCGTAACGGAGCGCGCGCGCAATTGAAATGGCTCGCCGCGTGCAAACAAGTCAACCGTGCGAATCACCGTCCTCACCTGGTTGGAAAGCGAGCAAGCCAACGAATACGACGGCGTGGTCGATCATGTCGCCGCGGCGCTGGAGTCGCGCGACCACGACGTCGAGGTCGTCGGCGTCCACGGCGACGTCAAGAAGCTGGTGCGCGGCATCGAGTGCACGCGCCCCGACCTCGTCTTCAACTTGATGGAGATGTTCGACGACAACATCCTCGGCGACGTCGGGGTCGCGGGCCTCCTCGAGCTCATCGGCGTGCCCTATACCGGCTGCGGACCCGGCGAGCTCTACTTGCGGCAGGACAAGGGGCTGGCCAAGAAGATCCTTCATTACGAAGGCATCCTCTATCCGCGCTTCGCCGTGTTCGCCAAGAACGCGGGCTTCGAGACCGGCGGCGGCAACCTGCGCATGCCGCTCTTCGTCAAACCGCTGCGCGGGGACGCCTCGATCGGCGTCGACGCCGCGTCGCTGGTGCACGACTCCAGCGAGCTCATGCGGCGCGTCCTCTGCATTCACGATCAGGTGAACGACTCGGCGCTCGCCGAGGAGTTCATCGAGGGGCGCGAGTTCTACGTCGGCATCATCGGCAACGAGACGCCACAGGCGCTGCCGATCATCGAGATGGACTTCTCGGGGCTGCCGAGCGGCGCGCCGCACGTCCTCGGCCATCGCGCCAAGTTCGAGGAGGGCACGCCCGAGTTCGACGGCACGCACGCGGTCATCGCGGAGCTGCCCGACGAGCTGCGCGCCAAGCTGCACAAGATCTCGCTCGACGCCTATCGCGCGCTCCGCGTGCGCGACTATGGACGCGTCGATCTGCGGCTGACCGGGACCGGCGAGGCGTATGTCATCGAGGTCAACGCCAGCTGTTACCTCGAGAAGAAGAGCGAGTTCGCCATGGCCGCCGCCGCCGGTGGCCTCGACTATCCGACGCTGGTCAATCGCATCGCGGAGCTGGCGCTCGAACGCTTCCACAGGCGCGTGCACCCCATCGCCGCCGGTGGCGTGTCCCAGGCCGAGATGGACGCGCTCGTCACGGAAGATAGCGTCCGTGATGCACGTGGTTCATCGCCAGCGCTGTGACCAGCGCGGTCAACGCCACCACGATGCGCGGCTCGTCGGCCGCGGCGTAGTTGAGGCCCAGCGCTTCGGCGCGGCGCTCCAGATGGCGCACGAGCGGCCGCGTGCGCTCGGGAAAGTGCCCGGTCCAGCGGTAGATCTCGGTGCACAGCGCCGACTCGAGCTTGCGGATGAGCAGGGCGGCCGGCCTGTCGCCGCTGCCGCGGAAGGTCGCGCGCAAGGAGCCGTCGAGCCCCGGCGGCAGCTCGCCGCCAGGCGTTTCCCAGCCGCGATAGAACTCGTCGAGCGAGAGGTGCAGCGTGGCGACGTCCTCGTCGAGCTCCTCGTCGGTGACGAGCGGCATCTCGCGCGCAACCTCGCCGACGACGCGGTCGCACAGCTCCAGCTTGGCGAGCGCCGTCGGCCGATCGGCGTACTCGGTGCGCCAGTCGTGATCGGGCGTCATCCAGACGGCGAAGGTCTCGGCCCAGTCCTCGTCGGGATGCTTCTGCGCGTACCAGCCCGGCAAATGGCGCACGAAGCGCTTGGAGAACGGCTGCGGGCGGTATTCCTCGACGTAGGGCTGCGTGATGGCGCCGAAGGCCTGGACCCACTCTTTGCGCTCGTAGAGCTTGTAGGCGTAGTTGACGACGTGGCCCATCTCGTGGCGCAGGTAGCGCAGGAGATCGTGCGCGTCGAAGCCCTCGACCATGCCGGTGCGCTCGGCGTGGATCGCGGCCAGCTCCGGCCGCGCCAGGTAGAACGGGATGGCAATGGCGATGGTGCCGAACGGCACGCCCCATTCGGTCGACAGATAGAAGCGCGGCGCCAGGCGGGTGAGCCCCTTTCGCCGCAGCTCCTCCGTGAACGCGGCCACGATGGGCTCGAGTCGCGTGCCGTCGATCGCCAGCCCGAGATCGCGGATCGCGGTGCCGCCGAGATGCGCCTCGCGGAAGCCGGTTTCGACATTCGCCATCGCCTCTAAAGGTAGGTCTGGTGTGCTAGGGTGCAGCCGATGGCACGACCGTCCGGCTCCGATCCGCTCGCCCCCTTGCGCGAGGGCGAGCCGGGTCCGCTCTACTTCCTGCACGGCAAGGAGCGCTACCTCCTCGACCGCGCCGTCGATCTTCTGCGCACGCGCGTCCTCGATCCGCGCACGCGCGATTTCAACTACGAGCTCTTCTACGGCAAGGAGGCGGGCGCTTCGCGCATCGTGCAGGCGGCGCGCACGCTGCCGATGATGGCCAAGCGCCGGCTCATCCTCGTGCGCGACGCGGACGAGATGAAGGCCGACGAGCTGTCGGGGATGGTCTCGTACGTCAGCGATCCGGCGCCAGAGAGCTGCGTCGTCTTCGTCGGCGAGAAGGCCGACATGCGGATGAAGTTCTTCACCGCGTTCAAAAAGCACGGCGTCTTCGTGAAGCTCGAGCCGCTCTACGAGCGGCAGCTCCCCGACTTCGTGCGCGGCGAGGCCAAGGCGCGCGGCGTGACCTTCTCGCCCGATGCGCTGCGCATGGTCGTCGACGAGATCGGCGCGGAGCTCGGCCAGCTCGCCGACGCGGTCGAGCGGCTGGCGCTGCACGCGGGCGAGCGCAAGCAGATCGGCGCCGAGGATGTCGACAAGGTCATCGCCACCACGCGGCAGCGCAGCGTCTTCGAGCTGGCCAACGCCGTCGGTGAGCGTGATCGCGGGCGGGCGCTGGCGATCCTGTCGTCGATGATGGGGGCGCGCGAATCGGGCGTGCGCATCGTGGCGATGTTGGCGCGCCACGTCAGGCAGCTGTGGACCGTGAGCGAGCTCTTGCAGAAGACGCGCGACAAGTTCGAGATCGCGCAGGCGCTCGGCATTCCGCCGTTCTTCGTCGACGACATGATGCGGCAGGCGCGCACCCTCGACCGCGAGCGCGCGGCACGGATGCACGACGCGCTCTATCGCGCCGATAAGAATCTGAAGTCCTCGCGTCTCGAAGACGCGAGGATTCTCGAAGGACTGATTTTAGAGCTGACGAGAAGCGAAGCGCGCGGTCGCGCTTAGGGATTCGTCAGGCGCTGGCGCTGTGCGCGGTGACCGTCTTGGTCAGGCGCGAGATCTTGCGCGAGGCGGCCTTCTTGTCGATGACGCCCTTCGACGCTGCTTTGTCGATGACGCGCACGGCGGCCTTCAAGAGCTCGGCGATCTTGCCGTCCTTGGCCTCGATCGCGACACGCACGCGCTTGACGTACGTGCGCATGGTGGTGAGGTGAAACTGATTGCGGGCGCGCCGTTTGATGCGCTGCCGATTGCGCTTTTCCGCGGAAGGTACGTTCGCCAAGTGATCTCTCCTGATAAATAGAGCCGGCGATTCATAGCCGCCCGCTCTCGGCTTGTCAAGCAGTTAGCAGCTGCGTCAACCACACTAGCGTACAATCGCCCACCGAAAAAAGTGTGCGTTTCCTATCCACGGAGATCTGTGGGTAACTTGTGAATAACCGGGTGGCGAACTCGCAACATCCTTGAAACATGAGGGCGTCTGCTCGATCGCCTATTTTTTAGGCACGACTGGTTCGGCCTTCTTGACGAGGTTCCAGATCCGGTCCAGCTCCTCGAGCGGAGTCTTCGCGACCTCGCCTCCAGCGGCGACGACCTGATCCTCCATCGCTTCGAATCGACTCTGGAATCGGCGGAGCGCCGAACGGAGCGCGTCCTCGGGAGCGACGCCGAGCTTGGCCGAGAGGCGGCTGGCGGCCAGGAGCAGATCGCCAACTTCATGCTCGATCTGTGCAGGATCTCCACTCGCCACGGCCTCGTCGATTTCGCCGAGCTCCTCGAGCACTTTTTCACGCACACCCTGAATGTCGGGCCAGTCGAATCCGACCGCGGCGGCCTTTTCGCCGATGCGCTGGGCGCGCAATAAAGCGGGCAGGGCGACCGGAACGCCGCCGAGGGCGCGCCGCTTGATCCCCTTCTCTTTGTGCTCCTCGGCCTTGAGCTTGCCCCAGTTGGCGAGCACCTCGTTCGAGTCCTTGACGGTCACATCGCCGAAGACGTGCGGATGGCGGCGCTTCATCTTCGTGGCGATGGCGCTGACGACGTCGTCGATGCCGAACTTGCCCTCGACCGCGCGCAGCTCTGCCTGGAAGACGATCTGGAACAGGAGATCTCCCAGCTCATCGCAGTGCCCCTCGGCGTCGCCGGCGTCGATGGCCTCGAGCACTTCGTAGGCCTCCTCGATCAAATAGGGCTCGAGCGTCTGCAAGGTCTGCTCGCGATCCCAGGGGCAGCCGTCGGGCGCGAGCAGACGCTTCATGATGTCCACCAGCTCGGGAAATGTCGTTCCGCGTTGCGCGAGGGCCATTGACGCTCCAGATTTGATAGACTCGATGACAACCGGGAGCATTAGCATAAGCGAGCAACCTACAACTACGGCTGCGAGTGACGCGCGGGAACGCGTCGTCCTCGACGACAATGGGGCTGCACTCCTGTTGTTCGGTCAGTCCAACACCAACCTCAAGACAATCGAACGCGAGGTGGGCCTCACCATCGCGGTGCGCGGCAACGAGCTGACCCTCGTCGGCGCGGCCGACCGCGTGGCGCTGGGCCGATCCTTGCTCGAGCAGCTCTATCAGCTGGCGAAGAAGGGTAAGCCGCTGGCGACGACGGACATCGCGCGGGCGGTGGGTGTGCTGGCGGGCGATCAGCACGCGCAGATCAAGGACGTCTTCCGCGACACCGTGCTGGTGGCGTCGCGCGCGCGACCGATTCAGCCCAAGGGGCTGGCGCAGAAGCGCTACATCGACGCCATTCGCCAAGAGGACATCGTCTTCGGCATCGGTCCGGCCGGCACCGGCAAGACCTATCTCGCCATGGCGGCGGCGGTGCGCGCGCTCCTCGACAAGGAGGTGAAGCGCATCGTGCTGGCGCGTCCGGCCGTCGAGGCGGGCGAGAAGCTCGGCTTCCTCCCCGGCACGATGGCGGAGAAGGTCAATCCGTACCTGCGGCCGCTCTACGACGCGCTCCACGACATGATGGACTTCGAGCGTGCCGAGCACCTGGTGGAGAAGGGCGTCATCGAGGTCGCGCCGCTGGCCTTCATGCGCGGCCGCACGCTCAACGACGCGTTCGTCAACCTCGACGAGGCAAAGAACACGACGACCGAGCAGATGAAGATGTTCCTGACCCGCCTCGGGTTCAACTCCAAGGCGGTCATCACCGGCGACGTCACGCAGGTCGATCTGCCGAACGGGCAGAAGTCGGGCCTGCTGGAAGCGCGCGAGCTGCTCGAGGGAATCGAGGGCATCACGTTCTGCAGCTTCACCGAGATTGACGTCGTCCGTCACCCGCTCATCCAGAAAATCATCAAGGCGTACGACGCGCGCGATGCCGCCAAAAAGGCCGCCGAGGCGCTCTCGAAGAAAACCTGATATTCTGAAGGCGCCGTTTCCTATGGTGTGGGGGCGCCGGTGCCGCAGGACGACATTCGCAATCTGGACGAGCTGAAGAACGTCCTCGCCGAGGATGCTCGTTTCGCGACGTTCCAGGTGACCGCGACGGGGGACGGCTGGCTCGAGGTTCGGGTCGGCGAGGGCGGCTTGACCCTGGCGGCGGCGCGGCTGGTCAAGGAGCCGGAGAAGCTGGAGCCGCACCTGGTGCGGTCGGCCGCCGGCAAGACCATGCTGCTGCTCGTCGGCTCGGACGACGAGTACGCCGGCATCGAGGGGCTGCGCGATCGCTACGAGCTGGCGCTGGTGACGCTGCCGTTGTCGCGGGCGCGGCTCTACGTGACGATGAAGAATTACCTCGACCTCGTGATGCTCAGGGCGCGCGACTTCGAGCGGGGGCGGGTGGCCGAGCGCTATAAGTCGGAGCTCGGCGAGCTGGTGTCGATCGCGCGGGCGATCTCGTCGGAGCGCGACATCGGTAAGCTGCTCGGCCTCATTCTCGAGCGCTCGCGCTACGTGACGGGCGCCGATGCGGGCAGCGTCTACATCGTCGAGGGGCAGTCGCTCAATCCGCGCGAGCGGACCGTGCGCTTCATGGTGTCGCAAAACGACTCGGTGCAGATCGACTTCAGCGAGCACACCTTTCCCGTCGACGACAAGACCGTCGTGGGGCGCGCCATCATTCAGCGCCAGCTCATCAATATTCCGGATCTGGCGCGCGAGAAGGTCGATCGCCGGTTCGATCGGTCGTCGGGATATCAGACGCGCTCGATGCTGACCGTGCCGATGATCAATCAGCGCGACGAGGTCATCGGCGTCATTCAGCTCATCAACAAGCGCAAAGAGGGATCGACCGGGCGCTTGAAGGCGCCCATCGACTTCGACGACGAGGTGGTGCCGTTCGACAAGCGCTCCGAGGAGCTGTTGATGACGCTGGCGGCGCAGGCCGGCATCTCGCTCGAGAACACGCTCCTGTATGAAGACATCCGGCGGCTCTTCGAAGGGTTCGTCAACGCGTCGGTGACGGCGATCGAATCGCGCGACCCGACGACGTCGGGCCATTCGCAGCGCGTGGCGACGCTGACGGTGGGGCTGGCCGAGATGGTCGATCGCACCGACGGGCCCTATCAGTCGGTGCACTTCACCGCCGACGATCTGAAGGAGATCGAGTACGCGGCGCTCTTGCACGACTTCGGCAAGGTCGGCGTGCGCGAGAAGGTGCTGGTCAAGGCCAAGAAGCTGTACGAAGACGAGCGCGAGACGCTGCTGTCGCGCTTCGACTACATCCGCAAGTGGGTCGAGTCCGATGCGCTCAAGCGCAAGGTCGACATCCTCATGCGCGAGGGCGCGACGGGCGCGCAGAAGTTTTTCGCGGAGCTCGACAGCGACGAGAAACAGCGACTGGGCCAGCTCGACGAGTTCGTCGCCTTCATCTTGAAATCGAACGAGCCGACGGTGCTGGCGGAGGGGAGCTTCGAGCGGCTGGCGGAGATCGCGCAGCATCGCTACACCGATCCGCGCGGCGAGTCGCATCCGTTCTTGACCGCGGGCGAGATCGACGCGCTCAAGCTGCCGCGCGGCTCGTTGACCGCGCAGGAGCGGCTCGAGATCGAGAGCCACGTCGTGCACACCTACAACTTCCTCGAGAACATTCCGTGGGGGCGGCGGCTGGGCGCGATTCCGACGATCGCCGGATCGCATCACGAGAAGATCGACGGCACCGGGTATCCGCGCGGGCTCAAGGGCGCGGAGATTCGCGTCGAGTCGCGCATGATGACCATCGCCGACATCTTCGACGCGCTGACGGCGAGCGACCGGCCCTACAAGAAGGCGGTGCCGGTGGACAAGGCGCTCGACATCATCGGGTTCGAGGTCAAGGACGGCAAGTGCGACAAGGAGCTGTTGCGCATCTTCATCGAGTCCAAAGTCTGGCAGCGTGTCATCCCGGGCTGAGCTGCACCTCGAGGTTCGTGGCAAGGCGCGACGCGGGGTCACGGCGGCGACGCTGAGGACGCTGCGTCGCCTCGTCGGGCGGGCCATGCGGTCGGCGGGGGTGGCGGAGCGGGCGATGACCTTGTCGTTGTCGGACGACGTCGAGCTCCTGGCGCTCAATCGGCAGTACGCGGGCGAGGATCACGCGACCGATGTGCTCAGCTTTCCGCAGGCGGCGCCGCTCCTCGGCGACGTCATCATCTCGGTCGAGACGGCGCGGCGTCAGGCGGAGGCGGCGGGCCACTCGCTCTCAGCGGAGCTCGTGCATCTGGCGGTGCATGGCATGGTGCACCTCATGGGATTCGATCACGCGTCGGACGCCGAGGAGCGCGTGATGTTCGGCTACGAGGCGAAGCTGCGGGCGGCGGCGCGCGCGACGGGAGCGGCGGCGCGCATTCAAGCGCCGAGGCCGGCGGCTACTCGGCGGCGACCGCGTAGAGCGTGACGGTGCGGAGCTCGCCGGTGCCGGGTGGTGCCGAGGAGAGCGACAGCTCGCCGTGGTACAGGTCGGCGCCGAGGATGGAGCGCGCGTCGAGGTAGAGCGTGCCCGACCCGGGGACGGCGTCGACGCTGACGCTGGCCGGCGCCAGGCCGTCGGTGCAGACGAAGGAGGCGAGCGCGTCGGAGCCGAGCGCGGCGGTGGTGCGCAGCTCGACGTTGACGGTGCCGGCGGTGAAGCAGTCGCGCCCGTCGCTGAGGCGCCAGTCGAGGGACAAGGTGCCGCTCGCGGCCGAGGAGCAGCCGGCGGCGGTGAGCGCCAGCGCGGCGTGGACGGCGAGGGCGAGGGCGGCGGCGAAGGCGCGCACGGCGACATGCTACCATCGACGCCGCATGGCAGCGATCATCGTGCACGGTGGTGCCGGTGCAGTTGACGACGAGCGACGGGCGGCGTGCGTCGCCGGCTGCGAGGCGGCGGCGAGAGCGGGGTGGGCGCGGCTCGAGGCGGGCGGCAGCGCGCTCGACGCGGTCGAGCTGGCGGTGCGGGCGCTCGAGGACGATCCGGAGTTCAACGCCGGCTACGGCGCGGTGCTCAATCGCGACGGCGTGGTCGAGGTCGACGCGTGCGTCATGGTGGGCGAGCGGCCGGCGCCGCGGATTGGCGCCGTCGGGGCGGTGCCGTGGCTGCGCCATCCGGTGACGCTGGCGCGGCGGATCCTCGAGGACGGCGAGCACGTGCTGCTGGTGGCCGAGGGCGCGCTCGCGTTCGCACGCGAGCAGGGCATCGTGGCGGAGTCGGCGGCGACGATGGTTTCGCCGCGGGCGCGCGCGCGCTTCGAGCGGCACGAGGGCGAGACGGCGCGACGCATGCGCACCGGCGACACCGTCGGCGCCTGCGCCATCGGCGCAGACGGGCGGGTGGCGGCGGCGACCTCGACGGGCGGGATTCCGTGGAAGCGGCCGGGGCGCGTGGGCGACACGCCGCTCGCCGGCGCGGGCACGTGGGCGGAGGCGGGGGTCGGCGCCGCGTCGGCGACGGGACACGGCGAATCGATCATTCGCGCGCTCATGGCCAGGGTGGCGATCGATCGCCTGCGCGGCGGCGATGCGCCCGACGACGCGGCGCGGGCAGCGGTCGCGGAGCTGGTGCGCGTGGGCGGCGACGGCGGCATCATCCTCGTCGGCAGCGACGGGCGCATCGGGCATCACACCTCGACGAGCCGCATGCCGTGGGCGTCGGTGGTCGATGGCGCGCGCGCCAGTGGCGCCGAGCCGCGCTCCGGAAGCGACGAGCCGCGCTCGTGACCGGGGCCTTCACGATTCGCCCGGCGCGGCTCGACGAGCTGTCCGCGTTGGCAACCCTGGTAGCGGCGCAGGAGCTGCTCCGCCGCTACGAGATCTCGTCGACGCGGCTCGCCCAGCTCCTCGCCGAGGCCATCGGTCGCGGCGAGCCGGTTCTCGTCGCCGACGACGGCACCGGCGCGCGCGGCTTCGCCTGGTTCATGCGCTCGGGCACGCTCGGCCTCGGCGGTTACCTGCGGCTCATCGCCGTCGGCCCGGGCGGCGAAGGGCAGGGCGCGGGCGGCGCGCTCCTCGACGCGGTCGAGGCCGACGTGGCGACACACGCCCGCCACCTCTTCCTCCTGTGCTCGCACTGGAACGACGGGGCGCGGCGCTTCTACGCGCGCCGCGGCTACGCGGAGGTCGGAACGCTGCCGGCGCTGGTGCGCGCCGACACCGACGAGATCATTTGCTGGAAGCGGTTGTAGGGGCGCTCTCGAGATCGCGCGCCAGCTCGGGCTTGTGGTTCGAGGCCACGCCCCAGCGCGTCTTCTTCCACTGCGACTGATAGGCCATCCACATGCCCATGGCGTCGGTGATGAAGCGGCGCTCGACGGGCCGCTCGGCCGAGAGCTCCTTGGATTCGGCAGCGTCGACCATGGCGTCGAAGAGGCGCGTGTCGCCGGAGCCGCCCACCCACAGCTTCCAGCGGCCGAGGCGCATCGAGTGCGCCAGCTCGTACTGGCTCGCCACCGCCGGCCGCGGATAGCCGGCGCCCTCGCCCTGCGCGAGGCCGATGAGCGACTCGCCCTGCACGTCGGCCGAGACCTTGCCACCGACGGCTTCGGCGATGGTGGGGAGGAGATCGATGATCTCGACGCCCTCGGTGACCACCTTGCCCGCGGGAAAGAGCGGCGGATAGGAGATGAGCAGCGGCACGTGCACCAGCTCTTCGCGCAGCGACTGGCCGTGGCCGATCTTGCCGTGGTCCCAGAACTCCTCGCCGTGATCGGACGTGAAGATGATCATGGTGTCCTCGGCGTTGAGGAGCTCCATCATCTTGCCGAACTGCTGATCGTTGTAGCTGACGTCGGAGTCGTAGAGCGCCAGGATGCGCGTGCGATCGCGGTCGGTGACGGGGAGCTTGCCGCCGACGATCTTGTCGAGCTGCGGATCGAGGCACGCTTTGACGAAGGGCCCCGTGTAGGGCTCGGGATCGTACTTGGCGATCCACGGCAGGTGCGCGCGCCAGGAGACGTGCGCGTCGATGCTGCCGATATAGAGGAAGTAGGGCTTGGTGGTGTAGCCGGCGAGCAGCTTCTTGGCCTCGACGACGAAGTCCTCGGCCTTGAGCCCCCCGCCTTCGTGGATGTGGTTGCGCAGGAGGTCCCAGCCTTCGCCGAAGCCCCAGAAGGCGTCGATGAAGCCGTTGCCCATGAGGCCGAGCGTGGCGCGCCCGGTCGGCTTGACCGCCTCCGGCAGCGTCACGAACTTCGGATCGAGCTTGGCCTTCTCGGCGATGAAGCGGTGCACCGACGGGTAGACGCCGGTCCACAGGCTGGCGTGCGAGACGCGCGACTCGTTGCCCTGCACGTAGGCGACCTTGAAGAGCGTGGCGCGCTTGGCGAAGGCGTCGACCACCGGGGTCTCGACGCGGGTCTTCGGGTTGTAGAGCTTGAACTTGTCCGAGCGCGTGTCGTCGGTGAGCCAGAAGACGATGTTCTTCGGACGCGGATCGCGCTTGACGACCGCCGCGTCGCCGCCGGCGAGGAGCGACGCCGACGACAGCTTGCAGGCCGCGGCGTCGGCCATGAGCGTGAGGCGGACGACCTTGTCGGCCAAGGCCGAGAGGTCGAGCGGCGAGTTGTCACCGAGCGTACCGTCGACGTGGGCGCCGCCGTGGCCGGCCGCGTGCACTTTGATGCTGCAGCCCGCGCCTTCGAGGTGCGACTCGAGCGCGCCGCCCTGCGGCACCTGCACGAACCAGCTCAGCGCGTCGCCCTTGGCGATGGTGAGCGCGGCGCCGTCGGAGACCGCCGGTGGCGCCGTCGCCGTCGACGGGGCGCCGACGTCGATCCATTCCACCGCGGCCGACGCCCGCTTGTCGCCGAACTTGGACCAGTTGGCGAATCCGAGCGTGATCTTGTTTTCACCGTCGATGAGCGCGCCCGCCGGCAGGGTCAGCTGGACGGTCTGCCAGCCTTCGGCGACCGGCACCGCCGGCGACGACTTGCCGGCGACGCTGGCGCGCACGGTCTGCTTCACGGTCGACTTCAGGTGCAGCGTCACGGTCGCGCCGCGCGCCTGCGCAAGGGTGAGCGGCACCTCGAGGATCGCCTGCGTCTGCGCCAGCGCGACCTTCTTGCCATCCTCGACCTGACGCAGCTTCCAGCTCGGCAGCGGCCGCGAGAAGTGGACGTAGCGGGCGAAGCCCGGCGTGCCGGCGGCGATCGAAAGCGCGCCGCCACGTTCCGCGTGGGCGAGCGTGCGATTGGCGATCAGGTCGAAGACGGGGTGGGCCGCGCGCGCCGCCGTCGACGCGAAGAGGGCCAGGATCAGGGCAAATGTACGCACGCGCGCCAGTTTAGCCGGAGGCGCGCGGGTCACGCCAATGTTTCGCCTTCGCCGCACGGGTGCCGGTTGCGCGGCACGTCGCGTGCACCGTGCCCGCCCCGCCGATGGTCCTCCGCCCTTCGTCATCGCAACCTCCGCCGCTACGTTCGGTTCGGCGACGGCGCTGGCCGGGCATTTTGCCCGACGGGCGTGGCGAACCGCCCGGGTATGGTGCACGCTGGAGGACGGCCATGCGCGGCTGGACCGGCGTCGTACTGCTGGGCGTGCTCGTGGCGCTCGCGGGAGTCATCTGGCTGGCCACGGTGCTGGTCGGGCAATCGCGTGCACGCGTCGTCGACGAGTTCCTCGCGCAGGAGCGGGTCCACGTCGAGGACAGCGCGCGCACGATCGAGGCCGACCTCAACGACGTGCTCGAGGATCTGCACTTCGCGGTGCAGTGGCTCAAGGTCGAGCCCGCCGAGGCCGTGCGGCCGCAGCTGCGCGCGATGCTCGACATCGGCCACCCCTACCAGGGCATCGTGGTGCTCGACGGCGATGGGCGTCTCGCCGCGGAGCTCGAGGATCGCCCCGAGACCAGGCGCTACCTGCCGGCGCTGCGCGAGGCGGCGCGCGCGGCGCTCGGGCGGCCGGCCGGGACCATCGCCACGGTGCGTGTCGAGGACGACACGCGCGGCTGGCTGCGCGCGTTCACGCTGCCGTTCGCCGCCGGCGAGCGCACCGGCGCCATCGGGCTCCTCGTCGACACCGAGTCGTTCTTTCGCGCGCTGCCGAGCGACGAGGGGCTGCAGACGCTGGCGCTCGACGGCCACGGCCGTCCGCTGCCGGCGACGAGCCCGGGCCTGCGCGCGGCGATCGAGCATCCGGCGCCGGCGCTGGCGCGGCTGATCGCGTCGATGCGCAACGACGGCGCCGGCACCATTCGCTGGTCGGACAGCGAAGCTGCCGGGGTGCTGCCGGGCCTCGGCGAGACCGTCGTCACGGTGGCGCCGCTGCATCTGCACGGCGCGCCGCGCTGGGCGTTCGCGGTGCTGACGCCGATCGACGCCATCGCCACGCACGAACGGACGCTCGTTTGGCGCATCGCCTTGACCGCGGCGGCCATCGCCAGCTGTCTCCTTGGCCTCGGCGCGTATCTCATGATCACCGCAAGGCGCGGCGCGGCGCTGCAGGAGCGGCTGGTGCACGCCCAGCGGCTGGCGCACCTGCACGAGAAGACCGAGAAGATCGTCGACAACATTCCGGCGGCGGTGCTGGTGCTGTCGAAGGAGGGGCGCGTCACCGCGCTCAATCGCGCCTTTCGCGACCGCAGCGACGGCGAGCTCATCGGCGCGCCCTGGGAGCGCGCCTTTCCGCACGCGACCGCGGCGGCGCGGCAGCGATTGGCGGCCCTGGTCGACGAGGCGCGCGCCAGCGGCGGCGTGGTCAGCCTGCCGGGGGCGACGCTGGCGCTGTTCGGCGCCGACGGGCGCTACAGCGTACACGCGGTGCCGCTCGAGCCACGCTTTGCCGAGTCGCAGCTGCTCCTCGTCATCGAAGATCTGTCGGAGCTGCGCGCGCTCGAGGATCAGCTGCTGCGCGCCGAGAAGCTTGCCACCGTCGGTGTGCTGGCGGCTGGCATCGCTCACGAGATCGGCACGCCGCTCGGGATCGTGCGCGGCCGCGCCGAGTACATTCGCGGCAAGCTCGGCGAGCACGCGCAGAACCCGGGGCTCGGCGTCATCATCGAGCAGATCGATCTGATCAGCCGCACCATCCGTCAGCTCCTCGACTTCTCGCGGGTGCGGCCGCCGACCGTGCGTGCGGTGCGCCTACCGCTCCTCGCGCGAGCGGTCGCCGACCTCCTTCGCTTCGAAGGCGAGCGACGCAAGGTGCAGCTCACCGTCGAGATGGACGAGCTCTTGCCGGCGCTCGACGCCGATCCCGACCAGCTTCAGCAGGTGCTCGTCAACCTGGTGATGAACGCCTACGACGCCAGCCATCCGGGCGGGCAGGTGACGATCCGCGCGGCCGGCGACGCCAAGCGCGCCGATCGCCTGCGCATCGAGGTGCGCGACGACGGGTCGGGTATTTTACCCGAGCATCGCAACCAGATCTTCGATCCCTTTTTCACGACCAAGAAGCGGGGGCAGGGCACCGGCCTCGGTCTTACGTTGTGCGCGCAGATCGCACGCGATCATGGCGGACAGATCGAGGTCGACAGCGAAGTGGGGCGTGGCACGACCGTCACGCTGAGCTGGCCGCGAGCACACGAGGAGGGACATGGCGCGAGTGAAACCAACCATTCTGATCGTTGACGACCACGTCGAGATGGCGCGGCTGCTCGCCGACCAGCTCGGCGACGCCGGCTATGCACCGACGGTGGCTGCCTCCGGCGTGGAGGCGGTGGCGCTGGTCAAGACGCGCAGCTTCGACGTCGTCGTGAGCGATCTGCGCATGGAGGAGGTCGACGGGATCGACGTCCTCGACGCGGTGCACGCCGTCGATCCGATGACGCCCGTGTTGATCATGACCGCGTTCGGCGGCATCGAGAGCGCGGTGCAGGCCATCAAGCGCGGCGCTTATCACTATGTCGCCAAGCCGTTCCAGCTCGACGAGGTGCTGGTCTACGTCGAGCGGGCGCTCGACGAGCGGCGCGTGCGCGACGACCACCGGGCGCTCAGGCGCTGGGCGGCCGAGCGCGCGGGCTTCGGGGTGCTCATCGGCAAGAGTCCCGCCATGCAGAAGCTGTATGCGCTGCTCGAGCGGGTGGCGCAGTCGCAGGCGCCGGTGCTGATCCGCGGCGAGAGCGGCACGGGCAAGGAGCGGGTGGCGCGCGCGCTCCACTTCGAGGGGCCGCGCAAGGCGGCGGCGTTCGTCGCGGTCAACTGCACGGCGCTGCCCGAGAGCCTGCTCGAGTCGGAGCTGTTCGGACACGTGCGCGGAGCCTTTACCGGCGCCACGTCGTCGCGCCGCGGGCTGTTCGCCGAGGCCGATGGCGGCACGCTGCTCCTCGACGAGATCGGCGACATGCCGCCGGCGCTGCAGGCCAAGCTCTTGCGGGTGCTCGAGGAGGGCGAGGTGCGCGCGGTCGGCTCCGATGCGCCGCGCAAGGTCGATGTGCGCATCGTCGCCGCGACGCATCAGGATCTCGAGGAGCGCGTGCGCTCGGGCGGCTTTCGTCAGGATCTTTATTACCGGCTGGCGGTCGTGCCGGTGGCGGTGCCGCCGTTGCGCGACCGCATCGAGGACCTGCCGCTCCTGGCCGAGCACTTCCTGGCGCGCGCGCGCGAGCGCAATCCGTCGTCACCGGTGCAGCGCCTCGCGCGCGAAGCGGTGGCGGCGCTCGGGCGCTGGTCGTGGCCGGGCAACGTGCGAGAGCTCGAGAACCTGATCGAGCGGCTGGTGGTCATCGGCGTCGACGACGTAGTCCAGTCGGCCGACGTGCAGGCGCTCTTGCCCTCGGTGCCCGGCTCGGCGCCGCTCGACGACGCCAAGCGCGCGATGGTGACGCTCGATCAGCTCGAGCGCGAATACATCACGTGGGTCATCTCGCAATGCGGCGGCAACAAGACGCGCGCCGCCGAGATCCTCGGCATCGACGTCTCGACGATCTATCGCCGGCAGCGCGGGTCGCATTGAGCCAGATGACCCTGGCAATTTGCCAGGGTCGGGCCCGCAACCGACGACAGCGACGGCAGCGCAGCGCGGCATAGCGCTTGCTCGAAGCCGTGGCGGATGCACGGGGCGCACACATTCTTGCAGAACCTGGCGCTCGTTCTGTGCGTCGCCGCGCTCACGACCGTCATCTTCCAGCGACTGCGCCAGCCGGTGGTGCTCGGCTATCTCCTCGCCGGGCTCATCATCGGGCCGCACGTGCCGATTCCGCTCGTCGCCGACGCCGAAACCGTCGACACCATGGCGGAGCTCGGCGTCATCTTGCTCCTGTTCTCGGTCGGCCTCGAGCTGGGCGTTCGCAAGCTCCTCCGCATCGGCGCCTCGGCGGGGCTCATCGCGCTGGTTCAGGTCAGCGTCATGCTGTGGCTGGGCTGGCTGGCGGCGCGCGCGCTCGGCTGGACGGCGCGCGAGGCGCTCTTCACCGGCGCGGTGCTGTCGATCTCGAGCACCACGATCATCGCCAAGGCGTTCGACGATGCGCGCATCGGCGGCAAGCTGCGCGAGTTGGTGTTCGCGGTGCTCGTCGTCGAGGATCTGGTCGGCGTGCTCTTGCTCGCGCTCCTCACCACCGTCGGCGGCGGCGAGGGCTTCTCGGCGCGCGCCATGGGCGTGACGGCGGGCAAGCTGGCGCTCTTCATCGCGGTGGTGCTCGCAGTCGGCCTGGTCACGGTGCCGCGGCTCGTGCGCACCGCGGCGCGCCTCGGCCGTCCGGAGACGACGTTGGTGGTCTCGGTCGGCGTCTGCTTCGCCACGGCGCTGCTCGCGAATCGCTTCGGCTACTCGGTAGCGCTGGGGGCCTTCCTGGCGGGCGCGCTGGTGGCCGAGTCGGGCGCGGTCGCTACCGTCGAGAAGCTGGTCCATCCGGTGCGCGACCTCTTCGCCGCGGTCTTCTTCGTCGCGGTCGGGATGACCATCGATCCCGTCGAGATCGTGCGCAACTGGCCGGCGGTGCTGGCGCTGACCGGCCTCGTCCTCGTCGGCAAGCTGACGGGCGTGACCATGGGGGCGTTCTTCGCCGGTCACGGTGTGCGCCGATCTCTGCGCGCCGGCATGAGCATGGCGCAGATCGGAGAGTTCTCGTTCATCCTGGCGGCGCTCGGCCTCTCGCTCGGCGCCACGCGGCCGTTCTTGTATCCGGTCGCGGTGGCGGTGTCGGCGCTGACGACGCTGGTGACCCCGTGGCTCATCCGCGCGTCCGACCCGGTGGCGTCGTGGGTCGATCGGCGGCTGCCCCGACCGCTGCAGACGATCGCGGCCCTGTACGGCAGCTGGATCGAGCGGCTTCGTAGCGCCGGTGGCGGCGATGCGCAGCGGCGCACGTTGCGTCGTGCCATCAGGGTGCTGGCGCTCGACGCTGTTTGTCTCGTCGCCATCACGATCACTGCGTCGCTCAATTGGTCGCGCTCGCCGGCGGTCGTCGCGGCCGCGGCGCTGGTGCTGGCGGCGCCGTTCGTCCTTGGCATGGTGCGCGCGGCCGGGCGCATCGGGCAGCTCCTGGCGCTGCGGGCGCTGCCGTCGCCGGAAGGGCCGCTCGACCTGGCGGCGTCGCCGCGGCGGGCGCTCGTGGTGGCGCTGCAGCTCGCCGTCCTCGTCGCCGCGGGCGCGCCGCTGGTGGCGCTGGTGCAACCGTTCGTGCGGCCCTTGCCGCTGGTGGCGCTGCTCGCGGCGACGCTGGCGCTCATGGGCGTCGCGCTGTGGCGGCGCGCGGCCGATCTGCAAGGTCACGTGCGCGCCGGCGCGCAGGTGCTCGCCGAGGCGCTGGCGTCCCAGGCGCGCGGCGACGGCGCGATCATCGAGCCGAGCCTGCCGGGCATCGGCGATCCGGTGAGCCATCGCGTGCGCCCGGGCAGCCTCGCCGTGGGACGATCGCTCGGCGAGCTCAACCTGCGCGGCCGGAGCGGCGCCACGGTGCTCGCCATCCGTCGCGACGGTGGCGATGTCGCATTTCCGAGCGCGCACGAGGTGCTGCGCGCCGGTGACCTGTTGGCCCTCGCCGGCGCGAGCGAAGCGGTCGCGTCGGCTTGTGCATTTCTCGACGGACAAGGAGGAGTACTTGAGAAAAATGGTACGGCCGACGCGCGTTAGCGTCGGCGTGACGCTCGCACTGTGGACGGCGTTGGCGCAGGGCGAGACGATCCGCCTCACGCAGGATGAAGCGGTGGCGCGCGCGGTTCACGCGAGCCCGCTCGTGGTTCGTGCCGACCGCGAGCGCGACCTCGCGGCCGCCGGGCGCATCGGCGCCGGCGTGTTGTTGCCGGCGAATCCCGTCATCTCGGCAGCGGGGGGGCACCGCAGCGACCGCTCGGTGTCGACGCCGCTCGCCGTCGGACCGGAGTGGAGCGCGCGCCTCGAGCAGACCTTCGAGGTAGCCGGTCAGCGCGGCGCGCGCCTCGCCGAGGCCGACCGCGCCATCGCCGTCGCCGTCGCGCGGCAGGGACTCGCGCGTGTCGACACCCGCGCCGCCACCCGCGCCAGCTACGTCGCGCTGCAGGTGACGCGTGCGCAAGCGGACGCGGCCGGGCGGCGGGTCAAGCTCGGCGATCAGCTTCTCACCGCCGCGCGCGCGCGGGTCAAGGCCGGCGCCGCGTCCGACGTCGAGCTGCACCTGGCCGAGGTCGAGCAGGCGCGCCTCGAGCATGACCGCATCGAAGCCGATCTGGCGGCCGGTGAAGCGGAGCGGCTGCTCAAGCTGCTCGTCGGTGCGCCCAGCGGCGCGCAGCTCGATCCCACGACGCCGCTCGAGCCGCCGGCGATCAGCAGCGTCGACGGCGAGCGGATGCTCGAGCAGGCGCTGGTGCGACGGCAGGAGCGCAAGCTCCTCGGCGCGGCGACGGAACACGTCGACGCCGTCGCCAAGCGGCTACGTCGCGAGATCGCCCCCAACCCGACGCTATTCGTCGACGTCGCCGGCCAGCAGCCCGGCCAGATCTACGTCGGCGGCGGCGTGGCACTCCCGATTCCCATCTGGCGACGCAACCAGGGCGAGCTGGCGCAAGCGCGCGCGGAGCGCCGTCGCCTCGAAGACGAAGGCCGCCTCTTGACCCGCGAGATCACGCTCGAGCTTGCATCGGCGTTGCGCGTCGTCGAAGCACGCCAGACCGAAGCCAAGCTGTGGACGGAGCGCATCGTCCCCTCCGCCGAAGCGAACGTGGAGCTCGTCCGCCAGGGCTGGCTCGGCGGTAAATTCGACCTGTTCCGCGTCGTCCAAGTCACCAGAGAAGCCGCCGACGCGCGGAGACGGCAGTTGGAAGTCCTGGGTGACCTATGGCGAGCGAGGATCGAGCTGTTCAGGGTTGCTGGCGAAGATTCGTAGGGGACAAAAACACAGAGCGACGCTCGGGTGGCGCGGCGGCGGGTCCTGTCATCGCATGTCTTTTTTCGGCGGTGCTCGGGCTGCGCTCGACGCCCGCTTTGGCGTGTGGGCTCGCTCCGCCCTGCGCTCCGGCGAAAAATGACATGCGATGGCCACCCGCCGCGAGCCACTCTCGCTTTCGTGTATTTCGATGCCGTACGCCACCCCAGTCACATCTGAGGCCGGACCCTGCGTATCACTCGATCGATTCGCATCGTTCGCCCCTCGACGTCATCGTCGGCGATCGAGCGTCTGAACAACGTGTCATCGTGCGTGGCGATCGAGCGTCGGGCCCAAAGGCAGCGAGAGATTGGCTCGCGGCGGGTGGCCATCGCAGGTCATTTTTCGCCGGAGCGCAGGGCGGAGCGCAGCCAGACAGTCACGTACGTCATCAGCGCAGCCCGAGCACCGCCGAAAAAAGACCTGCGATGACAGGACCCGCCGCCGCGTCAACTCGAGCGCCCTCTGAAAAAAGCGCCTCGCCACTCACTCGTCGTCCCCGTCGATGTCCGCTTCTTTGCGCCTCGAGGCCAAGAGCTTCAGGGCAACCGGAAGCACCATGAGCCCCAGCAGCGTCGACGAGATGATGCCGCCGATGACCACCGTCGCCAACGGCCGCTGCACCTCCGCGCCGGCGTGCGACGAGATCGCCATCGGGAAGAAGCCGATCGCCGCCACGAGCGCCGTCGTGATGACCGGCCGCATCACCGCCACCGCGCCGTCCGCGAAGGGATCCGGATCGCCGAGCGCGCGTCTCCGATTGATCTCGCTTGCCATGACTACGCCATTCAAGACCGCCACGCCGCACAGGGCGATGAAGCCGACGGCCGCGGGGAGCGAGAAGGGCAGGCCGCGCAGCTTCAAGGCGACGATTCCGCCGACGAGCGCGAGCGGCACGCAGGCGAAGACGGCCGTCACCGAGCGCATCTCGCCGAACATGAGGAACAGCATGCCGAAGATGATCGCGAGCGCCATCGGCACGACCACCAGCAGGCGATCCTTGGCGCGATTGAAGTTCTCGAACTGGCCCGCCCAGTCGAGGTGGTACCCCGGCGGCAGCTTCACCTTCTCGGCCACGCGTCGCTGGCATTCGCCGACGTAGGTCACGAGGTCGCGCCCGCGCACGTTGGCCTCGACGAGGACGCGCCGCTCGAGCCCTTCGCGCAAGATGGTCGCCGGTCCCTCGCGGAGCGTCACGTCGGCGAGCTGCGACAGCGGCACCATCATGCCGTTCTCGCCGCCGACGAGGAGCTCGCCCATCGCCTCCGGATCCGCCGACGGCGGCGGCATCAGCACCGCGAGGTCGAAGCGCATCGCGCCTTCGAAGACCTTGCCGGCGTTGACCCCCGCGCGCGCCGCCGCCACCGTCTTCAGCACATCGGACGCCGGGATGCCATAGCGGGCCATGCGCGCGCGGTCGACACGCACGTCGAGCAGCGCCAGCCCGAGGACGCGCTGGACGCGCAGGTCGCCGGTGCCCGGCACGCCGCGGATCGCTTCGGCGATCTCGTCGCCGAGCGCCTTCAAGGTGTTCAAGTCCTCGCCGAAGATCTTGATCGCGAGATCCGCCTTCGACCCCGAGAGCAGCTGATTGACGCGATCTTCGATCGGCTGACTGACGCTGACGAAGGTGGCCGGCACCTCGCGCTCGATGGCCTCCTTCATCAACGTGCCGAGCGAATCGATGTCGTGCGCGCTCGTCCACTCGGCTTTGGGCTTGAGCTTGACGTTGGTCTCGACCTCGTCGAAGCCGACCGGATCGGTCGCCACCTCCGCGCGGCCCGTGCGCGTCACCACCGCGAGGCTCTCGGGGAAGCGCGCCAGCACGTTCTCCACCTGCTTCCCCAGCTCCACCGCCTCCTGCAAGCTGATCGACGGCAGTCGCTTGATGTCGAACGCGAACGCGCCTTCGTCGATTCGCGGCAGGAACTCCGCACCGAGCGACACGCCCGCCGGCACCGTCGCCACCAGCACCAGCCCGACGACGCCGAAGAGCGCCCCCGGCCGCGCCGTCACGCGGCCGATGAGCCGCCGGTAACGCGCGCCCAACCGGTCCCACACGCCCTCCTTGTGCTCCTTCTTCGGCGTCCGCAAGAGAACCGCGCACGCCGCCGGAAACGTCGTCAGCGTGAAGATGAGCGCCCCGAAGAGCGCCATGGCGACGGTGATCGCCATCGGGCGGAACATGCGCCCCTCGGTCCCCTCGAGCGCCATCAGCGGTAGGTACACGAGCAGGATGATTGCCACCGCGAACGTGACCGGCTTGGCCGCCTGGCCCATCGCCTCCGCCACCACCTCGGGTACGCGCCGCTTCGGCGGTCGCCGCTGCTCGAGCGCCGTCATCGCGCCTTCGAGCATCACGATCGCGCCGTCGACCAGGAGGCCGAAGTCGATGGCTCCCAGCGACATGAGGTTTCCGGTCACGCCCCCGAGCACCATGCCGATGACCGCCACGCCCATCGCCAGCGGAATCGCCAGCGCCGCCACGATGCTGCCGCGCAAGGTCCCGAGCGCGAAGAACAGCACCAGCACGACCAGGAGCGCGCCCTCCGTCAGGTTGGTCGCCACCGTCGAGAGCGTGCGGTTGATGAACTCCGCGCGGTCGTAGTACGGCACGATGCGCACGCCCGCGGGCAGCCCCTTTTGAATCTCGGCGAGCCGCACCTTGACGTCCTCGACCACCTGCCGCGAGTTCTGTCCGATCAGCATCATGACCGTGCCGGCGACGATCTCGCCCTTGCCGTGCTTGGTCACGACGCCATAACGCAGCGCCGGCCCAAGCTTCACGGTCCCCACGTTCTTGAGCAGCACCGGCGTGCCGTCGTGATCGACCGTCACCGTCGTGCCGGCGATATCCTCGATGCTCTTGAACTGCGCCTCCCCGCGCAACACCACGTGCTCGTTCTTGCGCTCGATGTACCCGCCGCCGACGTTGCCGTTGTTGTGCTCGAGGACGTCGAGCACCTTGCCGAGCGACAGGTGGTATTCGGCCAGCCGCTTGGGATCGAGGATCACCTGGTACTGCTTGGCCTCGCCGCCCATCGCGTTGACCTCGATGACCCCCGGCACCGAGCGCAGCTTCCACGACACGACCCAATCGAGCATCGTGCGCAGCTCCATCGGCGAGTGCTCGTCGCTCTCGAGATAGAACTCGTAGATCTCGCCCAGACCCGTCGACACCGGCGCCAGCTCCGGTCGCCCGTAGGCGGGCGGAATATCGGCCTCGGCCATCTTCAAGCGCTCGGAGACGAGCTGCCGCGCCAGCCAGATGTTCATCGAGTCCTTGAACACCACCGTCACCGCCGACACCGCGGTACGACTCACCGAGCGAATCTCGGCCATGTCGGGCAGCCCGTTCATCGCCATCTCGACGGGATACGTGAGGTACGACTCGACCTCCGCCGGCGACAGCCCGGGCGCGCTCGTGATCACCGTGACCTGCACGTTGGTCACATCCGGAACGGCGTCGATGGGCAGCTGGCGCATCGCGAACAGCGCCGCCGCGGCCACGATGCCGCTCACCGCCAACACCACACCTCGTCGGCGAACTGCGAAGCCGACCAGCGCGCCGAGGCCGGTCAACGCAACAGCTCGCTCTTGAGCAGGAACGCCCCTTCGGACACGACCGGGTCGCCGTCGCTGAGCCCCTTGACGATCTCGACCAGCTCGCCGCCCGACGCGCCCACCTCGACGGACCGCTGCTCGTAGAGACCCTCGGCCTTCTGCACGAACAGGAGGCTCTTGCCATCGACCGACAAGAGCGCGCGGCGCGGCACCGTCAACACCGGATGCTCGGCGTGGCGCGGCTCGCCGTGCAGCTTCGCCGACACGAACTGTCCCGGTCTGAGCGCGCCGTTCTCGTTCTCCATCTCGATGCGCACGCGCGCCGTACGCGTCTTGTCGTCGACGTGCGGCTCGATGTACGCGATCCGCCCGGCGAAGACGCGCCCCGGCAGCGACTCGGTTCGCAGCTCGACCTTCTGCTGCACGTGCACCGCCTCGAGATCCTTTTCGTACACGTCGAGGTTGACCCAGAGGTGCTGCAGGTTGGCGACGCGGAACGCATCGGTGGCGGCCTGCACCGCCTGTCCGAGCGTCACCTCGCGCGAGATGACCACGCCGTCTATCGGCGCGCGAATTGCGACCCGCCCGCCGGCCGCGCCGCCCATCTTGGCGATGTCCGCCGCGCGAAAGCCGAGCGACTCCAGTCGCTGGCGCGCCGCCGCGAGCGCCGCCTCCTCCGACGCCGCCTGCGCCTCGGCCACTTCACGCTCGCGGTCCGACGACACGTGCTGCGTCGCCAGATCTTTTTCGCGCCGTGCGTTCGACTGCGCCGCGCCCAGCTTGGCGCGCGCCTCGAGATAAGCCGCCTGCGCGGCACCGACGTCGGGGCTCTCGAGCTCCGCCAGCACCTGGCCGCGCTTGACCGTGTCGCCGGAGCCGGCGCGCAAGGCGACGATCCGCCCCGCGATGAGCGGCCCGACGATCGCGTAGTGATCGGCGTCGAACGCCATCGACCCGACCAGCATCAGATCGCGCGCCAGCGGCTGACGGCGCGCCGTCGCCAGCGTGATCGGATTCTTCTTCAACGCCTCGGGTGACAGCCGCACCTCGCCGCGACCGGACGCTGTGCTCGTCGGTGCCGGCGCCGCCGCGGCCGCGTGTCCGTCGCCGCTCACCTTCCAGGGACGCAGCACACCGAGGATTGCCGCCAGCGCCGCCGCGAGTGCGACCGTCCAGATTTTCATTCTCGAGTCGAGTGCCATCGGGACGCGCAAATAGCAGGAGGCGTGCCGCGTCAAACTCCCGGTTTACCGTCGCCGGCGCCGCGCGATCGCGGGCGAAGTGCCAAGCAGCGTTGCAGTTTGCCAGTCGCCGACACCGACTGGAACCGTGCGACACCGGCGCCGCCCGCGCGGCATCAAAAGTTGCTGCCAGCCCCTGTTGGGCCAAAGATGAAGCTGCCTTGGAAACCGTAGAGACGCCTCCTGCCTTTTCGCGCCCGCGGCGCTATCCGCGATTCGAGCTGCGCGCCGCCGTGGTCATGCGTCACTCCGGGACCATGATCCACCTCGCCGTGCGCAACGTGTCGCGCGGCGGAGCGCTGGTCGCGTCCGACGGCAGCGACCTGTCGGCGTTCGCACCCGGCTCGACGCAGACGGTGACGCTGCTCGATCCCGACGGCGGCGGCGCGAACGCGGTGGGCGTCGAGGCGAAGGTCATCCGCCACGACTCGAGCGGCATGGCGCTGAGCTGGGACGAGAACGACCGCGCCGTCGGCGAAGTCGGCGCATTCCTCGACCGGTTCTACTCCAAGCGCTGAGCGTCGCCCCGCGACTCGGCCGCAATTGCCCACAAATGTCCGCGGTCGCTGTCCCCCCATTTTGGGGCGCCCACCCCCCGTGTAGGAAGATGTCAACCTTCTGTCTTTCCTTGGGAAAGACTGTGGAACATTGGTTGCACATTGCGCGCTGCAGAGCACGTCCTTGCGTACGAGGAGACTCATGCTGCCGCGCCTGATCCTGATTTTCGCCGCCTTTGCCCCGCTCGGCTGCCTGCAGTGGGTCGTGCCCGAGCATTCGTCGGCGCCGGCCAACATCCACTCGCCGCTCGTGCCGGAGAACACGTTCGAGACGCTGCAGGGCTTCGATGACATGCACGCGACCTTGTGCGAAGACGACGGCTCGCATCCGAACTTTCCGAACAGCGGCGATCTGTTGACCAAGGTCTTCTGCCAGGACAAGGTGCCGGGCGGCGCGATGCCGAAGCCGACCAGTCTCGCCGAGCTCCTGGTTCTGCTCGGGCTCGACTTCAAGGATCCCAACGGCGGCAACGGCATCGGCGGCAATCCCGGCTTCGCGCTCCTCGGCCATTCGTCGGCGCTCACGGCGCGCAAGGTCTCGAGCATCATGCCGACCGCGTTCATCTTCACGCCGCCGCCCGCCGACGGCTCCAAGCCCTCCGGCTACATCTTCCTCGCCTACGATCCGGGCGAGCAGTTCGTGGAGATCGCGTCGCACGATCCGGTCACCGACGAGGTGAACTTCTATCTCGTCATGTTCGAGAAGGGCTGCGCCAAGCAAGCCGGCGGGTGCAAGAACAAAGATCTGCTGACGCCGAACCTGGTCAAGGACTGGGTCGAGGTGCGCCAGTACGAGTCGAACACCGAGCTCAACAACACCATCGCCGACTGCCGTCAGTGCCACGCGCCCGACGACACCAAGCCGCAGATCCTGCGCATGCAGGAGAACTCCATGCCGTTCACGCACTGGTTCTCACAGGAGACGTCGGGCGGGCGGCAGCTGTTCGACGAGTTCCATCAGGCGCATCCGACCAACGAGGACTACGGCGGCATTCCCGCCTCGCTGCTCGACAAGTCGAGCCCGGCGCTGATGGCGCAGATGATCAAGCAGGCCGGCTTCGGCGATCAGCCCAATGCCTTCGACTCGACGGCGATCGAAGCCGAGATGGCCGCCAGCGGCAAGAGCGCGACCTGGCAGAAAATCTACGACCAGGGCGTCGCGGGCAAATTCATCGCCGCGCCCTATCACGACATCTCGGTCAGCGATCCGGGCAAGCTCGTCAAGATGAGCGACGCCTACAAGAAGTGGATGAGCGGCGGCGCCGACATCCCCGACGTGCGCGAGGTCTTCTTCGACGTCGGGCTGCGTGACATGAGCTTCGCGCCCAAGGCGGGCCTGACGCCGCGCGCGATGGTCGTGCAGATGTGCCAGCAGTGCCACCACTCCGGCCTCGATCCGACCATCTCGCGCGAGAATTTTCTCGTCGACAAGCTCGACGAGATGACGCGCCAGGAGAAGGATCTCGCCATCGAACGGATGCTGCTGCCCGACAACGACCGGCTGGCCATGCCGCCGGTGCTCTTCCGCACCATCAGCGACGCCGAGCGGCAGCAGATGATCTCGGAGCTGAAGAAGTAATCCGCGCACGCCGCGACCGGGCGCTGCTCGCGCGCGGACCCGGGCGGCCAATGTCGCCATCGACGGTCGCCTCGACGAGCGCGCAGTTTAATATGCTGCGCCGTCGGTGCGGAGCCGCGGACGTGCGAGGAGAGGATCGACAGGCGTGGACTGGAGGGTGCGGGCGTGCGGGCGGTACGTTACGGCGTGGCGAGCTTCTCCGAGCGCATCACGATGTTGTCGACGAGCACGCCGCAGTTGTGCCCCGGGCGCACATCACTGCAGATGCCGCCGCCGTCCTGCGCGTACTCCCAGCGCAGCTGCACCGTCGTGCCGGCCATGCCGGGCAGGCGCAGCTTGACGTGCTTGAGGCCCGCCGAGTCGCCGGCCCACGCCGACATGTCCTCGAAGTAGGCGCGCGACGAGTTGCGCGGGAAGTGCTTGGGATAGCCCTGGAGGCTGCCGGTCTTGAACTGCGACTGGAACGCGTCGACGAGGACCGAGCGCGACACGTGCCCGGGCGTGCCGTCGAAGATGCGCAGGAAGAAGCCGTCGTAGGCGAGCACGTTGAAGCTCGGATCGTCCTCGCTGTCGTAGCAGACGTCGAACTCGAGCGTGACGTCGCCCGTGTCGGCGGGCACGGCGATCGCGGGCGAGATCAGGCGCTCCCAGCGCGTCGGGTCGCCGGGCGTCCCGTCGGCCGCGACGGGGCCGTCGTTGGCGTTGACGTGGAAGGCGCCGTTCGATTTGGTGCCGCAGAAGCTCGACGAGGTCGTCCACGGCACCGTGTTGGCGCCGCCGGCGTGCACCGCGTTCCAGCCGGTGGGCAGCGCGCCAGCCGCCACCGCGTCGAAGTTCTCCGCGAAGAGCGGCCGCGACACGCGCGTTCCCGTGTCGACCGTGACGTGCAGCGTGCCGAACCCGAGCGGCGCGCCCTGCACGACGTGCAGCGCGATGTCGATGGGCGTACCGGCGACGAAGCTCTTGCCGATGAACAGCGTGACCGGCAGCGTTCCGGTCGCGCCCGGCGCCAGCGACGAGATGACCTTGAAGGGCGGCAGCACCACCACGTTCGCCGCCGACGAGTCGGCCCACGCCGCCACGTCACGAATCGTGGTCGCGTTGATCGGGTTGGTGACGTAGTTGGTCACCGGGATCTGCACGGTCACGACGTCGCCCGGGTCGATGTTGCCGTCGCGGCCCGACTCGGTGAAGGTCGCGTCGCCGGCCTGCAGCGTCGCGGAGCTGCCGAGGCGCGCGGCGACGTCGGTGTGCTTGCCCTCGACGTCCGGCACGGTGAAGCTGCCCGAGGTCGGCTGGCCGTCGGTGAAGCCGACCGGGTGGGTGACGGCGTAGGCGCTGTAGAGATCGCCGTTGCGCGCTGCGCCCTGGATGTAGTCGCCGATGTTCGGCTGACCGGTGTCGTTGCCCCACGCGGCGTGGAACGGGCGATCGGTGAGCGCGCGCGGCCGCGTCCAGGTGACGCCGCCGTCGTCGGAGAAGGTGTAGCTGGTCTGGGTCAGGTCACCCGAGCTGGCAACGCCCTGGTCGTAGTACATGACGTAGACGCGGCCGAGGGTGTCGTCGACGCTGACCGACGGGAACCACTGCGCGCGATCGTGACCGGGGCGGCTGTTGAGGATGACGGTCGGCTCGAAGGTGCGGCCGCCGTCGATCGAACGATGGAACGCGATGTCGGCGCCGTCGTGGTTGTCGTTGGTGGTGTGGACGACGTAGACGTTGCCGTGGTGGCGACCGCGCGAGTTGTCGACGGCGACCGAGGGGAACTGGTGCACGCGATCGTTGCCGAGGATCTGATCGATGAAGAAGAACGGGCTGCCGAGCTCGATTGGATCGCTCCAGGTGGCGCCATTGTCAGACGAGCGCGCGAAGCCGATGGCGTTGCCTTCGGCGTGGAAGCGCGCCCACGCGACGTAGGCGTTCGACGTGCGGCGCGCGAACGCCGGCATCGATCCCTGCCCGTCGAACTCGGTGGCGGAGACGACGGCGCCGGGCGACCAGGTCGGCAGCGCCGCGAGGATGTCGTCGCTGTAGGCGGTGCGCATCTGCGGGCCGGCGTCCGAGAAGTTGGTCCAGCTGATGAGGACGCGCTTGGTCTCGGGATCGACGTCGAGGAACTCCTTGTCGGCGGCATCGCCGGGGCTCGACGGATGCGTGGCCGCGGTGACCTCGAACGGACCCTGCCAGGTGTGGCCGCAGTCGGTCGAGCGATGGACGCCCATCGTCTGCGCCGAGGCGCCGTCGGCGCTGGCGGTCATCAAGATCGAGCCGTAGACGAAGGTGCAGCCGCTGACCCACTTGACCGTCGGGTCGCCGAAGACCTCGGGGAACAATTGTCCGCCGAGGTTGACGTCGCCCGGCGAAGGCAGCTGACCGCCGTCGGCGAAGGTGCGCCCGCCGTCGTCGGAGTAGATGACGCCCGAGAGCGAGATCGGGTTGAGCGAGAAGCCGCGTACGTCGTTGTAGCCGATGACGATGTGTTGGCCGCTGGCGTCGACGGCGATCGAGGTCTCGGCCTGACCGGCGCCGAGCGAGACGACCGCGTCGGGATCGACGAACGGATTGTCCTCGTCGCCGCAGTCGGGGTCGGTGCCGCCGCAGTTGGTGGTCGCCTTGAACAGCTTCGGCTTGTTGTTCGCCAGCGCGCGCACTCGCTGTGCCGCGAGGCGGCCCATCGGCGACATGCGGCTCTCGGGACGTTTCGCCTTGAGGGCGCTCGGTTGCGACGCGGTGGGTGCGTCGATGGTTCCGGTGCAACCAGCGCCAAGCGCGGCTGCGACGACGATGAGACGAAGCTTCATGGACCTACCTCCGGGGAGTTCCGCGGACAGTAGCCACAGCGGCCCGTCGCTGCCAAGCGACACGGGACACGCGCGCGACGATTGCAACGAATACGCATCGCGTGGTTACGCGATGTCCCGATGTGTCGGCCGGACGTCTCGACGGGGGAGGTCGCGCACCGGGTCGTCGGCGTTTCCCCAGCGCGCGCAGCCGTTGCCGTCGGGGCAAGCCTCGTACGGGTCACGCGCGGCGAGGCCGCCCCAAGGTGCTACCGGCTAGCTCCGTTTTTCGGCGTCGTCGAGGACGTGACGAACCCGGCGAGCCAGCCCATCGCGGTCGAAGGGCTTGCCGAGAAAGGGCGTCCCGTCGCCGGATCGCGCGTCGCCCGGATAGCCGGACATGTGCACCACCTTCATGCTCGGGCGCGTATCGGCCAGGCGGCGCGCCAGCTCGACGCCGTCCATGCGCGGCATGACCACGTCGCTGAGGAGCAGATCGATGGGGCCATCGAAGCGATTGGCGATGGTGAGCGCGTCGGCGCCGTCGCGCGCTTCGAGCACGCGATAGCCGAGGCGACCGAGCACCAGGCTCACGAACTCGCGCACCGATTCGTCGTCCTCGGCCAGGAGGATGGTCTCGCTGCCGCCGGGGAGCGCCGCGTTCGGCGACGGCGGCGCCTCGGCGGTGCACGCCTCGTGCTCTCGCGGCAGATAGACCCGGAACTCCGAGCCGCGTCCCGGCTCGCTGTCGACGAAGATGTGCCCGCGGCACTGCTCGACGATGCCGTAGACCGTCGACAAGCCGAGCCCGGTCCCTTTGCCCTGCTCCTTGGTGGTGAAGAATGGCTCGAAGAGGTGCGCCCGCGTGTGCGCGTCCATGCCGACGCCGCTGTCGGCGACGGCGAGCAGGACCCAGTCGCGAGCGGGCAGACCGTCGCCGCCGGCGACGTCGGAGGTGCACAACGTCAGCTTGCCGCCGGACGGCATGGCGTCGCGGGCGTTGATCGCCAGGTTCATGATCACCTGCTCGAGCGAGCCGGGATCGGCCTTGACCCGTCCGCGCGCGTCGAGTTGGACGCGCAGCTCGACGTCGGCGCCGATCATCCGCTGCAACATGTCGGCGGTGGCGCGGACCGCGTCGTTGGGATCGAGCACCACGGGCTCGAGCGCCTGCTTGCGCGTGAAGGTGAGGAGCTGCTGCGTCAGCGCCGCGGCGCGCCGGGTCGAGCGCTGGATCTGCTCGGCATAGCGGCGCATCGGATCGGCGATGTCGAGCAGCTCGAGCAGCAGCGTGTCGGCGCCGCCGATCGCCGTCAGGATGTTGTTGAAGTCGTGGGCCAGCCCGCCGGCGAGTCGGCCGACCGCTTCCATCTTCTGCGACTGGCGCAGCTCGCTCTCGAGCCGCCGCAGATCGGTGACGTCGTGCGCGATGAGCAGCACGCTGTCCTCGCCGCCGACCTCGATGCGATCGACCGACAGCAACGTCTCGCGCACCTCGCCCGACTTGACCCGCATCTTCGCGGTGAAGTCGCGCACCAGGCCGCGCGCATCGAGCGCCGCGAACAGCTGGTCGCGCTGCGCGATGTCCTGCCACAGCCCGAGATCCAGGGACGTGCGCCCGACCTGCTCGGCGCGCGAGAACCCGGTGAGCCGCTCCCACGCCTCGTTGACGTCGAGGAATCGCTTGTCCGACATGCGCGACAAGAGCGCCGCCATCGGCAGCGCGCGGAAGACTTGCGAGAAGCGTTGCTCCGATTTTCGCAGCAGCTCCTCGGCCTGGCGGCGCTCGCTGATGTCGATGGCGATCCCGGCCAGGGCGGTGGGCCGGCCGCCGGCGTCGAGGATGGGAAAACGCGTGACCAGAAAGTCGCGGACGCCACTGAGCGTCGGCAGCGGCTCGATCGCTTGCACCGGCTCGCGGCGCTCGAGCGCGCGCCGTTCGTGCTCACTACTGACCTCGGCGTACGGCGAGCCGAACAGCTCGTGCGCGCGCTTGCCGTAGGCCTTGTCCGGGTCGATGCCGAATGCGCGCAGCGCCTCGCGACTGACGACCAGGTGGCGGCCTTCGAGGTCTTTGACGAAGACGACGACCGGCGCGTGGTCGAGCAGCGCCTGCAGCTGACGCTGCGTCTGGCGCGCGAGGTCGCGCTCGGTCAGCGCGTCCTGTCGCAGCGTCAGCTCGGCGGTGACCTCCTTGAACATGAGCGCGACGTGGGCGACGCGGCCTTCGGCGTCGAGCAGGGGGAACCCGGTGCACGTGACGGCGCAGCGGCGGCCGGCTCCCTTGGTCGTCGCCTCCTGGCGCGCGTCGTACCACACCGGCGGCGTCGTGAAGCTCTCGCCGGCGAACGCGCGGTGCGTGAGCTCGAGGATGCCCTCGCGCGCCAGTTGCGGGTCCCCGAGGACGTTGTACTCGGGCGGCGGCTCGGCGCCGAAGATCTCGCGGAACGCCCGGTTGGTGAAGAGGCAGCGGCCATCGCCACGATAGAGCTGGAACCCGATAGGCGAGTGGGCGACGAGGCCGACCAGAAGCGCCACGGGATCGGCGACGCCCGAAAGCCGTTTGCGCACTTCCTCCAGCTCGCCGTCCATCCGATCGCCGATCTCCATTCGCTACTTAGTAGCAAGAGCCCGACCGATCACGCGCATCTATCGAAAGCGCTGCGATCGCGGTACGAGAGACGTCGTCCATGCGGCTCGAGAGGCGGCCAGGCGGTCGGCGAGACCCCGCTCGAGCGCCGCTGACCAGGCACGAGATGACCACCTTGGAAAGGACGAGCCAATGACCTCCAGTCTGACCGTCAAAGTGATTCTGGGTACGACGCGCGAGGGCCGCTTCGGCGACAAGCCGGCGCACTGGATCCTCGGGGAAGCGGCGAAGCTTCCCGGCGTCGAGGCCGAGTTGCTCGACCTACGCGACTTCCCGCTCCCGTTCTTCGACCGCCCGAAGTCGCCGGGTCGCGAGGGCGGCGTCTACCCGCACCCGGTGGTCACGCGCTGGGCCGAGCAGGTCGCGAAGGCCGACGCCTACATCGTGGTCTCGCCCGAGTACAACCATGGATACCCTGCCGTGCTCAAGAACGCCTTCGATCACCTGTACCCGGAGTGGGCGCGGAAGCCCATCGGGTTTGTCAGTTACGGCAACGCTGGCGGGGCGCGCGCCGTCGAGCAACTTCGGCTGGTCGCCGTGGAGCTGCAGATGTGGCCCATCATGCGAGCCCTCCACCTACCGGTCGAGGTCTACTTCGCAGCGATGAAGGAGCCGATCCCGCCGAATCCCGAGGTGTTCGAGCCGCTGCGCAAGCACCTCGGCGTCGACCACGTCGCCCGGTTCTTCGACGACTTGCTCTGGGCCACGCGAGCGCTCAAGGCGGCTCGCGCATCGGGCTAGCGTTTCAACTGTTCGTGCCGAGACCCGTCCAAAACGGCAGCGCCAGGCGCACGGGCGCAAGATAGCGCTCAACGCGCTCTCATCATCGAGCGCTGTGCGACCGACGGCCAAGACGCGTCAACGGTGGTGAGCAGTGGTGGGGACTGTTGTGGAGCCGATGCCCGGATTTGAACCGGGGACCTACGGTTTACGAAACC
>JAQBQH010000019.1 GCA_028287105.1 Myxococcales bacterium
TCGGCACGGCGTCGAGGCGCAGGCCGTCGAGGTCGAAGCGCGACATCCAGAAGGTCAGGTCGGCGACGCCGGCGCGCTGCACGTCGGGATGGCGCCAGTTGAGATCGGGCAGGTAGGGCGCGAACCAGCAGGTCTCCATGTGCGCGCCCCAGTCGCAGCCGACGTCGCCGCAGATGCAGGCGTCGGCGCCGTCGTTGAGCCAGCTCACGGTCGCCGGGTCGGCGTCGCGCGCCGGCGTCGTGGTGATTCCGGGCGCGCCGCGGCCGTGCGCCGCGACCCACGGATGGGTCTGAAAGACGTGGTTGGGCACGACGTCGAGGATGACGCGCAGCCCGCGCGCGTGGGCTGCCGCGACGAGCGCGTCGAGGGCGGCGTCGCCACCGAGCTTGGGATCGACGGCGCGCGGATCGGCGGGCCAGTAGCCGTGATAGGGCGCGACCAGGTGCCCATCGCGGCCGACGAGGTGGTCGCTCGGGTTGGTGTAGACCGGCGACAGCCACAGCGTCGTGACGCCGAGGCGGTCGAAGTAGCCGGCCTCGAGCGCGGCGCGCACACCGTCGAGGGTGCCGCCGGCGCGATCGCCGGGCGTCGCCGGAGCGGCGAGCGCGCCCGCCCCGCTGCGGAAGCGATCGATCATGACCTGGTAGACCAGCGTGTCGCCCAGCGTCGACGGCGCGACGGCGGTGGCGACGAAGGCGCTGGCGGCGGCCTCGAGCGGCCGGCCGGCGCGGTCGCGTGCGCGCAGCGTCAGCGTGTACTTGCCGGCGGCGAGGCCGGCGGCGCGCGCGGTCACGTGCACGGTCGCGCCCCCATGCAGCTCGATGGCCGCTGTTACGGCCACGGGCGCGCCGGCCTCGGTCACCGTCGCCGCCAGCGAGGTGCCGTCGAGACCGACGCCGTCCTGCCCGGGCGCGAAGTCCGCTTCGACGACGAGCGCGTCGCCGTCGCCGCGCGCGGCGGTCCCGGTCAGCGTCGGCAGGCGACAGTCGGCGAGCTCCACCTCCGACACCTCGGCCGCGAAGGGATCGGACGCTTCGGTGGGGCCGGCGACGAAGGCGCTGCGCGGATTGAGCTCGTCCTTGATGCGCGCGTCCCCGAGGGCGATGGCGTATCGCCACGTGCCCGGCGGCAGCTGGATGGTCGCGGTGCGCCATTCGACGCCGTCGTCGGCGACGACGCTGGCGAACGAGCGCAGCCCCGGCTCGGCCCAGCCGTCCCACGAGCCGACCAGCGACGGCGCCAGCGCCGCGTGCGCGGCGTCGAGCTGCGCCGGGCGGTACCACACCGTCAGCGGACAGCGGGGCGGCGACGGCGAGCCACACCCGCCGAGGGCGAGCAGCAGCGCGACAACAGAAGTGCGAAACAGCTGCGTCACGGCGTACCTCGGCCCGTGACGCGTTAGTAACTCAAAAGTGAGTCGCGTGTCAACCGCGCGGGATCAGAAACAGCGCCGCGGCGATGGCGAGCGCCACGACGAGGCCGACGGTGAACCAGCGCCAGCGCGCCGGCAGCGTGATGTTGCGCGTCGTCTCGCCCGGATCGAGCGGGTGGGGCGCAGTCACCTCGGCCGCCGATCCGCGTGGCGGTGTCCGGGCGGGCACCAGGGCGGGCGGCGGCGCGGGCGGGTCGTCTTCGTCGGGCGGTGGCGGCGCGATTGCGCTGGTGACGCGCGTGGCCTCGCCCGCGAGCGGCGGCAGCTCGAGGAGCGCCTCGTCGGCGATGTCGTCCGGCGTCGTCGGCCGCGCCGCGGCGGCGGCGTGCAGGGCCGCCACCAGCTCCGCCACCGACGCGAACCGGTCTGCCGGCGCGCGCGCCAGGCCGCGGAAGAGCGCCTCGTTGAGCGCCTGCGGCAAGCCCGCCACGAACGGCGGCTGATGCGTCAAGACCCGCCGCGCCACGTCGGTGACCGCGCCGCTGCCGTCGAAGGCCATCTCGCCGGCGAGCATCTCGTACGCGATTACGGCGAGCGCATATTGATCGACGCGCGCGTCGATCGCGCCGCCCATGAGCTGCTCGGGCGCCATGTACGGCACCGTGCCGACGATGGTGTTGACCGCCGTCAGCTCGGGCGCGCCGCGCAGCTTGGCGACGCCGAAGTCGACCACTTTGACGCCGCCCGACGCGCACAGGACGATGTTCTCGGGCTTGAGGTCGCGATGGATGACCGCGCGCGCGTGCGCCACCACCAGCGCCGCGCCGACCGCCTCGACGATGCGCAGCGCTTCGGCGAGCGGCAGCGCGCGCTCGCGACGCAGCCGCGCCGCCAGCGGCTCGCCGTCGAGGTACTCGAGGACGATGTACGGCACGCCATCGTCGCCGACGTTGTAGTCGAAGAGCCCGACGATGTTGGGATGCTCGAGCGTGGCGACGACCTCCGCCTCGCGCTGAAAACGCTGCAGCGCCTCCGAGCTCTCCTCGAGGCCGACGCCGAGGAACTTCACGGCGAAGCGCTTGGGGATGCGCAGATGG
Organism: Myxococcales bacterium; assembly: GCA_028287105.1. GTDB lineage: Bacteria > Myxococcota_A > Polyangia > Palsa-1104 > Palsa-1104 > JAQBQH01. Next base: position 2,470 of record JAQBQH010000019.1, read on the forward strand.
CGCGCCTCGTAGACGCTCCCCATCGCGCCCTCGGCGATCAGCCGCTCCAGGCGATAGGTTTCGACCAGCACGCCGCCCACCCGATCCAAGGCGTGCATAGTAGCCATCCCCGACGAGTCCCGCCATGGTTGCCCGACTTCATCGGCGGAGCATGTTAGGGTGCGGTTCATGCGACGCGGGTTCTCGCCAATTGATACGTTGCCGGTCGCGGCAATCTTGCTGGCCGGCTGCTTTCCGACGGGCGCCGGCAGCGGCAGCGACGGCGGCGCGACGGTCGGCTACACCGGTCCGACGCTCGAGCTGACGGTGAACAGCGTTCATTTCGGACCGAGCGCGCCCGACCCGGGCGCCTACGCCGACCTCATCACCATGCACGACGCCGCCAGCGGCCGCGCCACCGGCGCCAGCTTCCGCCTGAGCGCCAACCTCGGCACCGCCGGCTGCACGCTGGCGTTCGATCGCTACGGCGACGGCGCCACCATCGGCGCGCTGCAGTATCGCGTGGTCTCGATGCAGGGCGCGTCGACGCTCGACGGCACGGTCTATCCCACGCAGTCCGAGCGCATCGCCACGCCCGAGGGCGGCGCCGGCTGCACCGGCACCGACTGCGACGGCGCGGTCCTGGTCCTGAGCGCGCTCGACGCCACCCACGCCGCCGGCTACTTCCAAGGCACCGTGAGCGCCGACTCGGGCGTCGGTCAGGCCGACGCGATCTGCAGCTTCTGGGTCAAGACGCGGACTTTTCTGCCGTAGCGCGCGTGACGGCGCCGTTGAGCGTGCGCCCGTCGACGTCGATGTAGAAGTGGTCGCCGACGATGGTGACGGCCCACTTCTGGCGGCGCTCCTCGCGCGCGGCGAGCGCCGTCACGAGCGCGCGATCGATGGTCCAGATCTCGGGCGCCGGACACGACCGCGGCCAGCGCTCGGCGGCGAAATCGGCGAGCAGCTCGCGCGTCGCCTTCTCGTCGCCCATGACGACGTGCAGCTGCGCGCCGGAGTGGTGCGCCATCGTCTTGCGCAGCTTCTCGGCGCTGGCGGTGCCGCACTCGATCCACGCGGTCAGCCGCCCGGTGGCGTCGTGGGTCCACAGGTCCGCCGTGTCCGGCACCGACAGCCCGGGTCCAAAGGCCAGGTTGTCTTCGTGCAAGAGACACCACGCGAGCAGCCGCAAGGTGACGTGCTCCTGCGTCTCCGAAGGATGGCGCGCCACGATCACCGTCTCGGTCGCGTCGCGCGCGCGGTCGACCTGAGAGAGCGTGATGCGATACTCGAGCCTCGTCGGTGCCAGCGCCATCAGACGGGCCGCGCGGCGATGAGGAGCTGCGCGATGGCGAAGCAATAGAGCGAGAAGCCGATCACGAACAGCACCAGCGCCGCGCTCAGGAAGCGCGACTTGGCGTCACGAATCTCGATCTGCCGCGCCAGCATGGTGAGCGGATCTTCGTGGATGGTCTGCGTCAACCAGTTGAGCCTGAGCACGCCCCAGATGGCCGCCGCCGCCGCCGCCAGCACCACGAAGATGCCGGTCGCGATCGACCAGCGCGCCAGGTTGCTCGTCTGCGCCACCGCCCGCCCCGAAAAGCCCGTGACCGTGATGACGATGCCCGACAAGGACAGCATCACCTGCGTGCGCAGCACCAGCACCGACAGCTGCCGCTCCACCATCTCGTAGGCCTTGAGCGTGTCGCCCCTGGCCAATTGCAGGATCGCTCCCGCCTCCTCGCGCGCCGTCGCCATACCTGATAACTAATGGACCATGCCTGCGTCCCGCAAGCTACTGCTTGGAACCGGCCTCTCGTATCATCTCCTGGAATGGGACGGCGGCGGCGATCACACGGTGATCCTGCTGCACGGTTTTCTCGACAACGCCTGGGGCTGGGAGCCTGTCGTCGACGCGGGATTGGCGGCGGGCTTTCACATCGTGGCGCCCGATCTGCGCGGCCACGGCGACTCGGATTGGCTCGGCGCCGGCGGCTACTATCACTTTCCCGACTATCTCGCCGACGTCCACGAGCTGGTCTCGCTCGTCGGGCGCGGGCGCGTCTCGCTCGTCGGCCACTCGATGGGCGGCAGCGTCGCCTCCTATTACGCGGGCAGCTTTCCCACGCGCGTGCACAAGCTGGCGCTGCTCGAGGGGCTCGGCCCGCCGGAGTCGGGCGGATCGATGCCCGAGCGCATCGCCATCTGGCTGGCGGCGTGGAAGAAGGTGCGCGAGCGCTCGCCCAAGAGCTACGCCACCGTCGAGGAAGCGGCCGGGGCCATCGCCGCGCACGATCCGCTCGTCACGCCCGAGGTGGCGCGCTTCCTCGCCGAGAAGGGGACGACGACCGCGCTCGGCGGGCGCGTTCGCTTCAAGCACGACCCCTTACACGCGACGCCCGGGCCCTACGGATTCTCGTTCGCGACCGCGTCGCAGTTCTGGAGCCGCGTGCGCTGCCCGACGCTGCTCGTCGACGGCGCGCAGTCGGTCTTTCGCCACGCCGCGGACGAGGCGGCTCGCCGCGCCGCCTGCTTTGCCGACCCGCCGCGCACGGCGACCATCGAGGGCGCGGGCCACATGATGCAGCGCCATCAGCCGGCGCGCGTGGCGGCGGTGCTGCGCAGCTTCTTGGAGGCCGCATGATCGCCAGCGCGCGCCGCACGCAAGCAGCGCTCGATCCGCTCTGCCTCCTCTCGGGGGTCGAGCTGGCGCGCCGCATCCGGGGCGGGCAGCTGACCTCGCGCGCCGCGGTCGAGGCGCACATCGCGCGCATCGACGCGGTCAACCCGGTCATCAACGCCGTCGTCGCCGCCCGCTACGCGCAGGCGCGCGCCGAAGCCGACGCGGCCGACGCTCGCATCGCCGCCACGCCCGCCGGCGAGCGCGACGGCTTGCCGCCGTACCTCGGCGTGCCCTGCACGATCAAGGAGTGCTTCGCGCTCACCGGCATGCCGCAGTCGTCGGGACTGGTCGCGCGCAAGGACTTCATCGCCGACTGCGACGCGACGACGGTGGCGCGACTGCGCGCGGCGGGCGCGATTCCGCTCGGGGTCACCAACGTCTCCGAGCTGTGCATGTGGTACGAGTCGAACAATCGCGTCTACGGCCGCACCAACAATCCGTACGATCCCTCGCGCATCGTCGGTGGCAGCTCGGGCGGGGAGGGCGCCATCATCGGCGCCGGCGGCTCGCCCTTCGGCCTCGGCAGCGACGTGGGCGGCTCGATCCGCATGCCCGCCTTCTTCAACGGCGTCTTCGGCCACAAGCCGACCGGCGGCACCGTGCCGGGCTCGGGGCAGTATCCGATGGCGCAGGGCGAGGCGACACGCATCGTCGCCACCGGCCCCTTGGCGCGACGCGCCGAGGACCTCATGCCGCTCCTTCGCATCCTGGCGGGGCCCGACGGCCTCGACGCCGGCGTCCTGGCGACGAAGCTCGGCGATCCGGCGACGGTGCGGCTCGATCAGCTCACCATCCTCGACGTCGCCGACGACGGAGTGAATCCGGTTCATCCCGAGCTGCGTCAGGCGCAGCGGCGGGCCGCCGATGCGCTCGGCGACGCGGGCGCACGACTGCGGCGGGTGCGCTTCGCGACGCTGCGCCGCTCGTTCGACATCTGGTCCTCGACGCTCGGCACCGCCGATCCGCAGTCGTTCAGCGTGCTGCTCGGCAACGGCCGCCCGACGCGCGGCGCGCTCGAGCTGCTCAAGTGGGCGGTGCGCCGCTCGCCGCACACGCTGCCGGCCATCGCGCTCGCCATGATCGAGAAGATCAACCACGTGGCGCCGGCGCGGGCGGCGCGCTTCGTCGAGCTGGGGAAGAAGTTTCGCGCCGAGCTCCTCGAGGAGCTCGGCGACGGCGTCATGCTCTATCCGTCGCATCCGCTGCCGGCGCCGAAGCACTATTCGCCGCTGCGCACGCCGCTCGCCTTCGTCTACACGGCGATCATCAACGTCATGCAGTTTCCGGCGACCCAGGTGCCGCTCGGGCTGTCGTCGCAAGGGCTGCCGCTCGGCGTGCAGGTGGTGGCGGGGCCGGGTCGCGATCACGTGAGCATCGCGGTGGCGCAGTCGCTCGAGACAGCCTTCGGCGGCTGGGTTCCGCCGCCGACGTAGGCGCGCGCGCGCTAATCCAGCGCGGCGCGGATGGCGTGCACCACGTCGTCGACCGGACGCGTGGCGTCGACGACGATGGCGCCGGCGGGCGCTTCGAGCGTGGCCAGCTGCGAGGCGAGCAGCTCCTTCGGGAAGAAGTGGCCGGTGCGCCGCGCCAGGCGCGAAGCGAGCACCTCGGGCGGCACGTCGAGGAGGACGAGGAGGTCGGGCGCCAGGCGCTCGCGATAGATCTCGCGCAAGGCGGAGCAGGCGATCACCGCGTCGTCGCCGGCCGCGCGCAAGGCCTCCACTTTTTCATGCACGCGCTCGAGCCAGGGGGCGCGATCTTCGTCGGTGAGCGGCTCGCCGCGGCGCATCTTGTCGACGTTGGCGCGCGGATGCAGATCGTCGGCGTCGACGAAGCTCCAACCGAGCGCGGCGGCCAGCGCGAGGCCGATGGTCGTCTTTCCGGAGCCGGCCGGCCCCATGAGGAGGACGATCATCTCAGTAGTGGACGAAGTAGATGCCGGGCGGATTGGCCATCGGCGCGTCGACGAAGAGGCTGCGCTCGACGATGGGGCCCAGCTCGGTGACGCCGTCGAGCACCGGCGGCGCGGGCGCGGTGTCGACCAGCGTCTGATAGAGGCCGAGCGTGCCGATCCAGTTGTTGGCGATGCGGCTCCAGGTCGCGCCGCCCGCGTAGACGATGACGTAGCCGTCGTCGGAGACGACCCAGGCGCCGGCGTGGACCTTGTGCGAGAGCTGGACCTCGCCGCCACCGTCGAGCAGATCGGCGCGGCCGACCACCAGCGCTCCGACGATCGGGCGCGAGCCGTCGATGGGCCGGAGAGTGAAATCGGCGGTCGCGTTGGCGAGGTGCGCGAACACCGGATCGATCACCTGCGTGCCGAGATCGAGGGCGCCGTACCCGATCTGGCCCGTCGCCGCGGGGACGGCAGGCGCGGGAAAGGCGGTGACGACCTCGCCGAGCGCGGCGCCGCGCGCGACCACGCGCAGGTTCGAGCCGTCGAGGCTCGCGACCGTGACGTCGCCGGTCGTGCCCTGTCCATCGACGTCGCTGAGGAGGACGAGGCGGTCGCCGACGAAGTGGAAGTCGACCGTCGACGCGCGGGTGGCGACGAGAGACGGCTGTCCGGCACGCGCCGCCGGCGGGAGCGCCACGTGGTAGAGGTCGCCGAGGCTGTTCTGCCGCTCGACGTTCTGGAAGTAGTAGAGGTGCTGGCCGTCGGGAGAGAGCGCCACCGGGCTGAAGAGATCGATGCTCGACGGCGGCGTCGTGACCGTCTCCGGCTGGATGAGCGGCCGCACGTGCAGCGCCCGATCGCTGGTGGTGTAGACCACCGGCCCGCGCCGCGACGCTCCGAGCGAGAACGCCGTCACGTCGGTGGCGAGCGTGAGCTGATCCGGCTGGGTGAGCCCGACCATGACGAGGTCGCCGTTCGAGCGCGTGTAGACGAGCTTGGCACCGTCGGCGGTGGTCGAGAAGTTGGTGACGTGCGTGTCGACGCGCGCGGGCGGCACCGCGGGCGCGGCGCCGAGATGCACGAGGTAGAGCCCCTCCACCGACGGCACGCCCGGCGTCGTCGACGCGGTCGAGTCGGCGTAGACCATGGTGTCGTCGGGCGTCACCTCTTCGCGATAGTCGAAGGCGCCGTTGACGAGCTGGAAGACATCACGCCCGCCGGCCATCTCGATGACGTGCAGGTCCGGCGAGTTGGTGACCTTGGGCGGCAGCACGCCGACGACGAGGTAGCGGCCGCTCGGCGTGAAGAACGCCTGTTGGAAGAGCGCCGCGTTCTGCAGGCCGTCGGCGACGGCGGTGACCTGCGCGGCGGCGTGCAGCTCGGGCCCTTCGAGCGGCGCCATCTGCAGCGCATAGCGCAGCGTCTTGGTCTTGGTGAGGAAGAGCGCCCACTTCTGATCGGGCGAAAAGGCGTAGCCGAACGCTGGGACCTGCTGCGCGAGGACGAAGTCGGCGCCGAACGGGTTGGCGAGGTGGAGCTCGCCGTTGGCCGGCTGATCGCGACCCTGCGCGTCCGGCATCGAGGGGATCGGGTTGGCGAGGTAGAGCACCTGGCCGGCGCCGTTGGTGACCATGCAGCAGGTCGTGGCCGCCGGGCCGATGTGCGTGACCTGCGGGCCGATGGCGAAATCGGCGCCCGCGTCGACGGGCGAGCCGTTCGACCCCGCGCAGCCCGTCACCGCGAGCAGCGTGACGAGGCCGGCGCGCGCCGCGCTCACCACTGCGTCACCAGCTTCGCGACATCGGGGACGCCCCAGCCGCTCGCCAGATCCCAGCCCGCCGTCGCCGGATATCCCGGCGTCGTGCCGTCGCCGATGCCGCCGGTCGTGATGTCGCGCAGCCCGGTCGCGCCGCTCGCACCGAGCTGATAGAGCCTGAGGTGTCCGTCGGAGAAGCCCTTGCCGCCGCCCTTGCCGGCGTCGAGCAGCGCCCAGATCGCCGCCCACATCGGCGCCGCCGCGCTCGTTCCCTGCACGCCCGCGATGACCCGCCCCTGTCCGTAGATGGCGACGCCCGGCGTTCCGGCGAGCGCGGCCAGGTCCGGCTGATCGCGCACGCCGTCGTTGGGGGTGCGGCCGATCTGGTAGGCCGGCTTGTCGAGGATCTCGCTCTGGCCGCCGCCGCCGGCGAACCAGGCCGCCTCGACGCTGTTGACGACCTGCGTGCCGCCGACCGACATGACGTACGGCGACGACGAAGGCCAGTTCACCGACAGGACCTTGTTGCCCTTGCCGTCGCGGCAGCCGTCGGTGCCGTTGTCGCCCGAGGCGAAGAACCACTGCTGCCCCTGGGCCTCGGCCTGGCGGAAGAGCTGGTTCATGACGAGCATCTCGGAGGCGGCGACGCGCTCGCAGGTGCCGAAGCTGACCGAGACCTGATGCGCTTGCGGGAGCTGGTTGACGATGTACTGGATGCCGTCGGCGAAGAGGCCGGGCGAGTTGGTGGCGGTCAGGACGTGGACGATGTCGGCGTGCGGCGCCAGCGCCAGCACCATGTCGACGTCGAGCAGGTTCTCGCCGTACTCGTTCTGCGCCAGACCGACGGGATCGCGGTTGGGGCCGCCGAGGAAGACCTGCGCGTACTGGCCCTTGCGATTGGCCGGCAGCGCGAACTTGGTGATGTAGCCGTCGACGTCGGCGTCGGTGGGCGGTAGGCCGGTGCCGAGGATGGCGACCGTCTCGCCGTCGCCGAGGCCGACCGCGGGGGTGACGTCGTACATCGTGTTCAGGTCGACAGGCTCGGCCGAGCCGCTGGCGCTGAGCGGCTCGGCGGCGCGATGCGACCACCAACGGCCGGCGTCGTCGAGACCGGCGGCGCCCGCGACGAACACGGCGATCTCGGCGATGGGGTGCAGCTCGGTGGGCGCGTGGAAGACGCCGGCGCGATCGGCGTAGCGCACGAGGCGGGTGCCGAGCGCCGCCTCGACGAGATCGGCGCGCCCGCGGATCGTCACCGTCGTGCGGCTCGGCGACGGCTCGACCGCGAGACCCTGCGCGCGCAACGCCGCGACGGTGCGCGCGTAGTCGGCGGCCGACGGCGCGAAGCGGTCGGCGAACTCCGCCGGCATCAGCACCGTGCCCGCCTCGACGAGCGACGCGAGCAGCGCCTCGTCGTGCAGCCGCATCGCCAGCACCGCGTCGACCGGCACGTCGGCGTCGAGACGGCCGATGGCCTCGGCGCCGGCGACCCGCGCCGGCACCGTCGACGGCCATGGAGACGGCCCGCTACAGCCGGCGAGCGCGAGACAAACGAGCGCCGGGCCCCTCAGCTGCTTCATCGCCTGCGAGCGTACGTTACTTCGCGAGCGACGGAAAGACGGGGCAACCGTGCGGGTAGGGACGGGCGTGCGCCCCCGGATGTCCCGTCGGCGGATTCGGATCGCAGCAGGTCGCCGCGTCGCTGCACGACACCAGCCGGTCGATGGCGCTGTTGCGCTGCGCCTGCACCGGCCTGTCGAAGTGCGGACAGTGGACGGTGACGTTGAGGAGCGGCGAGCGACGCATGGCCTTCAGCGTAGCATCAGATCATGCGCGTGCGCAGGTCGCGGATGGTGTCGTCGAGCGTCTCGCCTGGCTCGCGCGCGCTGAAGCCCAGCTCGCGCTCCGCCTTGCCCGAGTCGCACCACCAGTAGACCTGCGCCATCTCGACGGAGATGCGCTCGACGGGCGGCTCTTTGTCGAGCGCGCGGTAGGCATGCTCGAGCAGCGCCGCGGCGGCGCGCTGCAGCCGGTTGGGCAGCTTGAGCCGCGGCGCGCGCACCTTGGACGCGCGCTCGAGGCGGCCGAAGTATTCCTCGACGGTCCAGTTCGGTCCGCCGAGGAGATAGCGCTCGCCGGCGCGCCCCTTCTCGAGCGCGGCGACCGTCGCGGCCGCGGCGTCGCGCGCATCGACGAAGCTGACGCCGCCGTCGGGAACGACGGGGATCTCGCGCTTCAAGAACCTGCGCACGTCGCTCGTCGACGACTGCCGCTCGTCGCCAGGCCCGAGGAGGAGCGACGGATTGACGACCACGACCTCGAGGCCGAGCGTGGCCCCGAGATCGAGCGCCAGCTTCTCCTGGTAGATCTTCGAGAGATAGTAGGGCCAGCCGCCGACGATGTCGGTGGGGTAGGGCGCGCGCTCGTCGAGCACCACGGCTTCGCGCGACACGGCGATGGTCCCCGAGGTCGAGGAGAGCACGACGCGGCGTACGCCGGCCGCCTTGGCCGCTTCGAAGACGCGCCGCGTGCCGTCGATGTGCACGCGCATCATGCGCTGCCCGTCGTCGGGATCGCGCGAGACGAAGCCGGCCAGATGGAAGAGCGCCGAGACGCCGATGAAGGCGTCGGCGAGCGGCGGGGTGCCTTCGAGGTCGCGCGCCACGTCGCCGACGGCGACCTCCACGCCGAGCGCCTCCAGCGACGGCGATTTGCCGCGCGCCAGCACGCGCACGCGGTGTCCGGTGCGAATCAGCTCCTCGACGACCCAGCGCCCGAGAAAGCCGCTGCCGCCCGTCACCAGCACCAGCGGCTTGTCGCGCCGCCGCCCGTCGGTCCCCGTGCGCGGGCTCACGGCAGCACCTTCGTGCTGCGCGAGCCTGGGGCGGATCCGCGGGCCCTACGGGCCTCGCTCCTGTTCGCTCGCGTACGCTCGTTCACGACTCGGTCTCCGGCGTCATCACGCTCTCGGCCGTCACCTTGCCCGTCGACCGCGCGGCCGGCCCGCGGTTGAGGCTGCCCTCCGGCGCGAGCTTGCGCACCTCGAGCTCCACCAGCCGCGACGCCTCGCGATAGCCATCGGACTTCGGCATCCCCTCGGTCGCACGCTTCAGCTCGGCGTAGGTGATGAGCCGCCCGATGCGCGCCGCCACGCCGCGATTGTCGCGCTTCGGTAGGAAGCTGCCCTTGGGCATCGCGTCGTGCGTGCCGTCGAGATACATCGGCAGCACGTCGACCTTGTTGGCCAGCGCCAGGTATCCGATCGACGCCTTGAAGTCGACCATCACCCCCGTCGTCGAGCGCGTCCCCTCGGGGAAGATCAACAGGATGTGCCCCTGCTTGATCACCTCCGACGCCAGGCGCAGCGACTCGCGCAACGACCCGTGCCGGTCCATCGGCACGAGGTTGGTGAAGTTCTCGAAGTAGGCGCGCTTGACCGGATCCCCGAAGAAGTAGTCCTTGGCCGCCAGCGCCACCAACCGCTCGCCCCAATCGCCGAGCGCGTGCTTGACGAGCCCCATGTCGAGGTGGCTCGCGTGATTGGCAGCGACGAGGAACCCGCTGTTGCCCGGGATATGCGCTCGCCCCGTGACCTCGGTGTCGAGCAGCCGCTCGTAGAGCGCGCGCTGCCCCCAGCCGAGCAGGCTGCGCCCGATGGTCGCTACCGCCTCGGGCACGTGGATCTCGTCGGCGTCGGTCGACTCGACCTTTCGCTTCTTCTCCAGCGACTTCTTCTTGTCGGCGATGCCCCACTGATGGACCAGCTTGGCCAGGTCGTCGACGGTCTCGACGCCCGTGAGATCGGTGTTCCCCGCGTCGGGCACGACCACGCCGGCCGCCTCGAGCGCCACGCCGAGCTCCGTGTACATGAGCGAGTCGTAGCCGAGCTCTTCCATGCGTGCGAGCCCGTAGACCTTGTCGCGGGGCTTATTGGCCACCGTCGCCACCAGCGCGTGAATCCAATCGTCGCCGCCCGCCGACTCCTTGCGCGTCTCCTCGGCGCGCTTCTTCAGGCGCTCGAGCTTCTGCATGTCCTCGATGACCAGCTTCCGCTTCACCTTGCGCGTCGCCGTCTTCGGCAGCTCGAGGTCGGTCAGGTGCACCACCTTGACGCGCTTGTAGAGCGGCAGCTTCGACGACACCGCCTTGATGTGCTCGGCCAGCCGCTCCTTGACCGCCTCGCGCCCGAGCTCTTCGTTCTTCTGCTCGTAGTCGGGCACGACCATCATCGCCACCGTCTCGCCGCCGCCTTCGCCGGGCAGCCCGACGATCGAGAGCTCCTTGACGTACGGCGAGTCGAGATAGAGGTCCTCCAGCTCGTCGGGATAGACGTTCTCGCCCGACGGCCCGAGGATCATCTCCTTCTTGCGGCCGACGATGTAGAGGCGGCCGTCGTCGTCGAAGCGCCCGAGGTCACCGGTGTGCAGCCAGCCGTCGGAGTCGATGACGTCGGACGTCGCGTCCGTGTTCTCGAAATATCCGAGCATGACGTTCGGTCCGGTGGCGACCACCTCGCCCACGCCCTTGGCATCCGGATTGTCGATGCGCACGTCGATGCCCGGCAGCGGCTCACCGACGGTACCGGGCAACAGCCGCGTGCCCGGACGATTGACCGTCAACACCGGCGCCGCTTCGGTCAGCCCATAGCCTTCGAAGAGGTTGAAGCCGAGCCCGCGCAGCGCCTTCATCGTCTCCGTCGGCAGCGCCGAGCCGCCCGAGATGAGCAGGCGCAAGCGGCCGCCGAACTTCTGGTGCACCGGCCAGAACAAGAGCTTGCCCCAGTTGAGCATGGTCATGCCGTCGAGCGCCGGCGGCATCTTGTCGCGCAGCTCGCGGTTGCCCTTGATGAGGAGGTCGAAGACGCGCTTGGCCCATGGCCCGCGATCGGAGACGGTCTTGTCGACCCGGCGATGCAGCATCTGCCACAGCGCCGGAACCCCGACCATGCCGGTGATGTTGCCGCTCTCGAACGCGTTGGTGAGCGCGTCGGCGTCGATCTCCTCCATATAGGTGATCTGCGCGCCGCGCATGAGCGGCATGAGGAAACCGGCGGTGAACTCGAAGGTGTGGTGCATCGGCAGCACCGACAAGAGCCCGTCGTGCTTGTCGATGTCGAAGACGCCCGCCAGCTTCGACAAGAGCGACGCGAAATTGCGATGCGACAGCATGACGCCCTTGGGGCGCCCCGTCGTGCCGGACGTGAAGATGAGCGAGGCCAGCTCGTCGGCCTTGGCGTGATGCACCAGCGCCGCCGGCGAGACCTTGGGCTCGACGTGCAGGAGGTCGTCGAAGCGAATGACCTCGGCCCCGCCGAGCTCCGCCTCGAACGCGCTCAAGCGGTCGCGCACCTTGTCGCTGACGATGACCGCGCGCGCTCGCGCCCAGCCGATGAGGTTCTGCACCTCCTCGACGGTGGACTGCCAGTCGACCGGCACCACCACGGCGCCCGCCTTGAGGATGCCGAAGTAGGTGATGCCCCACTCGGGACGATTCTCCGACAAGAGCATGACCTTGTCGCCCACGGCGACGCCGCGCTCGCGCAACATGGCCGCCACGCGCTCGGCCGCGTCCTGCAGATCGGCGTAGGTGTAACGCTGCGGCTCGCCGTCGCTCTTGGGATCGGGCAGAAGGCGCATCGCCGTCCGATGGCGATGATGCTTGGTCGTCGCCTCGAACATCTCGAGGAGGTCGCGGTACGTGTAGACCGACTTCGGCCGCGCCTTGAACTCCTCCTCGAGGTTGGGAAAGATCCACTTCTCGAGGCCGCGCATGTGGATGTCGAGCCAGTAGTGCCGCCAGCTCACCTGCTCGGGATCCCAGCGCAGGAGCGCCTGGTCGGCCGGCGTCAGCCGCGCGTAGAGCGCGCGCACGTGATCGCAGCGGAACACGTATTCGCGCTCGTAGATGAACGGCATGAACAGCTGGAAGAGATCGTTGGTCTGCCGCGCCACCGACGAGATCTGATCGATCCCGCTCTTCATGTGCTCGGCCAGACCCTGCAGACGCGGCGCGCCCCAGCGCGGGGTGTGCTCGTCGATGAGCGCGGTCGCCTTCTTGGCGATGGCCATCCACAATGGCGCCGAGGTCTTGTCGAAGCGCTCGCGCGAGACCGCCACCGGCTCCATGCGCGAGAGCGCGATGTTGAGCAGCTTCGACCCCTCGCCCTTGTCCTTGCGCTCGGTGAAGTAGCGGCGCTTGTGCAGGCCGAGGAGCTCGACGGCGCGCTTCATGTAGAGCGGGTTCACGTCGGAGGAGCCGAGCTGATAGACCAGCTCGTTCTGCCCGGCGATGGTCGCCGCCGTGGCCATGATGAGCCCCGACGCCACCATGTCGACGGGGATGATGTCGAGCGTGGCCTTGTCGCCGGCCGGATAGGTGCGGTGGCCCTTGATCGACAGGAACGCCAGCGGCGCCGAGGTGGTGAAGCCCTCGTTCCAGCCGGGGAACGGATAGCGGATCGCCGACTCGACGATGGCGGGGCGCACGATGCAGGCGCGCACGTCCTTGGCGCCGGCGCAGACCTGGTCGCCGAGCGACTTCGTATACGTGTACGTGTTGGGCCAGCCCCAGTGCTGCGAGCGCTCCATGCCGAGGTCGGTGAGCTTCTCGGCCACCCACATCTTGCGCTCGCGCTGGACGGCGATCTTCAGCGTGCGCTCGTCGTCGGCGTCGCGCCCTTCGTTCTTCAGGCGCGCGGCGCCCTTGTCGCGGAACTCCGAGACGTGCGCGCGATCGTCGGCGCGGCTCTTGACCTGATCGATGATGCGCTGGCAGTCGGCGATCTCGAGATCGACCGAGAAGTCGTCGTCGCGCAGCGTATCGGTCTGGGTGCCGTCGCCGCGATCCTTGCGCGGAAAGTAACCGACGAGCGGCTCGTCCTCCCAGATCTCGCCGTCGCGATGGCCGGCCACGAAGCAGGTCGAGATGTGGATGACGGCGGCGCCGGTCTTACGCGCCACGTCGAGCACATGCTTCGGCCCCAGCACGTTGATGCGCAGCGCCGTCTCGAGCGACGGGTTGAACGAAACCAGGCCGGCGCAGTTGATGATGGCGTCGAGCTTGCCGATCTGCGCCAGCGTCTCCTCGTTGAAGTTGAGCATCGGCCGCGCCACGTCGCCGGCGAGCGCCACGCACTTCTCGCGCAGGAACGCCTCGGTGCCCTCGCCCCACCTTTCGCGAATCGGATCGAACGTCGGCGACGCCGCTACCTTCTGAAAGAAGCGATCCTCCGACGACGATCCGGCGCCCGGCCGCACCAGCACGAACATCTTGCCGATGCCCGGATAGCGGCACAGGAACATCGACAGCGCGACCTTGCCGACGAAGCCGGTGGCTCCGACGAACAGGATGCGCTTGTCACGCAGCGTCTCGCCGACGTCGAGGAGGCCCCGATCGTCGGACGGCAACTGTGCGCCGAGCATCAGCGAACGTCCGTGATCAGGATGGGCGGGTGATGCAGCATGGTGATCTGCGCCGAGCGGCCCATGTGCGAGCGGCCCATCGCGATCGCCTCCGCCATCGTCTCGGCGCGCTCCCAGCCGAGCAGCTTCGGCACCGTCGAGTTGTCGCTGCCGACGACGATGACCTTGCCGCAGTGCTCGCGCCCCTTCTGGCCCCAGTACCACATGTAGAACGGGTGAGCGCCGTGATAGGCGTTCCCGCGGCGGTACATCTCGATATAGGACGGGTTATAGGCAAACTCGTCCTGATACTTCTGCTCGAGGGTATAGGCGTCGCGCGTCTCCGGCAGGAGGCGATTGAAGAACTCGATATACGACGGGTGATGCACGGGGTCGAATGCGTCGGTGCAGGGGTGCGTGACGATCATAACGCCGCCCTTTTTCAGGAGCGGCTTGTGGCGGTACATATGGAAGAAGTAACCGAGCGCCATCACCTGAACGAGGATCGGATTGAGCGCCTTTGAATTGACGTTGTAGGGCGAGATATACGGGATTCCCGATATCAGGATATCGGCCTGACCATCGACCGGCACCGCGTACTGCTCGAAGTTGCGCGCCAGGATCTTCTGGTGCACCGGCTCGGCGGCCCCCGCGTGCACCGCGATGACCTCGTAGGGCGCGGGCACGCGCATGAACACCTCGCGGCGCAGCGCCCGCGGCGTGCGCTTGAGGGTCCACTGCATCGCCTGGAACGTCAGGCGATCCATCTCGGTGAAGTCGTCCTCGTTCTTCATGAGGAACGAGAGCGGCCCTTCGAACATCTTGTTGTTGAGCGCCGTCTCGATATGGAAAATCTTCATGTGCTCGTCGCACACGCGGCCGATGCGGTGCACCGAGTGGGCGAGATCGCTGTTCTCCGGATCCATGAACGAATCGGAGTTCACGATGGCTTTCGGCGTGTGGTGCGCCTTCAGCGACTCGTAGCCGCACAGCCCGACGCCGACCGACTTGTGGCCGCCGTCCATCGGGACGAGGTTGATGTTGACGTAGATGACGAGGTCCGAGTCGGCGGCCCGCTTGTTGGTCTCGACGACCTCGTTGTGCTTGGTGCGCCCGAGCGTGACCATGCCATCGGGGTCGCAGGCGTCGTGGTTGTAGAGCTTGTCGGGCCAGTAGGCGTTGTAGACCTTGTCGCCGACCATGCGCTTGACTTCCCAGTCGTGCATGCGGCGATGCAGCGACGTGGCGACGATGATGTGGATGTCGTCGACGCCGTGATCGGCCAGCATCTCGAGGACGATGTCGAGGATGGTCTCGCGGATGTCGGGGCGGCGCATCGGCGGCAGCGGCAACGACACGTCGTCGACGGCGATGGTCACCTTCATCCCCGGCGTCAGGAGCGCGTGCAGCGGCTCCGAGTCCTCGGGATGGTGCAGCGCGTAGCGGATCGCGGCGCGCACGTTGGGCAGCCCGGCCATGGGGCGGCGCGGATAGATGACGCGCGTGCCGACCGGAAGATCCTCGCAGAGGAAGTCTTCACCGTAGAAGAGGATGCGGGGCGCGGAGTCGGTATCGATGGTGACGACGCTTTCGTCAGCGGCGCCACGCGTGCGTGGGCGAATGGCTCTCATTTTTCTCTCCGCCCCTTGGACCTGATCTGGTCCGCAGGGTCTTTACGTGCCCCTTGGAACCAATCCGGTCCGCAGGGCGTTCGCGATACGAGCTACGACAGGTCTAGGACTGGCCAATCATAGGAACGGGCAGTGGCGCGCAGTCTCCAATCGGGATTCACCGCGGTCGGATGGCCGACGACCGCGAGCATCGGGTAGTCGGAATAGGAATCGGAATAACCGTACGAACGCGCCAGATCGATGCCGTGTTTTTCGGCGTAGTCGCGCATGATGACGGCCTTGGTAGCGCCGGCGACAAACGGTTTGCCCAGATGACCGGTGGCATATCCGTTCTCGAACTCGAGCGTGTTGGCGATGAAGTCGTCGACGCCGAGGAAGCGCGCCAGCGGGCGAACCGTGAAGTCGAGGCCGCCCGAGATCAGCACCTGGCGACAGCCGGCGCGGCGCGACTGGTCGATGAGGTCCTTGGCACGCGGATAGATGCTCGGCTTGATGGTGTCCTCGAACAGCTCCTCGGCCAGCACCACCAGGCGGTCCTCGGGCTCGCCGGCGTAGTAGCCGTAGAAGAGCTGGTTGAAGACCTTGCGCGAGAGCTTGTCGGCGATGAGGAACATGGGGATCGACATCGCCGTCTTGGCCGATTTGACCAGCGAGCCCAGCAGCGTCGGCTGGTGGCGCGCGTACCAGGCAAAGGCGTGCACGATGTTGGTCTTGATGAGCGTGCCGTCGACGTCGTAGAACGCCGCCGATTTGCCCGCCGGTGCCGCCTGAGCCATTGCCATCTGCCCAATGCGTATTGCATTTTCTGTCGTGACGCACAAGTGAAACGGATTGGTCCGACCAGGAGGCCACGTGAAATCGATCGCGATGCTGCTCGTGTTGATTCCCTCGCTCGCACTCGCCGCAACGGAGGAGGTGGGCCCGACGGCAGATCGCGCGCGTCAGGAGCGCGGCGCGCGCCAGGTGGCGGCGCTGTGGCGGACCGAAGACGGTAGCGCCGCCGATCAGAAGAAGCTCGTCACCGACGACTTCGCACCGGCGGGCGCGCCGCTCGACGGCCTGTTCGCGCGCTTCGAAGAGATCCTCGAGCAGCTGACCGGCCACTTCCTCGAGATGACGCGCGCGCTCGGGCGGCACACCGAGCTGGACCTCGGGCCGGTGACCTCGCTCGACAAGCGCATGGCGGAGCTCGATCCGGCGGCCCATCTCGCCGACGATCTGTTCGCGACGAAGATCGCGTTTGTGGCGCTGCTCAACTTTCCGCTGACGACGCTGGCGGAGCGGCTCGGCGAGGGCGAGAGCTGGTCACGCCGTCGCTGGGCCGAGGCGCGGCTGGCGCAGCGCTTCGAGCGGCGCGTGCCCGCGGCCGTGCAACAGAAGCTGGCCGCGACGGGCGCGGCGGCCAGTCTCTACATCGCCGAATACAACATCCTCATGCACCACCTGGTCGACGCGACGGGCGCGCGCCTCTTTCCGCGCGGGCTCAGGCTCATCAGCCACTGGAACCTGCGCGACGAGCTCAAGGCCAACTACGCCGGCAAGGACGGCGTCGCCAAGCAGCGGCTCATCGCCAGGGTGATGGAGCGCATCGTCGACCAGTCGATTCCGCAGACGGTGATCAACCGCGCCACCGTCGATTGGGATCCGTTCACGAACAAGGTGACGCTGTCGCCCGCGGCCGAGATCGAGGAGGGCACGCCGCCGGCGAAGATCGATCCGGCGCGCGAGCCCGACACCCGCTACAAGGTGCTGCTCGACGACTTCCACGCCGCGCGCGCCTCCGATCCCTACTGGCCCACCGCGCCGACCCTGATCGCGCGCCGCTTCGACGTCGATCGCGAGATCCCCGAGACGCGCTTCGTGGCGATGATGGAAGAGATCCTCACCTCGCCGCTGGCGCCGCGCGTGGCCAAGCTGGTCCAGAAGCGGCTCGGCCGTCCGCTCGAGGCGTTCGACGTCTGGTACGACGGCTTTCGTCCGCGCGCCGCCCATCCCGAAGCGGAGCTCGACGCGCTGACGCGCAAGAAGTATCCGACGGCGCAGGCCTACAAGAACGACATCCCGCGCCTGCTCGAGAAGCTCGGCTTTGCGCCCGATCGCGCGCGCTACTTCGCCTCGCACATCGTCGTCGATCCGTCGCGCGGCGCCGGCCACGCCATGCAGGCGGAGCGGCGGGGCGACGATCCGCACCTGCGCACCCGCGTCGAGGCGGGCGGCATGAACTACAAGGGCTACAACATCGCGGTGCACGAGATGGGGCACAACGTCGAGCAGATCGCGTCGCTCTACCTCGTCGACCACTGGCTCTTGCGCGGCGTGCCCAACACCGCCTTCACCGAGGCGCTGGCGTTCGTCTTCCAGGCGCGCGACCTCGAGCTCCTCGGCGTCGGCAAGCCGGACGCGGCGGCCGAGCGCCAAAAGGCGGTGGGGCGCTACTGGCAGGCGTTCGAGATCGCCGGCGTGGCGCTCGTCGACCTCGCGGTGTGGCACTGGATGTACGCGCACCCGAAGGCGACCGCGGCCGAATTGCGCGCCGCCACCGTCGGCATCGCCCGGGCGACGTGGAACAAGTATTACGCGCCGGTCTTTGCCGCCGCCGGTGGCGCCGAGACGAAGGACTCGCTCCTCCTCGGCGTCTACTCGCACATGATCGACGCGTTCTTGTATCTGCCCGACTATCCCGTCGGGCACCTCATCGCTGCGCAGATCGAGGAGCACATGAAGACGCACGGACCGCTCGGCGCCGAGTTCGAGCGCATGGCCAAGTTCGGCAGCGTGACGCCCGATCTATGGATGAAGAACGCCACCGGACAGCCGGTCTCGGCCGGTGCGCTCCTGCGCTCGGCCGAGGAGGCGCTCGCACAAATTCGCGATTGACGCTTCGGTTAATTAAGATAACGTCAGTTACGCAATGCGCGCATCGGGGATGCCGACGAACACTCCGCCAGACGAGCCGGACGCCGAAGCCCTCACCACCGACGGGCCGCCGCCGCCGATCGAATTGCTCCAGCCGTTCGAGCGCACCGCGTTTCGCGTGATGGATCTCCTGCACCGCCGCGCGCTGCCGCTGACGGAGCTATGGCTGCGCACCATCGGCGCCGGCTGGATGACGGTCGGGTCGCGCAAGATGATGGTGCCCGTCGGGCTCGAGCGGCTGGCCGGCCTCACGTACGACAACGGCATCCTGCTCGTCTCCAATCACCGCAGCTTCTTCGATCTGTACATGCTGATGCTGCTGCTCCACCGCCACACGCCGCTGCGGCAGCCGGTGCTGTGCCCGGTGCGCGCCGACTTCTTCTATCAGCAGGCCGCGGGCGTGGTGGTGAACCTCCTCATCGGCGGCGGGCGCATGTTCCCGCCGTTCTTTCGCGAGCCGCAGAAGGCGGAGTTCAACAAGTGGGCGCTCGAGCGGGTCGTCGCCGAGCTGCACAAGGGCAAGGTGCTCGTCGGCTACCACCCCGAGGGCACGCGCAACAAGAACGCCGATCCCTACGAGCCGCTGCCCGCGCAGCCCGGCGTCGGCAAGCTGGTGATGGACGCGTGGCCCATCGTGGTGCCGGCCTTCATCCACGGGCTGTCGAACGACATCGTCGCCGACGTCAAGGGCAACTTCGCCGGGACCAAGCGCGTGATCGCGGTCTTCGGCGAGCCGATCGATCTCACGCCGTTCAAGAAGTTCGGCAATCGGCTGTCGTCGCACAAGCGCATCGCCGACGCGCTGCTCAAGCGCATCTATGAGCTCGGTCAAGAAGAGCGCAAGGTGCGCGAGTCGCTCTAGTCGCGGCACGCGCCGTCGCAGTAGGATGGGCGGAATGTGGCCTCGACTGCTGGTCTGCTCGTTGTTGCTCGTCGGCGCTTCCGCTCATGCCGATCCGTCCGGCGGCGTCGAAGGCGTCTGGCGCGGCGCGCTCGGCGGCCGGCTGCACCTGGTCGTCACGTTCTCGAAGAGCGGCGACGGAAAGCTCGGCGGCGTGCTCGAGAGCGTCGATCAGGGCGCCACCTTGCCGATGGACAGCGTGACCGTGACCGGCAGCGCCGTGCGGTTCACCATCGCGCGCATCGGCGGCGTCTACGACGGCAAGCTCGACACGGCCGGCGCCGCGCTCGACGGCACCTGGACGCAGAACGGAGTGCCGCCGCAGCCGCTCTCGTTCGCGCGCGACAGCGGCAAGTCTGCCGCGGCCCAGCCGCCCGCGCCGGCCGGCCACGCGCGGCGGACGCTCGATGCCCCGATCGAAATGGCGGTGCCGGTGGCGCCGACGCCGTTCCGCGGCGGCGACGACAAGGTCCACCTCGTGTACGAAGCGCACGTGACCAACTTCGGGCAGCACGAGCTCTCGCTGCGCCGCTTCGAGGTGCTCGCGCCCGACGGACGCGCGCTCGCCACGCTCGAAGCGACCGATCTGCCGGCCGCCACCGATCGCCCGGGCCTGCCGCCGGTGCCGGGCGATCCGCTTCGCGTCGGCCCCGGATTGCGCGCCGTCATCCGCGTCTGGGTCACGCTGCCCGACGGCGCGAGCGCGCCCGCGGCCGTCGATAACCAGCTCACGCTCGTCGTCGGCGACGATGCGGAGAAGTGGGTCGTCAAGCAGCGCCTCGCGGTGCGGAGCGAGGCGCCCATCGTCATCGGCCCGCCGCTGGAAGGCGCGCGCTGGGTGGCCGTCAACGGACCGTCGAACACGTCGGGCCATCGCGGCGCGATGATCCCGATCGGCGGGCGCGCCTGGAGCTCGCAGCGCTTCGCCATCGACTGGGTGCAGGTCAACGCCGCCGGGCGGACCTCGAACGGCGACGAGAAGAAGAACAAGAGCTACAGCTGCTACGGCGCCCACGCGCTCGCGGTCGCCGACGGCACGGTCGTAGCGACGAAGGATGGGCTCGCCGAGAACATTCCCGGCCCCACGCGCGCGGTGCCGATCACGCTCGAGACCATCGGCGGCAATCACGTCATCGTCGACGTCGGCGGCGGGCGCTACGCCTTGTACGCACACCTCCAGCCGAAGAGCCTGCGCGTCAAGGTCGGCGACCACGTCAAGCGCGGCCAGCTCCTCGGGCTCGTCGGTAACTCGGGCAACTCGACGGAGCCGCACCTGCATTTCCATGTCGCCGATCGACCCTCGTCGCTCGCGGCCGAGGGCCTACCGTACGAATTCGAGCAGTCGAAGCGGCTGCCGCTCGAAAACGAGCTGGTCGATTTTCCGACGCGAAAGTGACTTAGGAGCGGAGCAGATCGTCGTCGGGCGAGCACTCGATCATGAGCTCGCAGCCCTCGGCGCTCCAGGTCTCGCGATGCATGGAGCTCGGCGGCGAGACCAGCACGTCGCCGGCCTTGAGCCGCGTGCCGTCGACGACGAGCGAGCCGCTCACGACGTACATGACCTCGGTGCCCCGATGGCTGTGCGCCATGATGCGCCCCTGCGGCGTGATGCGCGCCAGCTGCAGCCGACGCCCGTTCTCCTCGTGGAGATCGAGCACGCTGAGCCCCGCACCGACGTCGCGCCACTTGCGATCATCGGCCCCGAACTTCTCCTGGCCCCCAGACAGCTTTTCCGACATGGCCGGTTTCTATAACATAAAGTGGCGCGGATGCGCCTTCTGATTGCCGCCTGCGCGCTGGCGGCGCTGACCGCCTGCACTTCGACGCACCTGGTGCGGCCGCTCGGTCGCGGCAATGGCATGGTGCACGCGTCGCTCGGCGGGCCGCTCATCAAGCTCGGCAGCGCGGTCTTCCCCACGCCGATCGCGACCGTCGGCGGCGCCTACGGCGTGCGCGACGACGTCGAGCTCTATCTGCACGCCAACATCACGGCGGCGGCGTTCGGCGATCTGCATCTGGAGCCGGGTGTCGCCTATCACCCGATCGTGCGCGACCGCGGACCCATACCGACGGTAACCGTGACCGGATCGCTGCACTTCCTGACCGACTTCACCACGAGCGCGCGGGCGCTGCCGCAGCTCAGCGCCGCGACGGCGTGGGCGCTCGGCAAAAAGCGGCACCTCCTCTACGGCGGGCTCGATCTCGCGATCAGCTTCGAGGGTCGCGGCTGGGTGCCGATCTTCGGCCCCTTCGTCGGCGGCGAGCTGCGCGTCGGCAAGCGCGTCGGCCTGTCGCTCGAGGCGAAGTACCTGGTGCCCAACTTCGACACCGCCGCCGCGGCGCCGGCCTGGGTCGCGCCGGGCGGCTTCGGCTACGTCTCGGTGCTGCTCGGCCTCAACGTCTACCTGGCAGGTGCCCCATGAAGCGTCCGATGCTCGCCGCGCTCCTGGCGCTCTCGACACTCGCGGTCGCAGTTGCGGCTTCCGGCTGCCGCGCGCGGCTCGATTCGTTCCTCTATGCGCCCGTCAAGACCGACGCCTACGAGCTGCACACCGCGCTCGCCTACGAAGAGCACACCGTGTCGTCCACCGACGGCGTTACGATCTATTGGATGTTCGTCGCCGGTGCCCAGCCCGACTACACGCTCATCTATTGTCATGGGCAGGGCGGCCACCTCGCCGACTCCTGGCCGCGCCTCGAGCTGCTCGCGCCGCTCGGCTGGAACCTGGTCATCTGGGACTACCGCGGCTTCGGCCGCTCGACCGGCAGCGCCTCGGAGCCGGGCATCGTCGCCGACGAGAGCGCCGTTTGGAGCGCCGTGACCGCCCACGCCGGCGTCGATCCGCGAAAGCTCGTCTACTACGGCCGCTCGTTCGGCGGCGCGCCCTGCATCGACCTCGCGACGCACCATCCGCCCGCCGCTCTCGTCGAGGAATCGACGTTCAGCTCGGTCGACGCGCTGGTTCACGACGGCGCCTACGCCGACCTGCCGCGCAGCTATGTCGCGGATGCGCGCTGGGACAGCCTGGCCAAGGTTGCCACCCTCGGCGCGGTGCCGTTCCTGGCGCTGCACGGGACTGCCGACGACTACGTGCAGCCGAAGTACGCCACCGAGCTGACGAGCGCGCATCCCGGCCGCACGCAGCTCGTCTTCGTGTCGGGCGCCGATCACGGCAACGTTCCCGACACGCTCGGCTTCGACGTCTACCGCGCCACCATCGACGCCTTCGTGCGCGCGCCCTGAGTCGGCGCGTTACTTCTTTCGCACGAGCGCCGTGACGTGCCACGTGGCGTCGGCGAAGCGGGGCAGCGGCAGCTTGCGCGCCATGGCCACGAGACAGTCGTGCTCTCCGCCCGATTGCGCGCCGTCGACGGCGAGCGCCAGCACGTTGCCCTCGCCGGTGAGCGTCAGCTCGACGGTGGCGCGATCGGCGGCGACGCAGGCGCGCCCCGAACGATCGATCGCTTGCGCCAGCCGCGTGGCGTCCGCGCGCGACGGGCTCTTGGGCAGATTCTTGGCCAGCTTCGGCCTGACGTAGGGGTCGAGCGCGCCGGCGGGCGTGTCGACCGCCTCGGCGGCAGTGAGCGCGACGCCATCCTTGGGCGGCGGGCGCTTGTCGGCGCGCACGTCGGGCACGTCGAGCTCCGGCGTCGGCGCGGGCGGCGCCTGCGACGACGGGCGCAAGGTCACCACCATCGCCAGCCAGCCGGCAGCGTCGAGCGCGTCGCAGCGCGTGAGCTCGTAATCCGAGCACTGGAGCATCGGCCCGTCGGCGTCCTCGACGAGCCAGAGGCGCCGCTTCACCACGGGCGCGCCGGTCGCGCCGGCCACCTTGAGCCGCACCGCCTGCACGGCGCAGCCATTCTTGGCGATCTCGACGCAGGTTCGCCGCCGCTCGGCGCCGGCGAAGAGCGCGCCCAGCTCGTCGGCGACCTTGAGCGACGGCGCCGTCGCGATGGTGCGCAACAGCTCGCCCGCCGTGATGAAGGCCTGCGGATTGCGCCGCCGCGTGCCGCGCAGCTCGCGATCGATCACGACCACGCGGCGACAGCGCCAGTGGCCATCGCCCTCGTCGCAGAACGAGGTCGACCGTTTGGGCTCGTAGCGCTCGACCAGCGCATAGCGCACCGCACCGACGGTGATCAGCCGCCCGCCCATGCCGGGGCAGCGCGTCGCCACCTCGTTCGCCGGCAGCGCCAGGCACTGCTCGGGCGACAGGTTCTTCTCGTTGCGTAGGCTGAGCTCGTCCGCGGCCGCGCGAGCGGTCAAGGGTCCCAGGCAGAGTAGGAAGAGGAGGGCCGGCGCGCGCACGGCTCGCATCGTACCATCGCCGGATGCTAAGGTCGCCAGTGGTGCGACTCGTAGCGATGCTCGCCTGCCTCATCGTGGCTGGCGCCGCCTTCGCCGATGGCGCGCGGGTCAGGTGGCGTGGCGTGGCGGTCGAGGGGAGGGCGCCCGCGTCGCTGCAATCGGCGGCGGCGGCGCATGTCGCGGTGGCGCTGCGGCAGCTCGGCAGCTCGGTGGTGACGGCGGTGCCCGCCGATGTCGACGCCTCGGCGCGCTGCCGGTTCGGCGCGGGTCGCGCGGCGCGCTGTGTGGTCCAGGTGACCCAGGTGGCCGGCTCCAAGGCGCAGCGTCGCGCCGAGATCCGCTTTCGTGATGCCGAGGATCTGGCCGAGAGCCTGTCGCTTCTGGTGTCCGACATCCTGACCGCCGAGTTTCCCGATGTCGTCGGCGCGCGGCCGGTCGCGCCGCCGGTGAAGCCGCCGGTGGCGGCGACCCCGCCCGCGCCGGTGGTGCCGCCGCCGACCGCGGCCGAGGAGCGGCAGCATCAAGAAGAGATGGCGCGGCAGCTCGCGCTCGTCCAGCGGTTGCAGCGCGACGCCGAGGAGCGTGTCGCCGAAGCCAAGCGGCTCGAGGAGCAGCGTCGCGTCGCCGAGCAGCGTCGCGCCGACGAGCAGCGCCGCAGCGCCGGCAAGCGCGGCGGCAGCGACGGCCAGCACGGCAGCGACGCCTCGGGCGGCAGCGACGCCTCAGGCGGCAGCGACGGGGCAGGGGGCAGCGGCGGCGGGCACGATCGCGCATCGGGACCACCGGCGCCGACGCGCGTCGCCCTGGAGCTCGGCGCGCTCGGAGTGTTCGGCATCGGCCCCGCCAATCCGCCGCTCGCCGGTGGCGGCGCGCGCGTCGTCTGGACCCGCGGCCTGCTGCGCGTCGCCGGCTCGCTCTCGCTCTCGGGAAATCGCGACACCATCGCCGGCCACGACCTCACCTTCTTCCGCGCCCTCGTCGCTGCGCGCGCCGGCGTCGGCGTCCGCAACCGGCTCGCCGACTTCGACGTCACCGCCGGTCCCGCGGTCATCGTCCTTTTCGACGACGCCCACGCCGAGGGGCGCCATACCGTCGCCACGCCCGCGCTCGTCGTCGGTCCGCGGCTCGCGCTCACCGTCGTGGGCCCCGTCGCCGTGCTGATCGGAGCCGATCTGGACCTGGCGCTCACCGACGCGAGGGTCGTCTCCGGCGACGTCCGAATCGCCCAATTCTCCCGTTTTTCCGCGGAGGTAACGCTCGGTTTCGCCTGGCGCACCCGCTAGCGCAATGTAACGACCTGTACGATAACCTACGGAATTCGTTATACTGCGACCTGTCCCCGGTGGCAGGGCCGAGGCACTCACCGAAAGGAATGCAACTCGTGGATCGCCGTCAGAGCCCGTCGCCGCCGTTGTCGGCAGACCCCGAGCCTCAGCTCGCGGCGCTGGTCGCGCGTCACCAGTCGGGCGACCCGGCGGCGCTGAACTCGCTGATGACGGCGCTCTATCCATCTATCTACCGCATTGTCTATCGTCTGGCCGGCCCGCGCGACCGCGAGCAGCACGAAGATCTCGTGCAGTCGTCGCTGGAGCAGGTCTGCCGCAGCATCGCCGGCTTCGAAGGTCGGTCGCGCGTCTCCACCTTCGTGTTCGGGATCTGCCACCGCGTCGTCGCCCGCTCGCGCCGCTACGATCGCGTGCGCAGCTGGTTCCGCCGCGACGCCGAGGACGCCACGCTGCCACAGGGCGCGCCCGCCCCCGACGATCTGATCGACCGCAGCCGCGCCGTCGCCTCCGCGCGCGCCGCGCTCGACCTGCTCGAGGGTGAAGAGCGCGCCGCGTTCGTCCTCCACGAGGTCGAGGAGCTACCGCTCGAGGACGTGGCCGCGGTGTTGCGCTGCTCCACGCGCACCGTCAAGCGGCGCCTGCGGGTCGCGCGCACCAAGCTGATCGCCAAGAAGCCGGAGCCGCGGTCGTGAGCGCCACCGTCCTCGTACACGACGGCGGCCCGACCGAAGAGGCGCTGTTCGATTTCCGCGCCGGCCGCCTGCATCCCGAGGCCGCCCAGTGGATCGCCGATCACGTCCACGGTTGCCGTCGCTGTGGCGTGACCATGGGGCGTCTCGATGCCGTGCAGGAGGCGCTCGAGCCGCCGCCCGAGCCGCCCTTCATGCGGCAGTCGGACATCACCGCCGTGCGCCACCGCCTCGATCGCGGCCGTCGCGTGCCGTGGCGTCAGATGGCGTGGGGCGCCTGCGTCGGTGCCATCGCGGGATTCCTCCTCGTGTTCGGGCTGCACCGGCATCGCGCGCCGGTGGCCGACAACGTGGCCTTCGCGCTCCTCTCGCGTCAGGGCGCCGCCGATCTCGAGGTCGGCGACGACCACGCGGTCGCCGAGGCCAAGATGCAGCTGCCGGCCGGCGGCTGGCTCACGGTGGCGCCGCACTCGCGCGTCGTCGCGATGTGGGCCGGGGCGCGGGTCGCCGTCGAGGGCGGCGTGACCGGCGCCCGCGTCCAGCTCGCCGAGAGCCGCGCCAAGATCCGCCGCCTCGCGCTC